>JAJXVO010000192.1 GCA_021782105.1 bacterium
CCCCTTGCCGACCTCCAGCACGTCGTGCCCGGCAGCCGCCTGCGTTTCAGCTACATGATGAAGCTGTTCTACGACGCCTCCTGTTCCCGCGTCGTCGAACGTGCAGCCTTCCCGGGCTACACGTCGTGGCTCATCTCCCGCGTGATCCTCTACACGCTGCTCATCCCGATCTGCGCCTTCGTCAGCCTTCTGGCTTTCGTCACATTCCAATGGGGCTGGGGCAAACGCTGGCTGACCCGCGCCGCGAAATCGGCCGGCTACGTCTCCGAAGCCGTGCTCGTCATGCGTCGCCGGCTCACCGGCAAACCCGTCGAGCGCTGATCCAAAACCATGGCCGCCGACCAACCCCGCCTTCCCTTCGCGACCGTCGCCATCGGAACCTACAACCGCGCCCGATGGCTGCGCGAGACGCTCGCCTTCCTCACGCGCCAGGACTACCCGGACGACCGCTGGGAACTCATCATCGTCGACAATCGTTCCACTGACGACACCCGCTCCGTCGTCGAGTCCTTTGCCTCCGCGCCCAAGGCGCCCCGCTACATCTATGAGGAGCAGCAGGGCTCGAGCTACGCGCGCAACCGGGCCATCGCGGAGGCCCGCGGCGAACTCGTGATCTTCACCGACGACGACATGCTCGGCGACGGGACCTGGCTCGCCGCGATCGTCGAGCCGTTTCTCCGCCCCGGCAACGAGCGCGTCGGAGCCGTCGGCGGCGAGGTCATCCCCCACTTTCCCGACGGACTCCCCCGGTGGCTCGAGGGGCAGTGGGAGCCATTCAACTACAGGACGGACGTAGGCCCCCTCAAGCCGACCCAGTTGCCGGCAACCGCCAACCTCGCCTTCCGGGCATCCGTCCTGAGTGAAATCGGAGGTTTCCGCACGGACCTCGGCCGCTTCGGGAATCGCCTCACCGGAAGCGAGGATCACGATCTTGTGCGCCGCGTCCAACGCGCGGGCTATGCAATCTGGTTCAGCCCCACTGCCGGGTTGAAGCACCAGATTCCGTCAAACCGGCTCACCTTCAAGTACGCCTTCCGCCACGCCTTCGACTCCTCCCGGTCGCGCGTCATCGAACGCAGTTCTCGGCCGGGCACCGGCATGCCCTGGCTGATCTCGCGGGTGCCCGCCTATTGCCTGCACGTGCTGATGTGCGCGGCACTCAGCCTGCTCAATTTCATCGTTCTCAACCCGGGCGGCGGAAAGCGCTGGATCACTCGCGGTGCCAAGGGCGCGGGTTACCTCACCGAATGTCTGTGCGTGATCCGCGACAGGCTTCTTGGCCGGCCGCTTCCACAGTAGCCTTCCCTTCCGCGCCATGCCCGAGCTCAGGATCCTCCTTGTCAACCGCCACATGAACATCGGCGGAGTGGAAACCTATCTGTACCGACTCGCCGCCGGCCTCGTCGCGCGCGGGCACAAGGTCGGCCTCCTCACCGAAGGAGGACTCTGGGAATCGAAGGCCGTCGAAGCCGGCGCCCGTCTCCACAAGGTCGGCTCACTCGCAAAATCCTGGCGCCAGGCGCTCCCTGAGCTCCGCCAAGCGGGCTACCAGCTCGTGCACGCCCACAACTATCATTCGGCCCGCATCGGCCGCCGCCTCGCGAAGGAGCTGCGCCTTCCCTACCTCATGAGCGTGCACGGCCCGCGCCCCCGCACCAAGCAGCTGCTCTTCCGCGACTGGAGCCGGGAGGTGATCGTCATGAGTGAGGGAGACCGCGACAACATAGCCTGGCTCGGCGGTGTATCGAGGAATCGGATATCCTTGGAGTTTTACGGCATCGACACCGACCGCTTCCATCCGGGGATCGACGCAGGCCCGCTCCGCAGCGAGTTCGGACTTGCTGCGGATGCCCCGGTCGTCGTCTTCGTCAGCCGGTTCTCAAACAGGAAAGCCGACGTGGGGCATGCCCTGCTCGATGCCTCCCCTGCGCTTGCGGAGTCATTTCCTGGCCTTCAGATCCTGCTCGTCGGAGAGGGCCCCGAATCCGCCGCGCTCGGCGACCATGTCGGGCGGCTCAACGCCGGCCGCGCCACCCCTTTGGCGCGCCTCGTGGGCCCGCGCCGGGACGTGGAGCGCTTCATGACCCTTGCCACCGTGGCCGTCTGCACCGCCAACACCGCCCTCGAGGCCATGGCCTGCGCCACGCCGACCCTCGCCGCCGGCCGCACCGGGTTTCTCGGGCTCGTCACCCGCTCCAATTTCGAGGCCGCGCGCGCCCTCTGCTTCGCCGACCACGGACGCTCCCCCGAGCCCCTGTCCGCCGCTTGCTTCCAGCGCGAACTCGCACCTCTGCTGCGCAATCCATCCGCGGCACGCCCCGCCGCGCTCGAGGTCTCGACCCTCATCGCCGACCGCTACTCCGTACCGCGCATGGCGGAGGCGATGGAGCGGATCTACCTTCGCCAACTCTCGTCCGTCTCCGCCTGACCGTGCCGCTTCTCGAGGTCAACGATCTCCGTATCCAGTTTCGGACGCGCAACGGCGTGGTGCACGCCGTCAACGGGGTCGATTTCTCGGTGGACCGCGGCGAGATACTCGGGATCGTCGGCGAATCCGGATCCGGCAAGTCGGTCTCCTGCGCCGCGCTGATGGGCCTGCTCCCCACCCCGCCGGCACACGTGGATGGCGGTAGCGCACGCTTCGACGGGATCGACCTGCTGTCCTGCAGCTCCGCCGAGAGCCGCTCGCTCCGCGGCCGGCGCATCTCCATGGTATTTCAGGATCCCATGACCGCCCTCAATCCCACCCTCAGGATCGGGGAACAGGTGATGGAGCCCCTGCTGATCCACGGTCGCATCGGACGGCGCGAAGCCTTGCGCCGTGCAGGCGAGATGCTCGAGGCGGTGGGCATCGCGGATGTCTCACGGCGCCTGAGGCAGTATCCGCACGAATTTTCCGGCGGCATGCGACAGCGCGCCATGATCGCCATGGCGCTGATCGGCCGACCTGAACTGCTCATCGCCGACGAGCCAACCACCGCGCTCGATGTCACCATCCAGGCACAGATCATCGACCTGCTCCGCTCGACCCAGCGGGAGACGGGCATGGCCGTGATCTACATCACCCACGATCTGGGTGTCGTCGCAAATCTCTGCCACCGCGTGAACGTGATGTACGCCGGGCGAATCGTCGAAAGCGCCCCAGTCAAAACACTCTTCGCGCATCCACTCCATCCCTACACACGCGCCCTCCGACGCTCGCTGCCCTCGGCCAACCCGCGCGGCATCGCGCTCCCCACGATCCCCGGTTCCCCTCCCGACCCCTCCCGTCGCCTCCCAGGTTGTCCCTTCGCCCCACGCTGCGAGTACGCAACCGGGGCCTGCCGCATCGACCCGGCCCCCGTATTGGTGAGCGCCGCACCCGGCCATTTCCACGCCTGCCCACGCTCGGCACGCGGCGAACTTCCCTTCTGACCCCGCGCCCCCATGTCCGCCCCCATTCTCGAGGTCAAAAATCTGTCGACCCGTTTCTCCCGGCGCGCGGGGCTGCTCGTCAGGCGCCATGTGAACGTTGTGCACGCCGTCGACAACGTTTCGTTCTTCCTCGGCGAGGGGGAGGTTCTCGGCCTGGTGGGCGAGTCCGGGTCAGGCAAATCCTCACTCGCCCGCACCCTCCTCCGCCTCGTGCCGGCCTCCGAGGGCAGCGTGTTCCTGGAAGGCCAGGATTTTCTGTCTCTCGACGGAGCCGCTCTCACACGGGCTCGCGGAAGGATCCAGATGGTGTTCCAGGATCCCTATGCGTCGCTGAACCCCCGCATGACGATCTTCGACGCGCTGGCGGAACCCCTGGCCGTGCACCATCGGTGCCCCCGTGCGGAAATCCCGGCCCGCGTGACCGAACTGATCGAGCGCGTCGGGATCCCCAGGGCGCACCTGCGCAAATACCCTCATGAGTTTTCCGGCGGTCAGCGGCAGCGCATCGCGATCGCACGCGCACTCGCCCTAGAACCGCGCGTGCTCGTCGCGGACGAACCCGTCTCGGCGCTCGACGTGTCGATCCAGGCCCAGATCATCAACCTGCTCTCAGGCCTCGTGCGCGAATTCGGACTGAGCCTCATCTTCATCTCCCACGATCTGTCGGTCGTGAAGCATTTGTCGGACCGCGTGGCGGTCATGTACCTCGGGCGAATCGTCGAGATTGGTGATGCCGGCCTGGTGATCGGAAACCCCATTCACCCGTACACGCGTGCACTCGTGAGCGCCATCCCCGTGCCGGATCCCACGGCCGGCTCCGACGCGCGCATCCTTCTTTCGGGGGACCCGCCCTCTCCGTACGCCCCCCCCCCCGCCTGCCCCTTCCATCCGCGCTGCGCGCACGCGATCGACGCCTGCCGCACTACTCCGCCGGTTCTCGAAGCCATCGCCCCCAGGCATGAAGTCGCCTGCCTGCGAGCGCGGGAGCTGCAGCAGATTCCCTTCCCCGCGGGTACGCCGCGCTGACCCGGTTCGGAGCTCGGAACAGTCGTCCGCATTGGGCCACGGCGACACCACAAACGCATCGTTCGCCGAGCCCGCATCCCGTCGCGTCGGCCCCGGCGCGTCGCACTCGCCCTGCTTCAGGTCCAATTATAGACCGACGTCCGCCTTGCGAGATGCCCCAGGTGAATTATCGGTCGCTCACCCCCATGAAATTCCCCGTCCGGCTCTCCCTTTTGCCCAGCGCCTTCCTGCTGATTTGTTATTTGGCCAACGCAACCCCCAGTTCCGTGCCCGACGCCACCCGCGCAGCCCGCTGGCAGCGCATGCAGCAGGCCGCTCAGGCCGACTGGAGTGCCACGATGGCGAGCCTCGGCCTCTCGACGCCCACGCTTCCCCCTCCGCAGAGCGACCCCAAACGCCCACCCCACACCACCCGGGTCCCAGGCAGCCCCTACAATTGGACCGATGGCGTGCCAGGGCATACGATCGTCCGGTCCAGCTGGGGAAACTGGAACAATTATGATGAGGCCCGCGCCGATCGTTACCCTCTTCCTGCATTGCTCCGCACCAACGACGGCCGCCGGGTCGACACTCCCGACCTCTGGTGGAAGGTTCGGCGCCCTGAATTGCTCGAGGAATTCGCATCCCAGATCTACGGCCGGATTCCCTCGCGGACGCCCGCCGTCACCTGGCGTGCCGATGCGCCGGCAAAAGCCTCGGACGGATCGGTCACCACGCACTGGACCGGACTCATCGACAATCGCGCCTACCCGCGCGCCACGCCCCAAATCGACCTCTCGCTCACCCTGCCTCCCGGCCGCCGCGGGCCCGTGCCCGTCATCGTCGTGATCGATGGAGGCTTTCACTTTCCCGGCTATCACCCGCCGCCCGGGCCGACTCCCCGCGACCTCGTGCTCGCCCGGGGCTGGGCCTACGCCGTGTTCACCACCGAGCCGCTCCAACAGGACTCCGGCGCCGGACTCCGCGCGGGCATCATCGGGCTGGTCAACTGCGGAGCCGCGCGCAAACCCGACGACTGGGGCGTGCTCGCGGCATGGTCCTGGGGTCTGAGCCGCTCGGCCGACCTGCTGCAACGGCTCCCGGCGATCGACGGCCACGCACTCGGCCTCGAGGGACATTCCCGCTGGGGCAAGGCCGCCCTGCTCGCCGCCGCGCTGGACTCGCGATGGACCGCAGTTTACTCGAGCTGCTCGGGCGAATGCGGCGCCAAGCTCCACCGCCACGACGTCGGCGAATCCGTCGACAACGTGTGCGGCCCGTCCGAATACCACTGGATGGCCGGCAATTTCCTGAAATATGCCGGACACTGGGATCGTCTCCCCGTCGACCAGCACGAACTGATTGCCCTGGTGGCTCCCCGCGCCCTCCTCGTCACCGGCGGGACCGAGGACCTGTGGTCCGACCCCGTCGGCGAATTCCAGGCCTGCGTCGCCGCCTCGCCGGTGTATCGTCTTCTCGGATTCAAAGGCCTGGACACGGACACGATGCCCGCCCCCGATGCAGGCCTCATGTCGGGAGACCTCGCATTCCGACTCCATCGCGGCGGCCACACCGACCTGCCCGACTGGCCGGCGTTTCTAAAGTTCGCAGCACGCCATTTCAGCACCGGCACACCCGCCTCCGGGCACTAGCGAAGATTGCCGATCTGCCGAAGCGCCTCGTAGGCGGCGATTCCCGCCGCCGTGCTCAGGTTGAGGGACCGCAGGGTGGCATTCGCATGCGGGATCGTGACGCGGCGCTCATCGCCGATCGCCGCGTGCAGCCAATCCGGCGCGCCGGAGCCCTCGTTGCCAAACACCAGGCCATCGCCGTCGGCAAAGCTCGCGCTCCAGAAACTCCGCTCCGTCTTGGTCGTGAACAGCCAGAGGCGCTGCGGCGCCACCGGGCTCGCCCGGAAGGCCTCCCAGTTCGCGTGCTCGTGGACGTCGAGCGCGTGCCAGTAATCCATCCCGGCCCTTCGGAGATTGCGGTCCGTGATCCTGAAACCCAGGGGGTGAATGAGATGCAGCCGCGAACAGGTCAGCGCGCACATTCGGCCGATGTTGCCCGTATTCTGCGGGATTTCGGGACAATGGAGAACGATGTGGAGCACGGCGCCAGTGTCCCCATCGCCCATCCGGGATCAACCCACTTTGCCAAATCCGTCCTCCGCATCGACGCTTCACGCGGCTGCGAAGCGCAAAATTTACACAAGGAATAGGCGATTCGTCCTTTAGCCTTTCTCTCGATGCGCCGACAATGGTGGGCACATTCCCGCCCGGCTTGAATCCGCCCTCTCACAAATCGCTCGTCATCGTCGATGACGAAATCGCCTATCTGGACTACCTGGGCGATCTGATGACCGAACACCTTGCCTGTCCCGTACACAGATTCAACCACCCCCTCATCGCACTCGACGCGATGCGCAAACTCGATGTCGGAGTGGTCGCAACCGATTATTACATGCCGGCGATCAATGGGATCGAACTCGTGACTCGCGCCAGGGCTTTTCTCAGAGACGTCCCCTTCATCATGATCACCGGCCACGGAGAGGAACTGGCCGCGCGTGGTTTCGACGACCTGCCCGAGGTCCGTGCGATCCTGCACAAGCCCTTCACCTGGCAAGCCCTCGCCACCGAGGTCAACCGTAACTGGCCTGGCCGACAGACTCCGTTCATCAGCGAGCCCTAACGCCTGGCCTTAAGCACCTTTCGGGCCTCCAGCATCTCGGAGCGGTTCTTCAAGTCGTCGCGCTTGTCGAAGAGTTTCTTTCCGGTGCAAAGCGCCACCTCGATCTTCACCAGCGCCTCCTTGAAATACATCCGCAGAGGCACGAGCGTCCGGCCTCCCGCGTCCAGGGCCATCGCAATTTTTCGAAGTTCGTGCCGGTGAAGAAGAAGCTTACGTTTTCGGCGGGTTTCGTGATTGAAACGATTGCCCCAGGCGTACTCGGCGATGTGCATGTTGAGCAGCCAAAGTTCACCCTTTTCGATGCGACCGAACGCGTCGTTGATCTGCGCCTTGCCTTCCCTGATAGCCTTGACCTCGGTGCCGTGCAAGGCGATGCCCGCCTC
>JAJXVO010000193.1 GCA_021782105.1 bacterium
GCGAGGGCGCGTTCGACGGCGGCCGAGGCGGCTGCGCCAAGGCGTTTGCGGAAGGCGGCGTCGGCCTTCCGATCCGTATGAACTTCAAGAATGCGCAGGCCCCGGTGGGGCAGCCGCACGATCGCGGTCTCGAACGCGGCCCAGTCCGCGATCCGCTCGTGCGCGGCCCCGTGTGCGCGCGCGAGGTCGGCGAAGGACACCGACTGGGGCGTCGCGAAATAGGTCTCGAAGGGCGGATCGAAGCGGGCGATGGGAAGGTGCTCGAAGATGCCGCCTCCGTCGTTGTTGATGAGAACGATCGTGAGCGAACCCCTCAGGCGCGGGCCGTGGAGGAAGCCGTTGGAGTCGTGAAGGAGCGAGAGGTCGCCCGTCAGCAGGACGGCGGGCGCCGCGCCGTGGGCGACGCCCAGGGCGGTGGAGAGGGTTCCGTCGATGCCGTTGGCCCCGCGGTTGTAGTGGACGTCGATGCGCCGGCCGCACGGCCCCCAGGTGTACTCGAGGTCGCGCACCGGCATGCTGTTTGCGACGAACAGCGGGGTGCCGGCCGGGAGGGTCCGGCCGAGCAGCCAGGCGGCTTTGCCCTCGAACAGGGAGGCCTCGGCGGCGAGGGCTGAGTCGAACACGTCCGCGGCGGCGGATTCGGCCTTGGACCAGAGCGCGGCGTAGTCTGTGGAGCCCGGGAGCGGACTCGCGGGAAGTTGCGCGAGAACCGATCCGATGCGGCCGCGGACTTGAAGCGCCGAGACGTGCAGAGGATCGCGGTTGTCGGCGCGATCGGCGAGCACGAGGGTCGGCACTCCCGAATGGGACTCCAGCCACGTTCGCAGCACCTTGCTGGTCGGCAGCCCGCCCAGCACGAGCACGGCTTCGGGACGCAGCCGGGCGGCGGCGCTCCCGGAGCGAAGGATCGCGTCGTAGTGACAGACCAGCGCGGAAGTGTCCGAGGGATACTGACGCAGCGGCGACAGCACGTCGGCGAACACAGGCCAGCCCAGGCGGCGCGAGGCTTCTGCGATTGCGGGCGCCTCGTCCGGGCGCAGCCCGGGCCCGGCGACCACGACGCCGCAGGCGGTGGCAGGGAGGGGCCACTCGGAGAGGGAGGTCGATGTCGCGACGGGTGGGCGCACCTGGGCCCAGAATTCGGGGGCATTGAGGTGCGCGCGCAGACGGTCGAGCCCGGGCTCCGGCTCGGGATGAAGCGGGTCGCGGAAGGGGCAGTTGAGATGAACCGGACCGGCGTCCGGGCCGAGGGCGCGCTCGTAGGCGTGCGACACGGTCTGCCTCAGGTAGCGTAACCTGGCCTCGTCGGGCTCGGGCACGGCGAGCTCGTGATGAAAAACCGCATAAGAGCCGTACAGCTTCTGTTGGTCGATCGTCTGCCCCGATGCGCAGGCGCGCATTTCGGGAGGGCGGTCTGCGGTCAGGACGATCAGGGGCGTGCCCGATTCCCTGGCCTCGATGACCGCCGGGTAGTAGTTGGCGGCCGCGGTGCCGCTCGTGCACACGAGCGCCACGGGGCGGCCTGTGCGCTTCGCCAGGCCCAGGGCGAAAAACGAGGCCGAACGCTCGTCCAGGGCGGGGATGGTCTCGATCCCCGTGTGCCGCGCGAAGGCGATTGTGAGCGGCGTGCTGCGCGAGCCTGGAGAGGTCACGGCCGTCGCGAGGCCCTTGCGGGCGAGGGTTTCCACCAGCACGCTGCACCACAGCGAGTTTCGGTTGCGGTAATCGAGTTCCATGTACGACGAGGCCCGACGATGGATGCCTCGGGAGGGAAATTCAACGGAAGAGCGGGCGCCGAAAGGGAAACACGGGAACTATTTAACAGGGATGGAGGGGATGAAAGGGATGGTGGGCTCCAGGCAGGATTGAACCGAAGGCAACGAAGGGAACGAAGAGGGCTTTGATCGACGGCGTCAGGACCGTGGGCTGCTGGTTTTAGACTAAGAAGGCTCGATCCTCCTATCAACTGTCTAGTCCTGCCAACCCTCACTCAGTCCGCATCCAGGCGCTTCGCGATCTTCGTTTTCTCTGTTCAAATTCTTAGTTTTCCATCCCTTTCATCCCCTCAATCCCTGTGAATACCCGGCTTCCTGCCGCGGCGTTTGTCAGAGCTGCACCGGCAGGCCGATCTCGATGATCTGGGTGGGGAGAATCTTGTAGTAGTCCTTCACTGGATGCGCGTTTCGGCTGAGGACCGCGTACAGCCGTTTCTCCCACTCCCACATGCGCGCGTTGCCCCCAGTGATGATCATCTCGCGGTTGAAATAGAAGGTGGTGGCCATGAGCTGCAGCGGAACGCCCTGGTTCTGGATGCGGTGGACAAGTGCCGCGACATCGGGGGATTCCATATAGCCGTAGCGGCCCACTGCCCGCCACACGCCGTTGCCGAGCGAGTCGAGCGTGAGCCGTTCCTCGTCGTCCACCACCGGCACGTCCTCGGTGAGGATGGTGAGCAGCACTGCGGTCTTCTGGAGGCATTTGTTGGACTTGAGGTGGTGAAGCAGCGCGAGCGGAGTGCCTTTGGGCATGGCGACCATGAAGACCGCGCTGCCGGGCACCCGGGTGATGTTCTTGCTCTGCGCGATATTCGCCAGGTCGAGTTCGGTGATGGCTCCGCTGTAGACCTTTTCCAGGATCTCATCGCGTCCGGTTTTCCACGTGTGCATGATCGTCAGCAGACCGGCGGCGATGATCAGCGGTAGCCAGCCGCCGTAGGGAATCTTCTCAAGATTGGCGGTGAACAGCACAAGCTCGACGGAAAGGAACGTGACGAACAGGGCCCCGGCCTTCCAGGCCGACCAGTGCCAGGTCAGGCGCATCACGCGGTAAAACGCGTAGGAAGTGACGGCCATGGTGCCTGTGACGGCAAGACCGTAGGCCGCGGCGAGGTTGGAGGAGGATTTGAACGCCAGCACGATCCAGATCGTGCCGATGGCGAGCGCCGCGTTGACGAGAGGGATGTAGATCTGCCCCGCTTGCTCGGCATTGGTATGGAGAATACGGAGACGCGGAAAATAACCCAGCTGGATGGCCTGCCGGGTCAGCGAGTAGGTGCCGGTGATCAGGGCCTGGCTCGCGATGATGGCAGCGGCGATCGAGATGGCGACGAGCCCGAGGCGAAGGGCGCCCGCGGGTGCGAGCGCGAAGAACGGGTTGCTCTGGTCGGCCGGATGCGAGATCGCGTAGGCTCCCTGTCCAAAATAGTTGAGCACGAGGGCGGGGCACACCACGAAACTCCAGGCCTTGGCAATGTAGCGGCGCCCAAAGTGTCCCATGTCCGCGTAAAGCGCCTCGGCGCCCGTGATCGTGAGGATGACGCTCCCGATCACTGCCGCGGCTTCGCCGGGATGGGTGATGAGCAGGCGCAGCCCGAGCAGCGGGTTGAGGGCCCTGAACACCATCGGACTGTCGGCGATATGCCACGCGCCCAACACCGCCAGGGTCGCGAACCACACCAGCATCACGGGCCCGAATACACGGCCCAGGGCCTTGGTGCCCTTGGATTGAAACAGAAACAGAAGCGCGAGAATGAGGACCGCGATCGGGACGACGAGGTGCTCAAACGCAGGGCTGAAGCTCTTGAAACCCTCGGCGGCGCCCAAGACCGAAATCGCCGGCGTGATGACTCCGTCGCCAAACAGCAGCGCGGCGCCCGCCATGATCAGAAGCGTCGAAAACGCGATTCCACGTTTGACGGATGTGTTTTTGGGGTGGGAGAGGGCCAGGAGCGCGAAAATGCCGCCTTCTCCGTGGTTGTCGGCCCGCATCACGAACCATAGGTACTTGAACCCCACCTCGAACATCAGCAGCCAAAACATCAGCGAGAGCACACCCAGCACCCCTTCCACGCGTTCGACGTGGGGGAGATTGATGAGGCACTCGTTCATCGTGTACAGGGGACTCGTGCCAATATCGCCGTAGACGACGCCAAGGGCTCCGAGACAGAGGGCGGCCTGTGCGCGTAGAGGGGGGGAAGGCGAATCCGGAGTGTGCATCGCTGAATCGGGCATTCTCGGAACTTATGTTTTGCATCCAAGCACCTTTTTACGGCGGATGAAAAAATTGCAGGGGCCGTTCCCGGGATTTCGCGTGACCCGAGGACCGGATAGACCCAGAAATTCGCCATGAGCTCGATTCAGTGGAAGGTTGCAAAGACCTACTCCGATATTCTCTACCACAAGGCCGATGGGATCGCCAAGGTCACCATCAACCGCCCCGAAAAACGCAATGCATTCCGCCCCGAGACGGTGCATCAGATGTACGATGCGTTTCTCGATGCGCGCGAGGATACGTCCATTGGCGTGGTGCTTCTCACCGGGGCCGGTCCGCATACGGACGGCAAATACGCGTTTTGCGCGGGCGGCGACCAGAGCGTGCGCGGACATGCGGGCTACATCGGCGCCGACGGCATCCCGCGGCTCAACGTGCTCGATCTGCAAAAGCTGATACGCTCGATGCCCAAGGTGGTCATCGCGCTGGTGGCCGGCTATTCGATTGGAGGCGGCCACGTGCTGCATCTGGTTTGCGATCTCACGATCGCGGCCGACAACGGCATTTTCGGACAGGTGGGTCCGCGCATGGGCAGTTTTGACGGCGGCTTTGGCTCGAGTTACCTCGCGCGCATCGTGGGCCAGAAGAAGGCGCGGGAAATTTGGTATCTGTGCCGTCAATACAACGCACGCGAGGCGCTCGAGATGGGGCTGGTCAACACGGTCGTTCCCGTCGCGCACCTCGAGGAGGAGGGTGTGAAATGGGCGCGCGAGATCCTCGGGCACAGTCCCATCGCGATCCGGTGCCTGAAGGCGGCGTTCAATGCGGACGTCGACGGTCAGCAGGGCATCCAGGAACTCGCGGGCAACGCGACGATGTTGTACTACATGAGCGACGAGGCGAAGGAGTTTCACAGCGCCCAGCGCGAGAAGCGCAAACCCGACGCCCGACGCTTCCCGTGGCTGCCGTAGGTCGGAAGAAGCGGGGAGCGGGAAGCCGGAAGGAATGATGCAGCGCTGCCAGGCGTCTCGCGGACACGGGGCGCCGCCAGCCTCATTCTAGCCCCTGGATTCCAGCTCCTCGCCGCCGACAATCTTTCCGGCATCGCGCCGCCACCGGTAAATCAGCGGGCCTTTGGCTTTTTCGAGGCGCTTGAACAGTCCATCCTCCGCGCGTTTCGGCAGGGTGAGTTCCTCCGCTCCTTCCGCACCGCACGAGAGCAGCCGCGCGTAGGGCTTGAAAAATTCCGGACGGCCGATCACGCGAGACCATCCCGCCGCCGGAGCCTCCGCACCCGTATCCGATCCTCCCCGACGCCGTTGCAGGGCGAGAAACGAGTAGGGCAGGCTGCGCAGGTCGATGCCCGCCCGCTGGCCGAACTTCACCCAGTTGGAATCGGCGTGGATCCCGAGGGGAGGAGGGGCGAAAAAATGACACCAGTCGCGCTCCCTGTCCGGCGCCAGGAGGGGGCACGCTCCGGTGTGCGTGCACGGCGCAACGACGCGAAATTCAGCGGTCAGGCTGTCCCGTATCGTCTGCAGCCCGCGCGCCAGATCCTTGCTGCCGGGTTCCACCCAAAGCACGGTCTCCGATCTCAGAACAAGGCGCCGGAGGTCGGCAAGCGAGGCCTCCGAGAGTTCGCTGAGAACGTGGCTGACGACGAGCAGCCCAATGGGGGATCCGCCCTCGAAAAATCCCGGCGTCACGGGACTGATGTTCAACCCGGGAAACACCGAGGCCGCCCGGGTTGCGGCGTAGTCCGTCGCGAGGGGCGAGTGGTCCCAGAGGAGAAGCGAGTCGAAACGCTCCGCGCCAAAGGCCGAGAGCGCGCGCCGTCCGGCGACCCCGCTGCCGCAGCCCCAGTCCAGCAGCGATCCGCCCCGCGGCGCCCACCCGCGAAGCGCGAGTTCCCGCAGCACGGCGTCCCATTTCCATCCAATGCGCTCAGCGTACGTGAAATCGTAATGCCGCAGGTCGTCCTCACTTGTCCAATACGGACCTTCGCCAGCGGTGCCGTCGAGGAACCGTCGGCGCAGACGCTCCAGGATTTTCCAGTCGAGGTCGTCCCAGGTCATGCGCAAAGGTCGAATCCCAGCCTGGCGGCCAGATGGTGGCGGCGGATGCCGTAGAACTGCGCGAAGGCGCGAATGCGCCCGGCCTGGGCGGCGTCCCCCGCCGGTCCGGCCTTGATGGCGGCGATCATCAGGTTCTTCGCCGTGTGCTCCGTGGACACGAACTCGAAGACCTTTGTACGGTATCCCGCCCAGTCGAGCAGCATCGCGCGCAGGGCGTCGGTGACGAACTCGGCCTGGCGTTCGGCGAAAATCCCGTGTTTCAGCGCCTCGGCGAGCACGGCCGGAGCGGCGAGTTGCGGGCGCAGCTCCTTCTGACAGCAAGGCGCCGCGACCGGGAGGCGCGCACCCGCTTCGATCCCGCGGGCCAGGGCGTCGTCGGTGGCCGTGTCGCACGCGTGCAGGGCGATCACCACGTCGGGCTGTTCGAGCGGTGCGTCTGCAATCGAGCCCGCCAGAAATCGCAGGGACGACAGACCGGTCTCGCGTGCAAGCGTATTGCCGTGCGCCACAAGCTCGGGCCTCAGCTCGACCCCCAGCACTGAGGCTCCGGGGCCCGCGAGGTCGGCCACCGCGAAGGTGAGGTAGCCCTTGCCACATCCCATGTCGACCACGCGCAAAGGCCTGCCTCCCCGGCCCTCCGGCGTGTCGAGGGACGATTCCGCGAGAAGATGTCCGAGCAGCTCGGCATAGGACTGGATCTGGCGCAGCTTGGCCGACATCTCGGCGCGCGGTTGTCCCCGGTCGTTGGTGATCCCCAGCGCCTTCAGCCAGGGGCGGTCAAGGGAGATTGGATACGCCTTGGGCCGGTCGTGCCCTGCGTCCGGCTTTGGCGCCGTGGCGGCCGCGGGACGAATCGTGAGACTGGCTTTTCGCCCCGGGACTCGGCGCAGTTCCACGTGTTCGGCGGCGGTGAACAGATGGGCGTCCAGAAACTCGTCGCGGACCGCCTGGGAGAGTCGCTCGAAGGCTTGGCCGGTCGGAAGATTTTGGGTGATGTCCCTGCGGGCCTCGCGAAGGACCAGACTCAAGTGGGGGCCTGATTTCAGTTGTACGGGTCGCGCGTAGAGATTGAGCACGGGCGCGGCTTCATCGACGGGCCGCCCGAGCGTGAGTTTGACGAGCGCAGTCCCGTCGAGAGCCTGCTGCAGCAGGCCAAGAAAACGCTCGAGAGGATCCGGAGGCTGAGTCATTGGCATCAGCCGAAGCGAGTGACAGCGTTGCGGAAAGGAAAAAAGCGAAGGTGAGGAAATTGACGGGGATGGGGGAGAACGGAAAATACGCGAATCGGGAAGGGCTGAAAGCTGGGATTTCGACAGGGATGAAGGGGGCGAGGGGATGGGGATCGGAAACGCAGAGAGAGGATTCGAACTCCCGTAGGGGGGCCGATGGCTTTATCCCTTT
>JAJXVO010000194.1 GCA_021782105.1 bacterium
CTTGTCGTCCTTGTAGTTCTTCCACGGCAGGGCGATCCGGCCGGTGAGGATGTTTGTGGGGTCGAATCCCGCCGGCGTGGCGAGCACGCGTTGGAGGCTGACGCCTAGCAGGCCGGCGCCCGACAGGAGGACGAAGGCGAGCCCTATTTGTGCGACGATGAAGACGTGACGGAGGCGCTGGACTGCCTTGCTGAAGGTGCCGCCGCGCGACTCGGACTGGAGGGTCGACGCCAGGTTCGCGTGCAGGTTGTACCAGATGATCGGCGCGGCGAGGACGAGGCCGACGACGACGGCTCCGGCCAGCGACAGGGCTGCGAGGCGGGCGTCGAAATCGATGGTGGTGCCGAGCGGAAGCTGGTCGGCGCCCAGCGAGCGGAGCAGCCCGACTCCGAGCCAGCCGAGGACGAGGCCGAGCAGGCCGCTGACCACGGCGAGCACGGTGATTTCCGTGATGACGTCGGCGGCGATGTGCCAGCGGCCGGCGCCCAGGGCCTGGCGGATGGCGAGGTCCCTGGTGCGTCCGCTGGCTCGGATGAGGAGCAGGTTGGCGAGGTTGACCGCCCCGATGAGCAGCAGGGAGAGGACGCCGCACTGCAGCAGGAGCAGGGTGGGCTTGATCGACCTCACGAAGTCCGCGTGCAACGGACTGACGAGCGTGTGGTAGCCGACGCCCCTAATGACCGACGCGAGAGGATCGCTGGCAATCTGCTGGAGGTTGAAGGCGTTGATCTGGGTCTGAGCCTCGGCGAGCGTGGCGCCCGGAGCCAGGCGCGCGATCATCTGCCAGTTGTTGCTATGGCGGCGGTTCGGGAGGCGGTCGTCGGGAGAGCCAGAGGCGGGGCGGAAAAACTGGGCGCGGCTCGACAGGAAACGGAAATTCCGCGGCAAGACGCCGATCACCGTCACGGTGAGCCCGTCGTTAAGGAAGGTTTGGCCGAGCACCTTGGGGTTGGCGGGAAAGTGACTGTGCCAGAAGGCATCGGTGATCACCGCGACCCCGTCGGTCTGGTAGGTCAGCTGGTCTTCGGAGAAACCGCGGCCCATCGCCAGCGGCACGCCGAGCGTCGAAAAGAATTCCGGCGAAACCCGTGCGGTCGGCACCCGGTTGGGCGAACCTGCGGCGCCGACGATGGCGCTGTCGTCGCGATAGATTGCGAGGGAGGAGAAGGCCTTGATGTTGCCGCGTCGCTCGAAGTAGTTGGGGTAGGACGCGGACGAGCGTTCGACGCCGGCGCCGGGGTAGGAGTTGAAGACCGTCACGAGGCGGTTGGCATCGGGAAAAGGCAGCGGTCGGACCAGGATGGCGTCGACCACTGCGAAGATCGCGAAATTGGCGCCCAGGCAGAGTGCCAGGGTCAGGATGGCTGTGGTCGTGAAACCGGGAGTCTGGCCGAGTTGGCGGAGGGCGTAGCGGATTTTACCGAGCATGGAAGGCTGGGGTCAGTGACTGCGTGAGTCGAAAAAACGGTGCTGCGGGGCCCGTGGTGCTAGGGGACGAGGGTGGACAGGCGACCGGCTGGGGAGCGCCGAGCATAGGCGACTCCGGCGGGACGGGTACGGGATGCCTTCGCCGCCAGATTTGGGGCGGGGAGGGGAGCGCCGTGCTGCGGGCGGCGGGGGTTGGAAGTGCATGGAGGGGGCCGTCGGACAGCTGAACAACCCAGTCCCCGGGCCGAAAGTTACAGACGATTCGGGGGGGCCTGGCGTCGCCGGGAGGGATAGCGCGGGTACGGCAGCGGCCAGGGGGCGGGAAGCGGACTCCCGTCCAAAACGACGCAGGGTTTTTCCAAAAACGGAATGGCGGCGGGTCTAAGGAGTGCGGCGATGCCCCGGCGCTTTTGAGCGGACGTGCTTGGGGAGGGCCGCGTCGACGAGAGTGAGCGCGGCGGTGCGGGCGTCGGCGGCGGCTTTGGCGTCGCCGAAGGTGTGGGCGCTCACGATGGCTCCTTCGAGCAGGAGGTAAATCTGGCGGGCGAGTGGCTGGGGGCCGGCGACGCCGAGTTCGGTGAGGAGGCGGGCGAGCGTGGTGATGAGCGCGGCCTTATGGCGCACCACGGCCTGGTGCACCGGCGAACTCCCGTTAGGATATTCGGCCACCGCCCGGATAAAGGCGCAGCCGTTGAAATCCGTCGTGCGAAACCAATCCGCGTAGGACTCCAGGAGGGCGGCAAAACGGTCCCTCGGCGCGTTGCCGGCCTTCGCGATCATTGCGTCCTGCCGAGCACGGACTTCCGCGCTCCGTCGCTCGAGCGCGGCGACGATCAGTTCGTCCTTCGAGGCGAAGTGATGGTACAGCGTCATCTTTGCCAGGCCCGCCTCGGCGAGGATCGTGTCGATCCCGACCGCGTGGAAGCCGTCGCGATAGAACAGACGGAAGGCCGTGTCGAGCAGTAGGTCGCGCTTCGGAGTGCTCGGGCGTGCGCCCGCGGTGGAGGAGGACATGCCCGTAGCGTAGGAGGAGATGAGTGGGAGGCAATGGTAGACAGACCAGTCTAAATAAAACTTGACGCGGATTAGACGGACCTGTCTAACCGTATCTCGCCGCGGCACGGAATTCCCCGGAGGTGCGGCAAAATCATCATGAAGATCGCAATCATCATTCTCACTGACCCGAAGGCCGGCACCGAAGAAGCCACGACTCGCGCGATGAACGCGCTTGCGATGGCCGAGGAGTGCAAGCGCGAGGGAGACGAGGTCGAAATTGTCTTTGCGGGCACGGGCACGCGCTGGCCGGCGGAGTTCGGTAAGCTCGGGCATCGCGGCAACGCGCGCTACAACGCTGTGCGGGACCTCGTGAAGGGGGCGTCGCGCGGCTGTGCGATCCGAAACGACGCCGTCGCGGGGCTCGAGGCTGCGGGCGTGCCGCTGCTGGCGGACAATCCGGCGGAAGGCACGCCGGGGCTGGCGAGCCTGCGCCGCTACTACGCCGATGGGTGGCAGGTGGCGCTCTTCTGACTACGGAGGCGGACGGTCGGCACGGGAAGGCCGGGGCCGTCCGCGTGGTTCATCCGAGTCTCCAACACATTTTAATCACGCCATGCGTCACGCCTATCTGCGAACTCTTCAGACACCCTCCGTCGCCCGCGTCCAGGAGGGGGCCTATGGACGGTCGCGCCCCGTGCCGCCCGAGAATGGCGCCCCGCAGCCGATGGGAGCGGAGGAGGCGGCATTCATCGCCGCGCGGGACAGCTTTTACCTCGCGAGCGTCGGTGAAACCGGGTGGCCGTACGTTCAGCACCGGGGCGGACCGAAGGGTTTCCTGCGGATCCTTGGACCGACGCAGCTGGCGTTTCCCGACTACTCGGGCAACCGGCAGTTGATCAGCGCGGGCAATGTGGCGTCGGTGGGGCGGGTGTCGCTGTTTCTGATGGATTATCCGGCCCGCGAGCGTCTGAAAATCCTGGGCACCTGCCGAATCGTTCCGGTGGCGGTGGCGCCCGCGTTCGACCTGCTGCCTGACGAGCCGAAGCAGGAGCGGGTGTTTGTGGTGGACGTGCTCGGCTTCGACTGGAACTGCCCGAAGCACATCATGCCCCGCTATACGGCCGAAGAGGTCGAGGCGGTGGTGCGCCCGCTTCGGGAGCGCATTGCGGAACTCGAGGCAAAGCTGGCTGCGACGGGACCATGAACTCAAGTTGACAGGGATGGAAGGGATGAGGGATCGGAGGACGGAGGTCAGAAGGCGGAGGGTGTTCGCGGTTGATCGTGAGCTTTCACCCACATCTTTCGCCTGCCCAAAGGCATCCCTTCCATGTCTGTGAAATCAAGGTCTTGGCGTTTTGGCGCAGCATTCTGTTCCATTCATCTATCGAATAGTGGAATCAGCCCTTGACCGCCTTGCGGTAGGCGCGCGGGGAGGCGCCCATGATGCGGCGGAAGCAGCGGCTGAAATAGTAGGGATCGTCGAAGCCCGACTTCGTGGCGATGTCGGCGACGGAGGCGTCCGTGGAGTCGAGCAATCGGCAGGCGAGGCGGATGCGTTGGCGAATGAGGAAGTCGATTGGCGCGTAGCCGCTGAGGCGTTTGAAGATCGCGCAGAAGTGGGGCACGGAGAGCCCGGCGCGGGTGGCGAGTTCTTCGAGCCGAAAAGGCCGCAGGGGATCGGACGCCAGGGCATCGCGCACCGCCGCCGCGCGTTCCTTCGCCGAGCGCGCCGCGCCGGCGGAGGCCCCGGCATCGACGAGGCCGCTGAAGGCTGAGCGCAACTGGACGCCCGCGGCGACCAGATCTGCGACAGCGTAGCCGCGCTCAAGGCGTGCGTAGATGCGGTCGAGGCCGAGATCGGCGAGGAGTTCGGGGGCGAACGAACGGAGTCCGAATGGCATCCGGTCCGCCCAGCCCAATTCCTTTTGCCAGCTGACGACGTCGTTTCCCTGGAAATGCACCCATACGATCGTCCATGGATCGTCGGGGTCGGCACCGTAGGCATGCGGCGTGCGAGCGGGCAGCCAGAGGGCGTCCCCCGCGGTCAGCGCCGCAGAACGCTCGCGACTTCGCACCCAACCGTTTCCCTTGAGACAAAAGATCAGAAGGTGGGTCTCCGCGCCGGCGGGGCGGCCGACGTTGTGTCCGGCGGCGACTGGGAAATAGCCGGCGTCGGTGACGAGCAGACTCCTGAGCAGCGGATGCGCAAGCGAGGTGCTCCTGACGGGCGCGGGCAGCACGAACAGATGCTGGCCCGCAAATCCTTCGGGACGGGCGCGACGGAGTGGGCGAGCGGGAGATTGGTCCGGCATGGGCGGCGGGGCGGGCGGAGACGAATTCTTAGAAAAACATAAAATCGTCCAGGTTATTCATAATCGGCTCCATGGAGGCGAGGGCCGATTGGTGCTAAGGTGGGACATCCCCGAATCCCTTGCCATGTACCGTCCGCTCCGGATTTCGCCCCGATGCGTCCTGAGGATGGCCGCCCTAGTCTCCCTGGCGCTGCTAGCCTGGCCCACGCAGGTGTGCGGCCAGACGGTCACGATTAGTGCGACGGTGCCGCCGCCAACCAAGTCTCTGCCGTTTCCCGCGGGCGGGATCTCGTCGGAAGGTGTCACGCTCTCGGTGAACAACCGTTATTTTTCCCGGAACGGACGGCCCTGGTTTCCGGTAATGGGCGAGTTTCATTTCGCGCGATATCCCGCCGAAGAGTGGGAGCGCGAGCTGCTCAAGATGAAGGCGGGCGGCGTGGACATCGTTTCGACCTATGTCTTCTGGATCTTCCATGAAGAGGGGCGGGGCGTATTCGACTGGCGGGGACGCCGCGACCTGCGGCGCTTCGTGGGGCTGTGTGCGAAGCACGGCCTGCTGGTGTGGCTTCGCGTGGGTCCGTGGGATCACGGGGAGGTGCGCAATGGCGGGTTCCCGGACTGGTTGGTGAAGGGCAGGACCCGCACGAACGATCCCGCCTACCTGGCGGAGGTGCGGACTTTTTTCGACGAGATCGGTCGGCAGGTGCGCGGCGAGTTTTGGAAGGACGGCGGCCCGATTGTCGGAATCCAGTTGGAGAACGAGTATCGGGCGTCCCGGGGCGGCGTGGAGCACATGGACACGCTGCTGCGCCTCGCGCAGGAGGCGGGCCTGGTCGCCCCGTTTACCAGCGCGACCGGTTGGGATCACGCGGTGGTCCCTCCGTCCGGGTTTCTCCCGGTGTTTGGCGGGTATTCCGCGCAGTTCTGGAGCGCGAGCCGCCAGGAGCTTACACCCAATCCGAACTTTTTTTTCACCCCGATCCGCGCCGAGGACAATGTCGGCCCGGACCTGAAGCCGAAGGACCGGGCGTATCAGGCGCGCTATGACGGGTTGCCGTTTTTGACTGCCGAGATGGGAGGCGGCATGGCGACGGCCTATCACCGGCGTCCGGTGGTCGGTGCGCCGGACGTCGTTGTGCCCGACTACATCAAGGTGGGCTCCGGCATCGCGCTCCTGGGCACCTATATGTATCACGGCGGCACGAACCCGGATGGCGGGGTGCCGATGGAGGAGTCGCTCCAAACCTGGCATGGCTTCAACGACCTCGAGCAGAAATCCTACGACTTCCAGGCGCCGCTGGGGGAGTTCGGGCAGGTGCGGGCGAGCTATCGCTGGATGCGCCTGCTGAACCTGTTCCTCGCGGACTTCGGCGACCGCATCGCACCGATGGTGACGGACTACCCGGCGGTCCGGCCTTCCGGGCTTGCGGACCGTACGACGCCCCGCGTGGCGTTCCGCGGAGGCGGCGACGCGGGGTTTCTGTTTATCAACACGTACCAGAGGCATTACCCGTTGCCGGGCCTCCAGGGATTTCAGGCGAGACTCGAACTAAGGTCGGGCGCGCTGCTCGTGCCAACGAAGCCGGTGGATGTGCCGGCGGGCGCCTGCGTGTTTTGGCCCGTGAATTTTGACCTGGAGGGGACGAACCTCGTGTATGCGACGGCGGAGCCGGTGTGCAGGCTGCGCGCGGAACATCTTTTCGTGTTTGCCGAGCAGCCGGGGGTGCGGGCGGTGTTTGCCTTTCCTGGGGACGGCGTGACGGTGAGTGCGCAGGGGGGGCGGGTGCGAGAGCAGGGCGGGCTCCGGTTGGTGGAAGACCTACACCCTGGGCGGGACGCCTGCATCATTCTCCGCCGCGCGGGTCGGCCCGACGTGCGCATCGTGATGCTCTCGCGGCGGGACGCGCTGGATTTGTCTAAACTCCGTCTTGGCGGCGTGGAGCGGCTGTGCCTCTCACGGGCCGACGTGTTCGCGGACGGGGTGCGGCTCCATTTGGGTGCGGCGGATCCGGCCGACCTGCGCGCCGCCCTGTATCCGGCTCCGGCGGCCACGTCGGAGGGATTCCGCGCCGAGGGGGACGACGGACTGTTTTCGGTGTATGTGGCGGCGGTTGGAAAAACGGCGACACCCCGGGCGGAGGTCAGCCTGCTTCGGGAGGCCGGTCCGGCACCGGCGATTCGGATGAATCCAAAGCGGCGGATTCCGCTGGCACCTCCGAATTCCGCGTGGGCGGGCGCGGCGGCCTGGCGGATTCGGTTGCCCGAGGCGCTTGTCGAGGCGCCGGGGCGTACGCTGCTCTGCATCCGCTACGAGGGTGACGTCGCGCGGCTTTACGCGGGCGGGCGCCTGGTGGAGGACAACTTTTACAAGGGAACCTCGCTCGAGTTCGGGCTCTGGCGGCTCACCGCGGCCGAGCGGCGGGCCGGCTTGACCCTCGAGGTGCTCCCGCTGAGGCGCGACGCTCCGATCTATCTTCCTCGGGCGGCCTGGCCCGACTTCGGTTCGGGAACGCAGGTTGCGACGCTCCGGCGAGTGTCGTTGGTCGACCGATACGAGGCGGCGATGGATTTCTCCCGATGAGCCGGCGTCCCCGGTGCGACCGCTGAAACAACTTCGTTCATCATGTCCCAAGATACCGTCCAAGTGCGTCGCGAACCCGTGGTATTCCCGACCTACGAACCCTGCGCGCCCGACCGGAATCCGATGTTCCTGGAAAAGCGGGTT
>JAJXVO010000195.1 GCA_021782105.1 bacterium
CTTGCGCAGCGGCGCGAGCAGCGCCGCACGATTGTCGGTGCTGCGCGCCACCTGGAGCACGCGCCCATCGTAGAGCGGGCGCGTCGCCACCGTGAAATCCTGCTGCGCGTCGCGCGGGATGCGCACGAACTTCACATACTGGCGAAACTGGAAGTTTTTGGGCGCTCCTGGAATGGGAATGTTCTTCACCTGGGTCTCGATCCAGTCCGGCGGGACGCGCGCGAAGACGGTGTCGCCGTCGGCGCCGAGCACGCGCACGAACAGGGAGCTGACCGCCGGGCTCGTATCGGCCGCGGCCATGCTCGCCCGCAGCGCGGCGGGGCCTCCCTGCTGGTAGAGCGCCGCGTATTCATTGGCCCACGACTCGACGGCCGCCCGCTCGCGGCGGTCCAGCGCGTTGGCGAGGGACCAGTAGAGCAGGCCGAACACGACCGCACCCACCAGGGCGAAGACGACCGCGTACAGCACGCCCAGCCTGACCGCCAAAGACCTGGGAACCCGGTCAATCATGCTTCCTCCACAGATACCCCACGCCGCGCACCGTCTCCAGGCGCGTCTTGTCGGGGTCGACCTTGGAACGCAGCCGGTGGACGACCACGTCGACCACGTTGGTCTGCGGGTCGAAGCTGTAGTCCCAGACATGCTCCAGGATCATGGTCTTGGTGACGGGCCGGCCGGCGTTGCGCAGAAGAAAGGCGAGCAGTGTGAATTCCCTGGGCTGGAGTTCGATGCGCTCGCCGGCCCGGGTCACCTCCCTGGAGACCATGTCGATCGTGACATCCCCGACCGCAAATCGGGTCGCCTCGGGAGTCTGCGTCGCCCGGCGAATGAGGGCCTGGACACGCGCGAGCAACTCCGAGAAGGCAAAGGGCTTGGTGAGGTAGTCGTCGCCGCCGGCCTGCAGTCCCTTCACACGGTCGTCGACGCTGGCCTTCGCGCTGAGAAACAACACGGGCGTGGTCCGGCGCGAGGCGCGGATACGGCGCACCAGACTGATCCCGTCGAGCCTCGGCAGCATGATGTCGACGACGGCCGCGTCGTAATCGGTGGTGCCGGCGAGCACGAGACCGGCCTCCCCGTCGGGGGCGTGGTCGACGGCGAACCCAGCCTCCTTGAATCCGCGGACTATGAAGGAGGCGATCTTGGCGTCGTCTTCGACTACGAGGATGCGCATGGAAAAGAGGAATTGAAGAGGCACCGAACCGGCCGCCGGATCGGCGGAGTGCCGGGCGGCGCCCGCTAGGTTCTACGACTGCCGGGCCCGGTACAAAGCACAAAAGCAAACCGAAGGGCCGGAGACGGAACGGGCGCAGGCAACCTTTGCCTGCGCCCGACACCGTAATATACCCCAATCTGACCTGATCTAACCTAACCTAGCCTAACCTAACCAAACCCAACTAAGGGGAGGGCGTGCCGGACTCATCCACGACCGCGTAGATGATGCCGCCACGGGACCAGAGCTTCACGAGCGTCTTCTTGGTCGTCGCGTGCTCGGTGAGCTTCACCGCCTCGTCCGCGTCGTGAACAGGGTGGTGGTTGATCTCGAGAATGATGTCGCCGGGTTTCAGGCCTGCGCGGGCCGAGGCGGAATCCTGGGCGACGTCGGTGATGACTGCGCCGCGGATGCGGAAGGGAACGTTGAGCTCGCGGCGGGTCGCGGGATCGAGGTCGGCCACGGCGACGCCGTTGAGCACGCCCTGGTCGTTGTTCGAGAGGGCGCCGGAATTGTCATCCGAACTGCCATTGGCGCGGGCCATGATCTCGCCGTAATCGGCGGGCATCTTGCCGACCGTGGCGTTGATCGTCATCGGCTTGCCGTTGCGTTCGACCTTCAGCGAGACCTTCGAGTCGGGCGCCATCTGGGCGACCTTCAGGCTGATGTCGGACGACTCCTTGATCTTCCTGCCGTTCATCTCGACGATGACGTCGCCGGACTGCAGGCCGGCCTTGTCGGCGGGGCCGCCGGGGCGCACGTCGGTGACGATCGCGCCGGTGGTCGTGCTCTTCAGCTCGAAGGATTCGGCCAGCGAGGGCGTGAGATTCTGGATGGTGACGCCCAGGAAGCCGCGGATAACCTTGCCATGCTGCACGATGCTGTCGACCACGCTGCGGACAAGGTCGGACGGGATTGCGAGGCCCACGCCCTGGAAGCCGCCGGAGCGCGTGAGGATCGCGGTGTTGATGCCGACCAGGCGCCCCTGCACGTCGACCAGCGCGCCGCCGGAATTGCCGGGGTTGATCGCCGCGTCGGTCTGGAGGAAATCCTCATAGGCCAGGCCCAGACCGGGCCGGCGGCCCTTGGCGCTGATGATGCCCGACGTCACCGTTTCTCCGATACCAAAGGGATTCCCGATGGCGAGCACCCGGTCTCCGACCTCTGCCTTGCTGCTTTCCGCGAAGGTGATCGCGGGCAGGTCGCTGGCGTCGACCTTGATGACCGCGAGATCGGTCTGCGGATCACGTCCGATGATCTTCGCGTGCAATTCGCGGCCGTCGTTCAGGGTGACCGTCACGCGGTCGGCCCCCTTCACAACATGGTTGTTGGTCACGATGTAACCGTCGCTGCTGATGATGACGCCGGAGCCGAGGCCGACCTCGGGAGCCTGGCGCATCTGCGGGAGTTCGCCGCCAAAAAATTGGCGGAAGAAGGGATTATCGAGGCCGTAGCCCTGACCGGGGGTCATCGTGATCGTGCGGGCCTTGATCTCGGTGACGATCTTGACGACGGACGGCGAGACGGCCTTGGCGACCTTGGCGTAGCTCGCGGGCTCGAGGGCGGCGCGATCCACGGGCGTGGAGTCGAGTTTGACGACGGGAGGCTTTTTCAGGAGCGCCTCACCGCCCGTGATTGCAAGGGACGTGGCAACGGCACCGGCGAGCGCCAGCGCCGCGACGGCGACCGCGCGGCGGTGGCGGAAGGGAAATGTTCTGATGATATTCGCGTTCATAACGGTGACATCATCGCACACGGATCTGTCTGGGGCCTTTCTGCAGGATTACATTTTTGTAAGAGTGAGAAGGCCCGGGCGGTCCTCCGGCATTGATTCAGGAGGCGCTTTTCACCAGCGTCTGCGCAGCCCAATTTCCGCATTCCATGAAACGTCGCGCACGCCTGTGTCTGTTCCTCGCCGCCTTGCTGGCCTTCATCACCGGAGCCCGGGCGGCCGCCATACAGCCCGCGGTCGTCTATGACTTCGGGGGCAAGTACGACCGATCCTTCAACCAGTCCGCGAGCGAGGGCATGGAGCGCTTCAAGAAGGAGACGGGCATCTCCTATCGCGAGTTCGAGATCACCAACGCCGCCCAGCGCGAGCAGGCGATGGAGCACCTCGCCCGGCACGGCGCCACGCTCATCATAGCGGTCGGCTTCACCCAGGCCTCCGCGGTCGAACGCGTCGCGCGCCGCCATCCAAACGTGAAGTTCACGCTCATCGACGCCGTAGTCGACCTGCCCAATGTCCAATCCATCGTCTTCCGCGAGCAGGAATCCTCCTTCCTGTGCGGCATGCTCGCCGCCATGGCCTCCAAGACCGGAAAGGTGGGCTTCATCGGAGGCATGGACATCCCGCTCATTCGCAAATTCGCGATGGGGTATGCGGCGGGCGTTCACTACGTCAACCCGAAGGACCAAGTCTTTGAAAACATGATCGGCACGACGCCGGCGGCCTGGGGAGACCCGACGCGCGGCGCGGACCTTGCGAAAAGCCAGTTCGGCCGCGGCGCCGACGTCGTCTTCCACGCGGCCGGCGCGAGCGGCCTGGGCGTGCTGCAGGCCGCCCAGGACGCGGGCCTGCTGGGCATCGGCTGCGACAGCAACCAGGATTACCTTCACCCCGGCCACGTGCTCACCTCGGCGATCAAGCGGGTGGACGTCGCCGTGTATCGGTCGTGCATGGACGCGCTGAAGGGCGACTGGAAGGCCGGGCACGAGGTGCTCGGGCTGAAGGAGGGCGGCGTGGACTTCTCCCTCGACAAGGACAACCGCGCCCTGATCACCCCGGCCATGCTCAAGCGTGTCGAGCAGGCGCGGGCCGACATCATCGCGGGCCGCCTCAAGGTTCCCGAATACCCGGGCTCGTGACCAACCCCGCGGAAGCCCCCGCCGGTGCGCCCCCGCCGGCCCTCGAACTGCTCGGCGTGGACAAGCGCTTCGGCCCGGTCCACGCCAACCGCGCCGTGTCCCTGCGCGTCGCCGCGGGCACGGTCCACGCGATCATCGGCGAGAACGGGGCCGGAAAGTCGACGCTCATGAACATCGTCTTCGGCTACCACCAGGCCGACGACGGGGAAATCCGGATACACGGGCGCCCGGCGAGGATCCGCCGGCCCCACGACGCCATCGAGGCGGGCGTGGGCATGGTGCACCAGCATTTCATGCTCGTGGAGGCCTTCACCACGCTGGAGAACATCGTGCTCGGCGCGGAGGGAGGCCTGCGGCTGGCGGACGGGCTGGCCGGGGCGCGTGCCTCGCTCGAGCGGCTCGCCGCCGACTACGGCCTGGCCGTCCCGCTCGACCGCCCCGTGGGCGAGCTGCCCGTCGGACTCCAGCAGCGCGTCGAGATCCTCAAGGCCCTTCACCGCGGCGCCAGCCTGCTCATTCTCGACGAACCCACCGCGATGCTCACCCCGGGCGAGGCGGACCAGCTCTTTGCGCTGCTGCGCCGCCTGCGCGACGAGGGGAAGACGGTGTTGCTTGTGACCCACAAGCTCCGCGAGGTCATGGCGGTGTCGGATCGCGTCACGGTCATGCGCCAGGGCGCGGTCGTCGCCGACCTCGACACCCGGTCGACCTCGCCCGCCGAACTCGCCGAAAAGATGGTCGGGCGCGCGGTGCAGCTCCAGGTCGAGCGGACCCCCTCAAAGCCCGGCGCCGTGCTCCTGGAAGCACGCAGTCTGGACCTGCGCGACCGACACGGCATCGCCCGCCTGCGCGACGTGTCGTTCGCGCTTCACGCGGGCGAGATCGTCGGCATCGCCGGCGTCGCCGGCAACGGCCAGACCGAACTGCTGGAAGTGCTCGCGGGCATGCGGCGGCCCGACGCGGGCGAGATTCACCTGGGGGGACGCGACCTGGTGTCCTGCGGCCTGGGGCCCCGTGAGCGCCGCGCCCTCGGGCTCGCACACGTGCCCGAGGACCGCCTCGCCGCCGGACTGGTCGGCGCCTTCCCGGCCTGGGAAAACGCCCTGCTCGGCTACCACCACCGGGCGGCCTATGGCACCGGTCCGCTGCTCTCGCCGTCCGTGGCCATCGCCGAGTGCGGGCGCCGGATGGAGACCTTCGACGTGCGGCCGAGGCTTCCGCGCCTGCGCGCATCCGCGTTCTCCGGCGGCAACCAGCAAAAACTCGTCCTCGCCCGGGAGATCGAAAGCAGTCCCTCGGTGCTGCTCGTGGGACAACCCACGCGCGGCGTGGACATCGGCGCGATCGAGGCGATCCACCGCCGCCTGCTGCAGCTGCGCGACGCGGGCAAGGCCCTGCTGCTCGTGTCCGTCGAACTCGACGAGATTCTCGGGCTCGCGGACCGGATCCTTGTGATGCACGACGGGGCGATCGTGGGCGAACGCCCGGGAGACGGCGCGAGCGAACGCGAAATCGGGTTTCTTATGGCGGGCGGGAGGCCGGGATCCGCATGAAACCGCGCGGCGCCCGCGAACTTCCCGGCTGGGCCGACTGGGCCCTCCTGCCCGCGCTCAACCTGGTGCTCGCCCTGCTGATCGCCGCCGCCGTGGTCGCCTTGGTCGGCGAGAGTCCACTGCAGGCGTTCCGACTCATGGCCCGGGGCGCCTTTGGCTCGCAGGAAGGCATCGGCTACACCCTCTTTTACACGACGGACTTCCTCTTCACCGGACTCGCCGTGGCGGTCGCCTTCCATGCGGGCCACTTCAACATCGGTGGCGAGGGCCAGGCCTACGTCGGCGGCCTAGGGATCAGCCTGGCCGCGCTCCATCTGGGTCACTGGCCCTTCTGGATCTTCCTGCCCACCGCGATCGCGGCCGGCGCCCTGTTCGGCGCCGCCTGGGCGGCGATTCCCGCGTGGCTCCAGGCCAGGCGCGGAAGCCACATCGTGATCACGACAATCATGATGAACTTCCTCGCCTCGGCGCTGATGACGTACCTGCTCGTCAACGTGCTCATCGCACCCGGCCAGCAGTCGCCCGAGTCGGCCCCGTTTCCGCGCGGCGCGCTCATGCCCTCGGCGCGCGCGCTGCTCGGCGACGTGGGCCTGCACTTCACATCGACGCCCCTGAACCTTTCCTTCCTGATCGCCCTGGGCGCCTGCGCGCTGGTGTGGCTGCTTCTGTGGCGCACCAAGTGGGGCTTTGCCTTGCGCGTGGCCGGCGCGAGCCCGGGCGCCGCCGCCTACGCGGGCATCTCGCCGGGCGCCGCCACGATCTGGGCGATGCTGATCTCGGGCGCGCTCGCCGGCTGTGTCGGACTCAACGAGTTGCTCGGTTCGCAGCACAACCTCATCCTCGATTTCGTCGGCGGCGCGGGCTTCGTCGGCATCGCGGTCGCGCTGATGGGCCGCAACCACCCGCTCGGGATCCTCGCCGCCGCACTGCTGTTCGGCGCGCTTTATCAGGGCGGTTCGGAGCTGAGCTTCGACATGCCGCATGTGAACCGCGACCTCGTGGTGGCGATCCAGGGCCTGGTGGTGCTGCTGTGCGGCGCGCTCGAGGGTCTGTTGCGCGCGCCGCTGGCCGCACTGTTCGCCCGGTTCGGCAACCGGGACCGCGCACCCGCCGGGGACTGACATGCAGACGTACACGCTGATCGTCCTGCTCCTGGCCGCGACCCTCCGGACCGCGACGCCCCTGCTGCTCGCGGCGCTGGGCGGCCTGTTCTCGGAGCGCTCGGGCGTGGTGGACCTCGCGCTCGAGGGCAAAATGCTCGCGGCGGCGTTCGCCTCAGCCGCCGTCTCCGCGGTCACGGGCTCGGCCTGGCTGGGCCTGGGCGCCGGCGTGCTGGCGGGCATGGCGCTCGCCGCGCTCCTGGCCTTCGCGTGCGTCACCCACCGCGGCAACCAGGTCGTCGCCGGCATGGCGGTCAACATGATCGTCGCGGGTCTGGCACCGACGCTCGGGCTGGCGTGGTTCGACCTCGGGGGGCAGACGCCGCAGCTTGAGGCACCGGGCCAGCGCTTCATGGGCCTCGTCTGGCCGTGGGCACGGCAAGCGGCGCACGCGGCGCCTTTTCCGGGCCTGATGTACGCGCAGCTCCTCAGCGGGCACGACCTGCTCGTCTATCTCGCCTGGGCGTTGGTTCCGCTGAGCGCCTGGGTCCTCTACCGCACGCGCTTCGGGCTGCGCCTGCGCGCGGTCGGCGAGAACCCGCACGCGGTGGACACCGCGGGTGTATCCGTGAACGCACTGCGCACCCAGGCCATGCTCGCCTCGGGCGCGCTGTGCGGGGTGGCGGGCACCTACCTGTC
>JAJXVO010000008.1 GCA_021782105.1 bacterium
CACGTGCGCGTCAAGATGAGCCGCCGCTACATCCTCGCCATCGGGCGCAGCCGGCTGGGCATCCGGCACGACGGTTCCATCGAGGAAGAGCGCGTCCGGCTCATATTCATGCTGATCGCGGGCGAACAGGCCCGCGACTATCTTCAGGTGCTCGCCTGCATCGCCCGCCTCCTCAAGGAGCAGGAGCTGGTCGAGGCGCTCGCCTCGGCTCCCGACCTCGACGCCCTTCAGGAACGCCTCGTCAACAGCCTCGGCGGCATCCGCCCCGTGCAGGCCCTTCACAACAAGGTCAACCGCCTGATGCAGCGAGAGGCCGAACGCGTCGCCAAGGGCACCGACTGCCGCTACCTGATGGTTTTTGGCGACACTTTCATTGGCGGGGTCGAACCCGGCGCGTTGGTCTCGTCGATGCGGACAATTCTGGTCACGCGCAATCCCGTCGAACCGTCCGTCGACGATTCGAAATCGGATTGGATTGCCACGATCAGGGTCCGTTCCTTCTCCCGCCAGCGGCTGGCCCAGCTCCGAAGCGCGCTGCTGGTCGCGCTGATGAGGGGCGCCGTGAATTTCAACGATCGCATCTGCTGTCTGGGAGGAATCACGGGGAGCAACCAGTTCGACACGCTTGTCGTGGTCGACGTCGAGCGGGAATTCCAGACGCTTTTGACGGGCAGCACCGATTTGCTGCCGCCGGATGTCACACCCGAGGTTCTTGAGCGAGCGGTGGCCGTCGCGACTGAACTCGCGGTCGAGGGACGCGAGGGGCGCCCGATTGGCTGCCTGATGGTCCTGGGCGATCACGAGAAGGTGGAGAAGCTGACCAAGCCCCTCGTCTTGAATCCATTTTATGGTTACAAGGAGGAGGATCGCAACATCCTCAATCCCTTCATGGACGAGACCATCAAGGAATTCTCGTCGCTCGACGGAGCCTTCATCATCCGTGGGGACGGCGTCGTGGTGTCGGCGGGAAGCCTAATCCAGGCCACTGACGTTGAGCACAACCTGCCGAGCGGTCTGGGCTCCCGGCATGCGGCTGCGGCTGCGATCTCGATGGTGACACGCTGCATTGCCATCGTGGTGTCGTCGAGCACGGGCCAGGTGACGCTTTTTCGCCGCGGGGTCATGCTGCCTCTTACGGAAAAGAAGATGTCGGCCAACGCCTGAGCGACGCACCGGACGCCAAAACTTAAGCTTGCGCTCCCTGCGCGAGCTCTCTTTTTTCAACCTTTCAACCTTTTTCCCATGCAAGAACTCGTCACCCTGGAATGCACCGAAGCCCGCAAGGAGGGCAAGCCCGTCTCTCGTTATCTCACTTGGAGGAACAAGAAGACCGTCACGGAGCGCATCGAAAAGAAGAAGTACAATCCCTTCCTCAAGCGCCATACCCTCCATAAGGAAATCAAGTAAAGGGGTTTCCTCCTATCATTTTACACAACAAGGCCGGGGTTAATCCCCGGCCTTTGTTTTTTCCACTTTCCCCAACGGAGGGGGAGGGCGATCTTAGGTAGTTCGGAGCTCCTGGGAGACGGGTTTCCCGGGTCTCGCGGGCGATGGAGGGGAAGGCGGGGTGATCAATGAAGCGCCCGATTGAGAGCCAGTTGCCGGAGGTGTCCCGAGTTGGGCCCTGCGGGCCGCACGCCACCCCTCGCGGTGCTTGCGGATCCAGTCCAGCAGTGCGCGCTCGAAGCCAATATCATAGCCAAGCCGTTCCGACTCCAGCCACTTATGGCGGAGTATCTCCTCACGTTCGGCGAGAAACTCCTGATAGAGAGTCGATTGTTTGACGAACTCTCGGGAGTGCTCGAAATCTTTCTGCGGCAGACTCATTAGGGAAGCCCTGAAGCTGCTCCAAAGAGATCTCTCCGGAACGGCTTGTCAATGTCGGGCATTGCCCTCCTTCAATTGCGTATTAGATGCACTAAGCAGTTTTCGATTTGAGGCGATGGAGAACTGATTCGGCGATGGAGCGGAAGGTTGTGGCGGCAACGCCCTCTGGGTCCGAGGCTACGATGGGTTCGCCTCGATCGCCACCAAGGCGAATTTCTGGCAGCAGCGGAACTTCTCCCAGCATGATCGTGCCGAGTTTTTCAGCGACTTCGGCTCCGCCACCCTGGCCGAAGAGATAGTGCTTCGCACCGCTTGGATCCTGGAAATAGCTCATGTTTTCGGCCACGCCGAGCAGGGGCACGTTGACCTTCTGGAACATCAGCCCGCCTTTGCGCGCGATATTCGTGGCGGCCACCTGGGGAGTCGTAACGAGCACGGCTCCGTCGAGGGGAAGGGTTTGAACGAGGGAAAGCTGGGCATCGCCGGTGCCCGGAGGCAAATCGACGAGGAGGACGTCGAGTTCGCCCCAGCGCACGTTTTGAACGAACTGCTGAATGGTCTTCATGATCATCGGGCCGCGCCAGACGACGGGGGTGTTGTCGTCAACGAGAAATCCCATGCTCATCACTTTCACCCCATGGCGCTCCATCGGAATGATCTGGGCGTCGGCACCTTCGCCCTCGACGAGGGGGCGGCCGGAGAGGCCGATCATCAGGGGAACACTCGGCCCATAGATGTCGCAATCCATGAGCCCGACCCGGCCGGGTCGACCCGCCGCCGTGAGGATCTGGGCGAGCGCGACGGCGAGGTTTACCGAGAAGGTGCTCTTGCCGACCCCTCCCTTGCCCGAAGCGATAGCCACGGCGTAGCGGATGCTTTTTTCGCCATCGGCGCCAGCCGCGGTTGGGCTTTGTGAGGCGGCTTTTGCCACCTGGACTGCGATTTCGACCTCGACGGAGCGCACATCGGGGAGCGCCAGCAGGCAGGCTTCGATCTCCTTTTTGAGGAAGGTCGGTACTTTGGGGTCGCTGGTGGTCAGTCCAAGCGAGACGTGAGCCTTGCCTCCCTCAAACGAGGTCGAGCGGACAAGTCCGAACGAGACGATGTCCCGGCTGAAGCCCGGGTATTTCACATTCTTCAGTTGTTCTTTGATATCGGAGGCAGTCACGGTGACGTGAAAAGAACGCGATGATCTGAGAACTTCAAGCGCGCTTCCCCAAGACAAGGGCCACGGATTGCGCCAGCTCCGAGTTGAAAAGCCGGGAATGCGGCTGACTCTGTGGGCCTTGGCGAGAAAAGAAGGGAACCAGAGGGTCGGCTTCTTTTTCGTTGTGAAGCGAACAGAGCCTGTAAAAAGAACGTGGTCCGACTTGAGCGGCTGTTGGCGGCCAAATCGCCGATGGTCCGGGCGGGTCGAACGTTTTTCCCTTTCAGTCCCAATCCATGAAAAAGGCATTTCTCATTCTCACGGCCTGTCTTGCGGCGGGTCTGGTGAATCAAGCGCGCGCTGCGCGTAATATCGGCGACGTCACGGTCGGCGTCGACGCTCGCATGTTGAGCGTTCACGTCTCGGCGAATACGCCGGAGCTGAACGCCCTGGCCCTCGAGGCCTTTGGCTCGCACGGCCGGTATCACCTCGTGTACGGGCCGGGCCAGTTCAACATCCGCTTCACACTCGTCGCTCCGCGCGAGGTTCGAGTGGACATCACGAAGGGCGCGTCCGGCGCTCCCGTTCATTCGCAAACCGTGACTGGCACGAGCGACCGCAATGCGCTGTTGAAGGCGGCGGACGTGGCGGTCGAGCGGACGAACCTGCAGGGCTTAAAGGGGTATTTCGCCTCGAAGATTGCCTTCATTTCCGAGCGCACCGGCAAGCGCGAGGTGTACGTGAGCGATCTGTTTTTTGGCGACGTGCAGGAGATCACCCACGATCGTGCGCTGGCGCTGAGCCCCCGGTGGTACCCCGACGGTTCGCGAATTGTTTACACGAGCTATTTCCATTCGGGGTTTCCGGACATATTTGAAATCAATCTGCGCACCTACCAGCGCACGACGTTCGCGAGTTTTCGCGGAACGAACACCGGCGCGCGTTTCAGCCCGAATGGGCTGATGGTGGCGGAGATCCTGAGCGGTGCGGGCAATCCGGACCTGTACGTTGGAAACTCCCAGGGTCAGCGCCTCCGGCAGCTTACCCATACCGATGCGGTCGAGGCGTCGCCGTGTTTTTCACCTGACAGCAGCCGCATCGTGTACACGAGCGACGCGGCGGGTGGTCCGCAGCTTTACGTGATGTCGGCGCGGGGTGGAGCGGCGACCCGGCTGCCCACGGCGATCAGCAACTACTGCGCGGAGCCCGACTGGAGTCGTGGGGATCCGAACAAGATCGCCTTCACGATCCGGATCGGCCGTGGCTATCAGATCGCGGTGTACGACATGCGCGAACGCCGGAGCAAGCAGGTGTCGCGGGCGCCCTACGACGGCGTGGAACCGGCATGGCTGGCCGACGGACGTCATCTGCTCTACACGGCGCGCACTCCGCAGGAGAGCCGCATTTGTCTATTGGATACGGAAACCGGCAAGACGACCGTGATCTCTCCGGCGGCGCTCGGTTCGGTATCGGCCGTGAGCGTGCTGGATCCGCGCTGAGTTTCGTTTTCCAATCTTCCCATAAACCCAAAGGGCCGGCCGTAAGCCGGCCCTTCTCATTGGCGCGTGTAGGTAAAAAAAGGGGCTTCCCGCGAAGGAAGCCCCTCTGGAGATCTGAAGCTCAAGGGCCTATTTGGCAGTCGTGAGCTTCAGGAGGACGACGTTGTGCGCACCGATCGTGACGGGCATGTCATCGTCGAAGGTGCCCAGGTCCTTCTGACGCCAGAGATCGCGGGCGTGGATGTTCTTCTGGCCCCAGTAACCGAGACGATCGAGCTTGATCGGGGCGGTGACGGTGTCGTCGCCGCGGTTGAAGAAGGCGAAGGCGACGCTGCCGTCCTCGAGCTCCTTGCTGTAGACGTCGACGGCTCCGATCGTGTAGACCCGGCGGGCCTGCTTGCCGAGGGCGTCCTGGTCGATGGCGAGAACCTCGTCGTTAGTGAGCAGGTTGAGGGTGAACGCGTCCAAGTGCTCTAGATCGCAACCGATGAGCAGGGGGGCGGAGAGCATGCACCAGAGAGTAATGTGGGTGTATTGCTCCGCGGGCGTCAGACGGGTGACGTGGAGCTGGGGGCCCCAGCCGACCTGGCCTACCACGAGCATATCGGGATCGTTCCAATGGCCGGGATGGGCCCAGCGGGTCCAGCGGTCCTGGTTGAATCCGATTTCAGAGATGGAATTTTGATAGGCTCCGGGAGTCGCCCAGGTGTCCCAAATGTCACCGGTGGTGCGCCAGCAATTGGCGTATTTCGAGAGCTTGGCGATGTCGTCGTAGGGGGTGGAATTCGAGAGGCTGAAGACAATATCGCGGCCGGTGGCGCGTAGGGCCTCGGACATCATGCGGGTGTGCTTCACGTCATTGGGATTCCAGTCGTATTTGAGGTAGTCGAAGCCCCAGGCGGCGAACTGCTTCGCGTCGTTCTTGGCGAATGAATACTTCCCGAGGTGATGGTTGACCTGATACTTGTCATAGCCCTCGACCTTGGTCCAGGTGCCCTTGGGGTTGTCGCTGCCGTCGCCGGCGTAACCGGCATAACTGGTGATCCAGGGGGTGGAGTAGATGCCCGCCTTGAGTCCCATCGCATGGATCTCGTCGCAGAGCTCCTTCATGTTGGGAAATTTTTCGTTTCCTTGAAGCGCGTTGAAGGGGCCGCCGCGGGTGCCTTGCCAAGTGTCGTCGATATTGATGTAGGTCCAGCCGTGATTGGCGAGACCGGAGGCGACCATGGCCCGCGCCGAGCGGAGCACCTTGTCCTGGGTGACGGCGCCGCCCCAGCAATTCCAGCTATTCCAGCCCATGGGGGGCGTGAGGGCGATGTCGTTGCCGCAGATGATTCGGAACGCCTTGTCGGCGCTGCCGAGTGCATTCCTTGCGCGCAGGACGACGTGAAATTCGCCGGCTTTTTCGAGACGACCGGTGATATGGCCGGTTTTGGCGTCAACCGTCAGACCGGCGGGCAAATCGTCGACGGCGTAGGTCATTGGCCTGTCGCCGGTGACAGGGATCGCGTAGAGGAATGGCGATCCGGGACGGACGCCGAACACAGTGGGACCGTTGATGCGCGGAGTCGCGGGAGCGGGAGGCGTGAGGATCGCGGCCGAATCGTCGGCGGCAGCCAAAGGTGCGATCAGGCTCGCGCATCCGAGCCCGAGCATGAGGCGGGAGAGAATGATGAACGTGGATTTGGGCATAGGGAGGGTTTGGTTGTTCAACCGAGCGTGTCGGCTGCAAATCAGATAGTCGAAACGTTCGGACGTTTCCAACGAGACCGCCCATAATAGAGCGGAGAAAAAAGGCCTGCAATGGTTAGGTTGCTCGTACAATGGTTGATTTGTGACTCGCCCGCGACTCTGCCTTCAGGATCGATTCTTCCGCACCTTTGGATCGCGTCGAAACGACGGATTCCGGCATCACAGCGGGACGATGTTGACGCTCGGGTGCGAGACGCGGAGGGATCCGGAGGCCTACCGTTGGGATGGCATGAAGCGGGCGGATACGCGGTCGGAGCCCAAGATCGTGTTCCAGTGTACCCTGGCGGGCTGGGGGGCTTACGAGAAGGGGGACAGGCGCTGGAGCGTGGGGGCGGAGGAGGCCTTTGTCACGGTGCTGCCGTCGAGGCATGTGTATTTTCTGCCGAAGGAAAGCGATGGGTGGAGTTTTTTTTGGTTCAACACGGGGCATTCCTATGTGGTCGAGCGCCTGACGATTGTCTGTGAGCGCTATGGGCCGGTGATCACGGTGCCTGCGGACTCGCGGCTCATGGCGCGATCGAGGAGACTTTTCGAGGAGACCTGTGGGCAGCAGTTCGATGATGGATTTTCGGAGGAGGAAGCGCTCCTGGGGTGGATGCTCGAACTGGAGCGGCATGCTCGGGACACGGCGCATCCGAGGAGTCGGCGGGAATCGATGGTTGAGGGGCTCCGCTCGTACACGCTGGAAAACCTGCACCGCTCGTTTGGCGTTGAGGAGCTGGCGGCCCGGCACGGGCTTTCGCGCAGCCACTACAGCCATTTTTTCCGGAGGGCGACGGGGCTGGCTCCCGCGGCCTGCGTGCTGGACGTGCGTCTCAACGAGGTGAGGCGGAGGCTTCGAGAGAGCGGACGGCCTTTGAAGGAGATCGCCGCGGAAACTGGCTTCGCGGATGCGAACCACCTGTGCAAGGCGTTTCGCCGGCTGTTTCAGATCAGCCCCGGGGCGTATCGGAAGTTGGCGGGAGCGTAGGGGGTGTGGATCCCGTTGAGGAAATTCTGGATTAATCCGGGCTCCTCGCCATAACCGCTGGCCATGAAGATCACCGGTCTCGCGATCGTGCCTCCCCCCACGGCGGCGGACATGCCCAAAGTCACGCCCGAACTTCTCGCCTCGGTGCTGGCGCGATACTCCCGGAGCAACGAAGGACTCGGAGCGATCCTGGCGAAGGTGGACCTGGAGAACCCCGATGCGTCGATCGACAGGATCCTGAAATTTGTCGATTACGGCCACGCCTCAATTGGCGGACTGACGGGCGGGATGGCGATCGCGCTCGACGGGGTGTCGATGTGGCTTGCGTACAAAATATTCGAGATCTCCCAAATGGCGGACGGGCAGGAATCGAGCACACGTTACATCACGATGGATCCGGCCAACCTTCCGCTGCCCTCGGAGATTGGAATCCCGGACGATTTGGCTCCGCGCTGGCTCGAAGTGATGGCGCGGTGCTATGCGGCCTACGGTGCGGAGTACGGGCGACTCGATCGATTGGGTGCGACCGAACCCGGGCGAATGCGGATGCCAAAGGATGCAAAACCGGCCGTCGCGGCGCGGATCCGCAAGAACTACGCGCTCGACAGGGCCCGATATTTCGTGCCCTTCGCGACGCTGACCAACGTGGGCGTGGTGCAGAGCGCCCGCATGTGGGCGCAGACGGTGAAGCATCTCGATTCGCTGCCGCAGGCGGAAGCCCGTACCGCGGCGGCGTTGATCCGCGACGAATTGCTGAAGCTGGCGCCGCGCCTGATGCGCCACAGCGGCGCAGAAGCGTCGTACGCAGAGCAGGCGCGCGAGGACCTTGCGGCCAGCCTGCGACTGGGGCTCGCGCGTTTGTCCGCGACTCCCCTGGCTGATGAGATTTGGGTCCATGTCGATCGGAGCACGCCGCCGTGGTATCCCGAGGAGCAATCGGTCCAGGAGGCCCTGCGGCACCGGGCGAACCGCTACGGCCAATGTGGAAGCGCGATCCGGCGCATGAGGGTCACCTTCGCCTGGAACAACATGGCGGTTGCCGAGCTACGCGACCTCAATCGCCATCGTACTGGTAATCGCAGCACGCCGCTGATTCAGGCCGGAATTTATCTTCCTCCGGAGATCGACCGCGGTCCCCACGAGCGTCTGCTCGCAGACCAGACTGAGTTGGTGGGAGAGCTGATGAAGCGCGGGAGCGGGGCGTATGTTTATGGCTTGGTGCTGGGCAGCCAGACGCCGTTTGAGCACAGCACGCTCGCCGACAAATTTGTCTACGAGGCTGAGCTGCGCACGGGTATGGGGGCACATTTTCGCTATGCCGAGCACCTCGGAGCTGCGCTGCGCGAATTTGTCCGCCAAGTGCCCGAGGCGCGCGATTGGGTGGTCGAAGGCACTGCCGAACCGGAGTGAGTGGGGTGCTTGGCAGAAGTTGGATCAGAGCGCGGCTTCTTTCGCGGAGGTCGCTCAAAGCGGGAGCCGGGAGGTTGCCTAACCAGCCTTGCGTGCTAAGATCAATCGATGACCCCATGAACCGGCACTCTTCCGCTCCCCACGCCCCCTCATGAGTGCCTTTCGTGTAGTGCAGTTCAACATGCAGTTCGGGCAGGTGTGGAACGACGCCGATCCGGATGGAGCGCCGATCAATCTGTTCGAAACCTGCCGGGAGATCAGACGGCACAACGCGGACATCATCCTGCTTCAGGAAGTCGAACACGTGGGGCCCGACGGTCTGCGGCCGCCGGCGCAGCCCAATTACCAAAGGCTCCAGGGAGCGCTCAAGGGGTACGACAGCGTGCTGGCCTTTCCCCGTCCCGATTCCCGCGAACTTCCCTTTGGCATCGGACTGGCGATCTTTTCGCGCACGCCCCTGCATGATTTTTTCCGCCAGGTGCTCCCGTCCCCTGTGCTGCCGTTCCTCTTCAATGGCGAGGAGCGGACACCGACCGACCGGCTGCTGATCGGCGTGGCGACGCGGATTGGCGGAAGGGAACTCCGGATTTTCACGACGCACCTGCTCGCCTACTTCATGCTCAACAGTTCGAGCGAACTGCACCCGGAGCAGCGACGGCTTGTCGTGGATACCCTGGGTCGGGTCGAGGGGCCGGCGCTTATCGGGGGAGATTTTAACGTCAGCAGGCATGAATCCCTGGTGGCCCAGATGGGCGTCGCAGGCTTCTCACCGGTCCAGACGGCGCTTCCGACCTGGCGCAGGCGGCCATTTGTGCTCGACCACATCTTTCACAATGCGGGGCTGCGGTGCGTATCGCACGCGCTGCACGAAACCGACGCCTCCGATCACCGGGTGCTCGTTGCCGACCTGGAATTCGTCTGAGCGCGGCGCGGGTATCCGGCAGCCGGTATTCGGATTTCCATGATGCGGTCGCGGGACCGGGATCACTTCACCGCGACTTCGACGATGAAATTTTGCGACTGGCCGGGCTGGACCCAGTGCAGGCCCATTTGGTGTTCCGGGGCGTTTGCCGGCCCCATCCATGGCTCCACGCAGAAATAGGGCACCTTGTCGTCGGGCGTCCAGGTCACGACGGTTGTGTCCGGGGGAGGCACCTTGGCGTTGCCGATGCGGACGTGGACGTCGCCGGGCCTCCCCTTCTCGCCGAAGACGACCGAGTTGGTTTTCAGGCCGGTATGAAACACGTTGACGAGGTCGGGATTATTGAGGGGCTCGTCGAGCCTGAGGGCGGGACCGGGAAGGAGTCCGCCGGTTTTTTCCATGTCCTGCACGAAGGTCTTGGTGGAGGGGATGCGGATGATGTAATCGGCGCGGGTTGCGCCCTCGCTCCAAGGGCAGATGAAGTAGAAATGGTGACCCGCGCACCAGGGGATGGGTTGGGTGCCGAGGTTGCGCAGCGTGTATTCGCAGGCCAGGCCGAAGGACTCGAAGCGGTAGGCAACCTCGAACTCGTAGTCGAAGGGGTAGCACGCCCTGGCCTCCTCGCCGGGCACCATGACCGCTGCGAAACCGCGCGCGTCGAGGCGGGTGACGGCAAATTCACTCTGGCGTGCGAGCCCGTGGGCGGGCATGGCGCGCCTTTCGCCGTCGGGGCTGCGCCAGTGGTGCACGAGGCCCCGGTCGAAGGTGCGTGCGCAAAACGGAAACAGGATTGGGTTGCCGCCTCGGACCTTGGCAAACTCGTCGATCGACTTGATCTCCGGCCAGTAGATGACGTCGCGGACAGAGCCGTCGCCGAGGAGGATGTTCCAGTTCATCAGTCGGGCCCCCCTTTCGGGCAGCGCGAGGAACGTCGACGGGCCGCATTGCCATTTGACGAGAGATTGTCCGAGGTACGGAACCTTTTCCATGTGCTCCAAAAAACGCCGTGGCGGTGCGTGTGCAAGCCCGCCGTTCACAAGAGGGCACCGGCGCACAGCGCGGAGCGGACATTTAACGCGATCGTTTCCCGGGGGGCACCGGGAGGCATCCGTTCGTGGAATTTTCGCCCTGGGATTCCACGAGGACCACGCTTGCAGGTCTGGTTGGGGGGCGCCATGGTCAATCTTCTGATGCCCAGCCCTCTTCGCCACGTCATTGCATTCAGCCTCGTTTTACTGGGTTTTTTGCCGCTGCGTGCCCTGGTGCTGGCAAATCCGGCCCCGGCTGCAGCGCCCGCCGCGACCCCTGGGATGGCACCGGGCAAAAAGGTCTCCGTCGTGGTGATTCCTGTGCACGGGGAAATTGCAGCCCCAGTGTTCTTTATCATCCGACGCGGCCTCAAGGAAGCGATTGAGGACAAAGCGGACGTGGTAGTGCTCGATGTCAGAACCAAGGGAGGGGCGCTTGCGACGACCTTCGACATCATGGACGCCCTGGGCAAGTTTCACGGAGAGACGATTGCCTTCGTGGATTCCGAAGCGATGTCGGCCGGAGCGTTCATATCGGCGACGACGAAGGAAATTTGGATGACTCCTGAGGGCATCATTGGCGCCGCGGCACCGGTCAGCTCGACGGGACAGGACATCGAGGCGACAATGAAGGAGAAGCTGGTCAGCTATCTCACGGCGCGCATGCGGGTGGTATCGGAGGGCAAGGGGTACCGGGGGCAGGTGGTGACCGCGATGATCGATTCCGACTACGAGCTTAAGATTGGCGACAAGGTGCTCAAACCCAAGGGCAAGCTCCTGTCGTTGACGGCGTTGGAGGCGGCCGCGACCTACGGAAATCCGCCTGAACGGCTATTGTCGGCGGGCACGGCGAAGAACATCAACGACCTGCTGGTTCAGAAATACGGCGCGGGTAATTTTGTGGTGAGGGAGTTGAAGGCGACGTGGTCGGAGCGGCTGGCGGTCATTCTGAATTCAATGTCTCCGGTGCTGATGGGGCTCGGGCTTCTGTCGCTGTTCATTGAATTCAAGACGCCGGGATTCGGTTTTTTCGGGATTGCTGGCATCGTCCTTCTGGCAGGGGTGTTTTTCGGAAGTTACGTCGCGGGCCTGTCGGGCCATGAACCGATCCTGTTTTTCGTGGCGGGAGTCCTCCTCGTGCTACTTGAGGTCCTCTTTTATCCGGGCATTGCGGTGATGGCGTTTTCGGGAATTCTCCTGATGTTCGGATCGCTTTTATGGGCGATGGCCGACATCTGGCCGCGGCAGCCGATCCAGTGGACTGGAGACGTGTTCGTGGGGCCGCTGATGAACCTCGGGTTGGGCATCGGTCTCGCGGTGGTGCTTGCCGTGCTCCTGGCGCGGTATTTGCCGAAAGGCTGGCTTTGGGATCGCATGGTCCTTGAGACCACGGTGTCGTCGTCGGCGCAGACCGGAGGCATGGCCCCTTCCTCGGGCGCGGGCTTGGACGCGCTGGTGGGGCGGACGGGAGTCGCGGCGACGGCGCTGCATCCGGGCGGGCAGGTCGAGATCGGTGGCAGGCGGTACGAGGCCCGCGTCGAGGTGGGCACGGTCGATTCGGGTTCGGCTGTGGTCGTGCGGGGGCGCACGGATTTTTCACTGATCGTCGAAAAGGTTTCCTGACTTCATGATCCTCATCCTTTTTCTATTTATCGCAGGGATCGTACTGCTCGTGCTCGAGGCGTTGCTGCCCGGGGCTGTGCTGGGCGTGATCGGCGGCATTGCAATGTTTTCCGGGTGTGCGATCGCCTTTTCGCGGTTTGGCCTTGGGGGCGGACTTCTGGCCACGCTCCTCGCCCTGGCAATTCTCGGCTTGGCCCTTTTTCTTGAGTTTTATCTCATTCCCCGGACAAGACTCGGCCGTCAGCTCTTCGTGCACTCCTCGAACACGTCCACCAGTCAGGCTCCGATCGGCACCGAGGAAATCATCGGTCGCGAGGCCGAGGCCGTGACCACGCTTGCCCCGAGCGGCTATGTGCTGGTCGGTGGAAAGCGTTTTGAAGCATTCTGTGCCTCGGGCCACGCGGCCAAGGGCTCGCGTCTGGTCGTCTCGGGTCGCGATAATTTCCGCCTAATCGTCAACAAACCCTCCTCATCATGAATGGTTATCTCATCCTAGCGATTGTACTCGCGATTCCGATACTCTTCGTCGTCTTCGTGGCGATCTCGTTCTTCAGCATGTGGCTGAAGGCCTGGCTCAACGGGGCTCCCGTGGGAATGATCAGCCTCCTTGGAATGCGTCTGGGCGGCGTGCCCTACGGGCTCGTGGTCGAGGCCCGCATCACGGCCGTGAAGGCCGGCATCCCGCTCAACACCGACAAAATCGCCGCGCACTTCCTGGCGGGCGGCAACGTCGTGCCGACGGTGCAGGCGATCATCGCCGCGCAGAAGGCGGGCATCCAGCTCGACTGGGATCGTGCCTGCGCGATCGATCTCGCGACCAAGGGCTCGGACAAGAGCGTCGTCGAGGCCGTTCGCACGAGCGTGGACCCGAAGGTCATCGACTGTCCGAATCCCGCGTCGGGACGTCTCACGATCGACGGCGTGGCCAAGGACGGCATCCAGGTGAAGGTGAAGGCGCGGGTGACCGTGCGTACCAACCTCGACCGTTTTGTCGGCGGCGCGAAAGAAGAGACCATCATCGCCCGCGTGGGCGAGGGCATCGTGACGACCATCGGCTCCTCCGATTCCTACAAGCACGTGCTCGAGAGTCCTGACAACATTTCGAAGACGGTGCTGGCACGCGGTCTCGATGTGGGCTCGGCCTTCGAGATCCTGTCGATCGACATCGCGGACGTGGATGTCGGCGAAAACGTCGGCGCGAAACTTCAGGAAGCACAGGCCATGGCGAACAAGAACATGGCCCAGGCGCAGGCGGAAATCCGTCGCGCCATGGCGGTGGCGCTCGAGCAGGAAATGAAGGCCAAGGTGCAGGAGATGCAGGCCAAGGTCGTCGAATCCCAGGCCGAAGTGCCGCGGGCGATGGCGGAGGCGTTCCGCAACGGCCGACTGGGTGTGATGGATTATTACAAGCTCGAGAACATCCAGTCCGACACGTCGATGCGGACGAGCATCGCCCATCCGGACGTGAAGAAGTGACGCCATGGAATGGCTACTCGAACATCCCCAGGTTTTCGTCATCATCGCCGGCGTGCTGGCCTACATGGTGAGGCGCCGCCGGCCGACGGCTGACGACGAGAAGCCGGGGCAGGCGGCTTCGCAGCAGCCTGCTCGGGGGGCCTTTGAGCGTGCGAACAGGTCAAGCCAGGAAGATGAGCGCGCGCGGCAAATCCGAGAGGAGATGATTCGCCGCCGCGAACAGCGTACTGGTGTCCCTGTTCCCAGACAGGCGACCGTGGTGCCCCGTCCCACTCCGATGGCTCCGCTTGCCCCGCCGCCGCCGCCGATGGTGATGCCCTCAAGACCGATCGAGGCTCCCTCGCCGGTGTTTCGCGATCCGATGGCGGAAATGATGAAGGAGATCGCGCGACGGTTTCAGCAGGAGGAATCGCCTGAACCGGCCCGTGCGCAGGTGCAGGCGGATGCCGATGTCCAGGAGAAGCTGAGCCTGCTACAGGCACGGATCACCGTTCTTGAACGCGAGAAGGCGGCTGCCGAGGAACGGGCGAAAGTCTATGGCACTGGAACAGCCAATCCGGTGGTGTCCCCCGGCGAACTGACGGCCGGTGCAATCATCGATGACCTTGTCAGCAATGTGAGTCTGCGCAGGGCGATCATTCTCAACGAAGTCCTGGGCCGGCCGGTCGCGCTGCGTTGAAGCCTGCAAGGATTTTTGCCGCAGGGCGGGTCTGAAATGATCCGACCTTGCGGCTCCAAGGAGTGAAAATTCGCTCCTTGCTTCCTGCAGTTCCCTGGAGGCTGCGTTTACCAGGCCAAAAACGCGAAGTCTGGGAATACCGGAGTTCGAGGATTTGACCGTGGAGCACGTGCCGCCGGGCACGCAGGCAGTGATTTGACGAGCGCGGCGGAAGTTGGAGACGCGATCAGGGAATCTCGACGCGATCGTAGCCCTTGTAACCCTGGGCTCCGATCGACCAACGCTTGCCGTTGTCGATTTGAAAATCGAGATTCTGCAGAGCGGAGGCGGTCAGATACAGGGGACCGTTCTTGGGAAGCGTGCGTGATTCACCGCGCATGAGCGTGCCTTGGAAGATCTGCTCGCCCTGATCGTCGTTGGGACTGCGCTTGAGCGAGACCTTGATGCGGACCGTATCCAGGGCAAAGAGTGTGATGGTGTGCTGGGATTGTGTGGCGGCGACCGTCGCGGCGGGCTTGGAGGTGGCCTTGTCCGAGTGGGAGGCGACAGAACGTATGCCCCAGATGACGCCGCTGACGATCAGCAGGCCCACGACAATGGCTCCGGCCTTCCAGATCAGACGCTGATCGATAAAGGGCCCTTCAGGAAGGCTGGTGCCAATACGGGCAAACTTGCGTATGGTGCTGCCGATTTTCTGGGTAGGCTCGGCGGTGGGCGGGGCTTCGACAGGCTGGGCCTGCGATGCTTCCTTGGCCTTGGCGGCGTTGGACGAAGCAATCGAAAGATCCATGCGGCCATAGACCTCGCGATTTACCTGACGGGGTTTGGAGCCCTCGCCAACGTGGCTGGTCAACGCATTGAAATCTGCGACGATTCGTTCGGCGGGAAGTTTTAGAAAGTGGGAGTAAGTGCGGAGGAAGCCGCGCACGTAGATATCGGACAACCCGATGTCGAACTGACTGTTCTCGAATTTCTGCAGGTAATCGCCGCGGATCTTCGTGGCATCCGCGGCTTCGCGGATGGTAATGCCCTTGCGCTTACGCGCCTCTTCAAGGCGTTCGCCGATGGTCTGCATGGGGGTCAGTTAGGGGAATTTGTGGGGGAAGGAAAAGAGAGAAAGCGCTGGTGTTCGACGCGGTCTGGCGGGAGCGAGCTTCCGGGGAACGATAGATAACGAAGGGTCACAGGCTGTCGAGATCGACGAGAATCTCCCGTGGACTGGAGCCGTTTTCCGGGCCGACGATCCCGCGTTCCTCCATGATTTCCATGATGCGTGCGGCTCGATTGTAGCCGATGCGGAGGCGTCGCTGGAGCATGGAGGTCGATGCACGCTTGGAGGATTTGAGCACGTCGATGGCCTGCTGATACAACTCCTCGTCGTCCCCGAGTTCCCCGTCGTCGTCGCCGCCCTCATCGTCGTCCTCTCGTGCGGCGCGGTCGATATGGGCCTGCACGTCCATGGCATAGGTGGGGGGGCCGTTGCGTTTGAGGAAATCGACGACGGTGGAGATTTCCTCGTCGCCTACAAAAGCGCCTTGGGCGCGCACGAGGCGGGAGGTTCCCGGAGGGGTGAAGAGCATGTCGCCGCGACCGATGAGCGTATCGGCGCCCTTGGTGTCGATGATGGTGCGGGAATCGACTTGAGAGGCGACCTGAAAGGCAATGCGTGAGGGTAGGTTGGCCTTGATCACGCCGGTGATCACGTTCACGGAGGGGCGCTGGGTGGCGATGATGAGGTGGATGCCTGCGGCGCGTGCGAGCTGAGCCAGGCGTGCGATCGAGGTCTCGATCTCCGCGGGGGCGACCATCATCAGGTCGGCGAGCTCGTCGATGATCGCAACGATATAGGGCAGACGGTCGGGGATTTCGATTTCGTCGAGAGGGTCGACTCCTGCAAGCGTGGCCTGGGTCTCGGGCGGAGGCGGTGGTTCGTCGACCTTGGGGCCGCGTTTTCGGTTATTGAAGCCGATGATGTTGCGAACGTTGCTCTTGGCGAAAATCTGGTAGCGTTTCTCCATCTCCTTGAGCAGCCATTTCAGCGCGGCCGGCACCTTCTTGGGTTCGGTGACGACCGGGATCAGCATGTGGGGGAGTGCGTTGAATATCTTCAGCTCGACGACCTTGGGGTCGACCATGAGCAGACGCAGATCCTTGGGGCTTTTCGAATAGAGGATGGATGCGACGATTGCATTGATGCAGACCGACTTGCCAGAGCCGGTGGCGCCGGCAATGAGCAGATGGGGCATCTTGGTCAGGTCAGAAATGAGGGGCTTGCCGGAGACGTCCTTACCCAGGGCGATGGGAATCTCCGCTTTGGCGCCGACCCAGTCTTCGCTTTCGAAAATCTCGCGCAGTCCGACGGGAATGGGGTGTTGGTTGGGAACTTCGACGCCGACGGCGGCCTTGCCGGGAATGGGGGCGAGGATGCGGACCGACTGGGCGCGCATACCCAGGGCGATGTTCTTGTCGAGTCCCGAGATTTTCTCGACGCGAACGCCGGGGGCGGGTGCGACCTCGTAGCGGGTGATTACGGGACCGACATGGATCTCGCCGAGGGTGACGTCCACGCCGAATTCGCTGAGGATTCGGAGGAGGTTCTCGGCGTTGCGGCGATGCTCCTCGAAGGAGTTTTCGGCGGACGGTTTAGCCGGCTCTTTCAGCAGGTTGAGCGGGGGGAATTCGTAGTCGGAATCCGAACGGTGCTGCGGGGCCAGACCTCGGGCTTTTTTGAGTTCCTCGGGGGTAACGATATTGAGTTCGAGCTTCCCTCCGGCGTTGACGGCGAGCTCCTTGGTATCGACGGGACACGCCTCGGGCTTTTGTCGCGACTTGGGTGCGGGCTCGTTGGACCCGGGTTTAAGGGCTTCCTTGACCGAAGCGGCGACCGCCACGGCCTGCTCTTGAGGGGTGTTGATTTTTCCAGCGTTGCGGGGTGGAATTTTACCGGCCAGGGGATCGTCCTGCGTTTTTGGAAGGCTAAGCTTGGAGGAGGAGGGGCCAACCCCGGCCAGCGGTGAGGTTGCGGCGGGGACGGATTCTTTGGAGGCCGCGGCGGCTGGCGCGGCAGTGGAGGGTGCTTCGGCGAGCTTGGCGGCGCGCGCGGCGGCGCGATCGCGGATTTCCTGCTCACGGCGGAGCCGGCGTTCTTCGGCGCGCATGGCCTTGAGTTCCGCCCGGCGGGCCTTCCACTCGCGGAAGGCGATGGCGAGTTTGTCGAGTTCGCTTCCGATGTCCTTGATGAAGATGAATAGGATGCCGATCACGTAGACGATCACGAGAATCGAACCCGCGCCGAAGACACCGAACACGCTTCGCAAGATGTCTCGATAGAGCAGGCTTCCGAGCACGCCTCCAGGGCCCTGGGGAAACCACTGTTTGTTCATCAGGAACCAGTCCTGCATGGCCCAAAGCCCCGCGCACGATAACACCGAGACGACGGTCATCACGATGCGCGTGCCCGCCAGCCGTCGCGAGGCACGCAGAGAAAGGTAGGAAAGCCAGAACAGGTAAATGGGTATCAGCCAGGCGCCTCCACCAAAAATCGAGTAGGACCAATACGTGGAGTACACGCCGAACGGACCGACGAGGTTTTCCTTTACCACCTGGATCGACTTGATCGCGACCTGCCCGTTTTCAACGACGCTGGCGGCGCCGGTATTGTTGCCCGCGTATTGGGAGGGCTCGTAGTCGAAGAAGGCGACGGTGAGGAAAACCGCGAGGACGAAACAGGCAATCGCAGTGCCCCAGCGCTTCTGTGGGCGGGGCGCCTTGAAGGAAGGGCCGTCTTGGTTTGGGTTTGAACTCTGCGATTTTGGCATTTGGGTGGTTTACCGTCCGGATCCGTCGCGGATTCACATGCTACCGCTTAGGGCGGTCAAATGTAAACCCAACCCGTCCCTTTTCATCCTAACCTCATGTTCGCGCTATGAAAGAAGTCATCCGATTCCAGCCTTTGTATCAGGAACGCGTTTGGGGTGGGCGTGCATTTGCCTCCGCATTGGGGCGTGCGTTGCCGGCGGAGAAACTCATCGGCGAAAGCTGGGAGATTGTGGATCGGGCGGAGGCGCAGTCCCTCGTGAGGGGGGGGGTGTTTGGCGGCAGCCCGCTTCGTGCCGTCATCGAGAAAAATGGCGCGGAAGTCATGGGCCCCGATTATCCGGCAAAGAAGCCATTTCCGGTCCTGGTCAAATGGCTCGATTGCCGCGAGCGTCTGAGTCTCCAGGTGCATCCGCCAGTGGCGGTGGCAGCCGAGCTCCAAGGCGAACCCAAGACAGAAAATTGGTATATCGCCGAGACCTCGCCTGGCGCGCACCTCATCGTCGGTCTCAAGCGCGGAGTGACCCGTGCGCAGTTCGAGAAGGCTCTCGCCGACAACACGCTTGAGCAGTGCGTCCATCGCTTCCCTGTGGCCCCTGGCGATTCGATTTTCGTCGAGAGCGGGCGCCTCCATGCCATCGACTCCGGCAACCTGATCCTGGAGATCCAGCAAAATTCCGACACGACCTACCGCGTCTATGACTGGGGTCGGGTGGGGCTGGATGGCAAGCCGCGCAAGCTCCATGTCGAACAATCCCTCAAGTCGATCAAATGGGACGATTTTGAGCCGGCGCCGATGCGTGGAGCGCCCACGTCCGGTGTGCTTGCCGAATGCAGCGATTTCCTGATTCGCAGGGTGGTACTGGACCGGGGCGAAAAGCTGCACTTCCCTGCGAACGAGCAGCCCCGGATTCTAAGCGTCGTCAGCGGCTCGCTCGTGCAGCATGGGACCAGCCGCGGCGCCGAAATCCTGACGAGGGGTGACAATGTGCTTCTGCCGTATTCGGGCGCCTTCACCTTCGATGCCTTCGAGGCGGCAATTTTGCTCGTGACCGAAAATTTCAACCACTGATCCCATGGCGCGCGCGTCCGAGGCAGGGCAAACCCGGGGAGGCGTTCTCATCAAGCTGCTGCTCGGCGTGGCCGTCGTGCTCGCCGCGTGTTCGCTCGCGTGGATGCTCCTGCTCCCGGTGGTTGTCGCCAAAGTCGTGTCGAGCCGCACCGGCTTCAACCTGCGCGTCGATTCCCTCGCCGTGAATCCGTTCTCCGCGTCGGTGAAAATCAAGGGGCTGGTCCTGAGCAATCCTTCGGATTTCCCAATTTCCGACTTCGTGCATGTCCGGTCCTTTGTCGTCGATGCCGAACCTTCGTCGCTGTGGAGCGACCGCATCGTGATTGACCGGGCCGAACTGGATGTCGCCGAAGTGGCGCTGGTGAAAGACAAGCAGGGCCGCAGTAATGCCGCACTGTTTCAAGAGCGCCTTGCGGGCCCTGCCGATGCAGCGCCCTCGCCGGCACAGCCCCAGTCTTCGTCGAAATCCAAGGGTTTCCTTATCAGGCAGCTCGATGTCCGGTTTGATCGTTTGCTCATGGTCGACTATTCGGGCGGCCAGCCGACGACCAAGGAAATGAATCTCGATTATAGGCATACCTATCGCGACGTCACCAGTTCGGTGCAGATCGCGGTGCCGATCCTGGGCCGTGTGACCGCTCTGGGCGGGACCTTGGGCGACTTTGCCGGCAAGCTGGGCGATCAGGCGCGCGATGCGGCAAAACAGGCGAGCCAGCAGCTCCGCGACACCGGAAAGAAGGCCGAGAAGGTGATCAAGGGCCTGTTCGATTCGCTCAGCGGTCGGGGAAAGTGAGGGTGGCCTGGGGGCTCGGCAGGGGAGGCCCTGTGAGACACAAACTCCGCGAATTGGCGATGCCCCCTTGAATTTTGCCTAGGCTTTCCTTTTATTGGCGGGCTCACCATGACCGATCCCGATACAGCAGAGAACAAGACAGGCGGTGCAAACTCCGAAGTCGGAGCAAATGCCGCCCCGGACGGAAGCACAGCGGGCGAGTCGTCGGCCCAGGCCGAGGTCTCGTCTGCCGGCACACCTGTCGATCAGCAACTCGCGGCCGCAAAACAGGAGTCAGCTGAGAACTATTCCCGTTATCTTCGCGCAGTCGCCGATTTGGAGAATTTTCGCAAACGCACGGTCCGTGAGAAGGACGAACTCCGCCAATACTCCGCAGGCCGGATTCTCGAAGACCTGCTCCCCGCGATGGATAACCTCGCGCTCGGTTTGTCGGCGGCGAAGCTCCCCAACGCGGATATCAAAACAATCGTGGGTGGCGTCGAGATGGTGCTCACCCAGCTCAAGTCCGCGTTGTCCTCCCACGGACTCAAGGAGATCAATCCGGCCGGCCAGCCCTTCGACCCGCACCAGCATGAAGCCATCGGCCACCAGCCCAGCGCCGAGGTGCCCGCTGAGTCGGTGTTGACCGTGGTTCGCACGGGCTTTGCCCTGAATGGCCGGCTTCTGCGTCCCGCCACGGTGATCCTCTCGAGCGGGGCCGCCGATGCCCCGGCGAAGAACTGAACAGTACGTCCAACCTCTCACTCTCATGGCCAAGGAAGACTATTACGAGTTGCTGGGCGTCCAAAAAGGCGCGAGCGACGAGGAGATCAAGAAGGCGTACCGCAAAAAGGCCGTCCAGTATCACCCGGACAAGAACCAGGGCAACAAGGAGGCCGAGGAGATGTTCAAAAAAGTCTCCGAGGCTTATGAGGTGCTCAAGGATCCCGAAAAGCGGTCCGCCTACGATCGGTACGGCCATGCCGCGTTCGCGGGCCCCGGTGGCACGGGCGGTGCCCCAGGAGGGTACAGCCAGGCTGGTGGAGGTTTCCACGATCCCTTCGATATTTTCCGCGAAGTCTTCGGACAGGGTGGCGGCGGCGGAGGAGGCATTTTTGAGGAAATGTTCGGCGGCGGCAGCAGGGACGGAGGCCGCGACGGCTCCGATCTGCGCTACGATCTTGAGATCTCGCTCGAGGACGCCGCCAAGGGCGTGGAGCGGGAGATCTCGTTCCGGAAAAACGTCACCTGCGAGCGTTGTGACGGGTCGGGTGCCGAGCCCGGCTCAAAACGCACGACCTGCCCGACTTGCCGCGGCGCGGGCCAGGTGCGGCGTTCCGGCGGAATCATCGTGTTCACCCAGACCTGTCCCACCTGCGGTGGGGCGGGCACTCGTGTTGAAAAGGTCTGCACCGCCTGCCATGGCGAGGGCCGCACCCCCAAGCTCACCAAGCTCAACGTCCGCATTCCCGCGGGCGTGGAGTCAGGTTCGAGGCTGCGTTCGTCGGGCAATGGCGAAGCCGGTCTCGCGGGAGGTCAGGCCGGCGATCTCTACATCGTGATCACCGTCAAGGAGCACGAGCTCTTCGAGCGCCATGGTGACGATCTGTTTTGTGAAATCCCGATCAAGTACACCCTCGCCACACTTGGAGGGACGATCGAGATCCCCACCTTGTTTGGAAAGGCATCGGTCAAGATTGGTGCCGGTACGCAGAGCGCGACGACCTTCCGACTTCGGGGCAAGGGCATGCCGCATCTGCGCGGGTCCGGCCAGGGAGATCAACTGGTGCGTGTGCATGTCGAGGTGCCCTCGTCCCTGACTTCGGAACAGCGCCGGATTCTTGAGGAGTTTGCACGGGTCTCGGGCGATGCCGACCACCCGGTGGCGAAGAGTTGGTTCGACAAGGCGAAGAAATTTTTCTGAGGGAGACTCGCGCCTAGTCGAGGCGCACTCCCTTGTAGAAACGGTTCCAGAGGCCGTCCTCGCGCCAGCCCCGGACCTCCGCTCGCTTGAGGTAAGCGTGCGTATTTGTGTAGAGAGGGGCCACGGGGCAGGCCTGGAGAAGGCGCCGTTCGGCGGCGATAATGGCGCTTCGGCGTTCCGTCGGATTTGCCGAGCCGCGCGCGCGCAGCACGTCGCGTGAGTAGGAAATGTCGCTCCAATGGGCGTAGTTGCCGGGCGCGCCTGGAAGCAGGTCCGAAAGCGAGGGCAGGGGATCGGGGACGTCGGGGATGAGGGTGATCAGCCCGATGTCATAGCGGCCGTCACGCAGGGCGGAAATGTGCTCTTTCGCGTCGCGCACCGAGATCGCCACGCCGATGCCCAGCACGCGCCTCCATTGCCCCTGGATTGCCTCCAGGAGCGGAAGGTTCGTCCACCCAGTCAGCTCGAGTTCCGGAAATCCGCGGCCTCCCGGATACCCGGCGTCGGCGAGCGCGCGGCGCGCGGCCTCGGGATTGGCAGCCACGGCGACCGGGCCGAGCTGCGAGAGCGGGGGAGGCAGGAAGCTGAGCGAGGGGATCTGCCCGCCTTTCAGCACGCGGACCACGAGTTCACTGCGATCGAGGGCCATGCTCAGCGCGCGACGCACGCGCGGGTCGTCGAGCGGATGTCGGGTGCAGTTGAACGCGAGGTAGCGCGTCTCGATGAGCGGCGCGATTCGCAGCAGGGTGGGCTTTGCAGCCACGTAAGCGTCGAGCTTTGACTCGGGCACCGCCATCGTCACGTCGAGTTGCCCCGCCCTGAAACTGCGCTCCTCCGCCTCGCCGTTGTCCATCGCGATGAATTCAATCGCCGGCACCTTGATCGCGGCGGCGTCCCAATAGTCCGTCCGCCTCCGAACGACGATCCTCTGCCCCGGCGTCCACTCCTCGAGCGTGAACGGACCGTTGCCGACGAAGTTGCCGGGCAGAGTCCATGCCTTCCCCTTGGAGGCCACGATCGCGGGGTTCACGGGCAGCCAGGGCCCGCTCGCGGCATAATCGAGAAAGTCCGGGCAGGGCCCCCCGAGCGTCACGACCAGCGTCCTGGGATCCTCCGCCAGGAAGCCGACGCGCGAAAAGTCGCGTATCTTCCCGAGCTTGTACGCCCGAGCGTTGAGAACGGGATAAAAGAGTCCGGCCTTGGGCGCCGGAGCCGACGGTTCGAGTATCCGTTTGTAGGATGCGACAAACTGGGCGGCGCTCACGGAATCTCCGTTGGACCAGCGCCCCTGCGCCCGCAGATGGAAGGTGTAGCGCAGGCCGTCGGCGGAGACATCCCAGGACGAGGCCGCAGCGGGCACCACGCCGTGTCCGTCGGGTGAGGGTGCAACCAGGCCCTCGCTGAGTGCCCGGCCGATGAAAAATTCGTCGGGCATGGAGGCGAATGCGGGATCGAGATCCGCGGGTTCGTTTCGCTGGCTGATCCGAAGCGCGTCCAGGTCGCCGCGTCTCGGTGCGATCGCGGTTTCATCGCGGCGGGAGCAGGCGGCGAGCGCACAAAGCACCGCCGACGCGAGCAGGGCCGCCGACGCGGAGACCGCGCGGGGCTGGCGGCGCCGCGGTTCAGGGCTTGAGCCACACATATTTGTACGGGTGGTGGTCCAAAATATTCGGATACCAACCCTGCACCGACGAGCTCACGAGGTACACGTGGGTGTAGAAATAGAGGGGGATGACGGGGCCGGCCGAGAGCAGGCGCGCCTCGGCCTGGCGGAGCAGGACAAAACGCGCGGCGTTGTCCGCGCTCGCCGCCGCGCGGTCGATCAGCGCGTCGTAGACGGGGTCCTTCCATCCCGTGAAATTGTTGCCGCTCCCGGCCTCCCAGATCTCGAGGAAATCCTGGGGGTCTGCGTAGTCGCCGGTCCATGAACTTCGCAGGATCTGGAAACTGCCCGTGCGCCGCGCATCGAGCACGCTGGTCAGCTCCATGTTGGTGAGATTTGCAGAGATTCCGAGCTGCTTGCGCCACATCTCCTGGATGGCTTCGGCAATCTGCCGGTGGGCTTCGGATGAATTGTACAGGATCTCGACGCCGGGAAATCCCTTTCCGCCCGGATAACCTGCTTGGGCGAGAAGACGGCGCGCCTCGACCGGATCGTAATGGGGTCCGTCGGGAGGCTCGTAGCCCGCGGTGCCCGGGGGCGTGAACGAATGTGCCGGTTTCTGCCCGCCGCGCAGGATTCGGGAGCAGATCGTGTGGCGGTCGATCGCGAGGGCCAGAGCGCGCCTGACGCGCGGGTCCGACAGGGCGTGCACGCGGGTGTTGATGCGGTAAAAGTAGGTGCCGAGCAGTGGATCGATCCGCAAGACTCGCGGGTCATGCTGTCGATACCAGTCGACTTTGTCCGGAGGCAGTGCGTCGGTGATGTGGAGCTGCCCGGCTCGGAAAACCCGCTCCTCGGTTTGGATTCCGTAGGGGTAGAAATCGATACCACGCAGGCGGACCCTCGCGGCGTCCCAGTACGTCTTGGAACGCGTGACCACGATGCGATGATCGAGACTCCATTCCTTGAGCGTGAACGGCCCGTCGCCGATGAGCCGCCCGGGCCGAGCCCAGGCGTTTCCTCTCGAGTCGACCGCGCCGGTGCGTGCGATGCTCGCGACGTTCACCGGAAACCACACCGACTGGTTGAGCATGCTGAGGAAATAGGGCGTCGGGTGCGCCAGCGTGATGCGCAGCGTGCGCGGGGTGATCGCTTTCACGCCCACCGTGGAAAAATCCTTCGTCTTCCCCAGGTTGTAGTCTTCGGCGCCCCGGATCACATACATCTGCGATGCGTTGGGCGCAGCCAGGCCCGGAGACAGCACGCGATTGACCGACTCGACGAAATCCGACGCGGTCACCGGCTCGCCGTTCGACCAGCGGGCCGTGTTCCGCAGGTGAAAGGTGTAGACGCGCCCGTCTGGAGAGACATCCCAGCGCTCCGCGACGCCCGGCACGGGATGCAGGTCCACAGGATCCTCGGACACAAGACCCTCGAACAAGGCGCTGAGCACCCTGTAATCGCTGTCCTGCGTTGCAAGCGCAGGATCGAGATCGTCCAGTTCCTGGCCGATTCCGATATGGAGGATCTCCTCGCGATTACCCTGCTCGACCAGGGTCTCACGGTGCCCGCAACCGGCCAGTAGCAGCCCGGCCGCGAGCGCGGCGACCGTCAATCCGATCCGCCTGCCAAGGCCGCGGAGCTCGTCCGGAATTTCGCTCATGGTCTCGAGATGAGTACGACCGCGTGGGCGGCAATGGCCGCGCCGCGTCCCAATTCGCCGACGCCTTCATTGGTGGTGGCCTTGATGCCGATCGCTCCCGGCTCGAGGCCGGTCGAGCCCGCCAGCGCGATCTTCATTGCCGCGATCTTGGGATAGATCTTCGGCTTCTCGGCGATGATGCTCAGGTCGACGTTCACCGGCGCGTAACCCCGGGACCTCAGCTCATCGATCACGCGGCGCAGCAGGATTTGCGAATCGATGTTGCGGTACGCCGGGTCGGTATTGGGAAAAAAATGACCGATGTCGGGAAGTCCTGCCGCTCCCAGGAGCGCGTCGCAGAGGGCATGGGTCGCGCAGTCCGCGTCCGAGTGACCGTCGAGACCGTAGTCGGTCTCGAAACGCACGCCGCCAAGCACGAGCGGACGGCCTGCGACGAGGCGGTGGATATCATAGCCGTGGCCGATGCGAAACATGGCGCACGATGGCATTCCTGTCGTCGCCTTGGCCACGAAAAAGACGGATTCAGTCGGCCGTCGGTACGCGCTGCGACAACAGATACTCGAGGTACCCGAGGTCGCCTGGAGTCGTCAGCTTGGGATTGGGGTGCGTGTTTTCCAGCAGCGCGACCGGATGGCCGAGCGCCTCAACGGCGGCGGCATCATCGGTCACGTGGGCTCCGCGGGCCATCACGCGGGCATAGGCGCGGGTGATCAGCTCGTAGGAAAAGACCTGGGGGGTCTCCATGGCCCAAAGGCTGCGCCGGTCGATCGTTCGCAGGTTCCCGTCGCCACGGTGCTCCTTGATCGTGTCGGTGACCCGGTGGGCCAGCACCACGGCATCCTCGCGTCGCACGATCTTGAGCAGCGCGACAAGCTGCTCGGCCTGCACGAAGGGCCGGGCGCAGTCGTGGATGAAAACGTATTCGATGCCGGGAGGGATGGTTTCGAGCGCCAGCGCCACGGAGTCCTGGCGATCCTTTCCTCCCTGGACGTAATAGGCGGGGGTGGGCGCGTAGCACATCAGTTCATGCAGCTGGGGCGCGTCCCTGTAGACGATGACGTAGTAATCGCCCACACCACTCATCTGGAATGCGGCGACGGAGTGCGCGAAGACCGGTCGTCCCCCGAGGGGAGTGAGGATCTTGTCGGGCACGGAGCCCTGCATGCGCTTGCTCGAGCCTGCTGCCAGAAGAACGACTGCGGTACGACTCATGATTCGGGTGCTGCCGGGGAGATGGCGGGAATCGCCTTTCCGTTAACATAGCCGCAAATCATCCTTAAAGAAAGCCCAGATCGAAAATGTACCCGTCGGACTGCGGCCGGTCATGCGCAAACTGGATACGGGCGGGAGCCTGAAAACCGGGCTGCGAGAGCGTTTCACCGCCGGCCGATTTCGGCGAGGATGGCTTCGGCCGCGGCCACGGGATCGGGCGCCTTGAATATCGGCCGTCCCACGACGAGGTAATTGGCGCCGGCCGCCGCGGCCTCGCCGGGAGTCATCACCCGCGTCTGGTCGTCCAGACTCGCCTCGCGCGGCCGGATTCCGGGGGTCACCAACTGGACCTCCGAGGGAAGCACGCGCCGCAGCGGAGTGATCTCATGGGGCGAACAAACCAGACCGCTCAGACCTGCACCGGCAGCGAGCTGGCCAAGACGCGTGACCTGATCGGCGGGGCTTGCAGAGACGCCCACTTCGCGCAGATCCGCCTCGCCCAGGGACGTGAGCACGGTGACGCCAAGCAACAGCAGGGAGGGGGCATGTTCGCGCTGAGCCTTGATGGCCCACTGCATCATCTCGCGGCCGCCGCCCGTATGGAGGGTGAGCATGCCTATCGGCAGCCGGGATGCGGATTCGACGGCCTTCGCCACGGTGTTGGGAATATCATGGAGCTTCAGGTCCAGGAAAACCTTGAACCCCATGTCGGCGACTTCGCGCACGCAATCGGGCCCGCAGGCGGTGTACATTTCCAGCCCGACCTTGGCCCAGCGGACCGTGCCGGACAGCCGTTTGAGCGTCGGGGCGACCGCACGCGGGGTGGGGGCATCGAGAACGAGGATCAGATCGCAGGACATAGGGAACACATGAGTGCACGATTTTCCCGCCCGAGCCCAAGCCAAATCCCTCTCGAAAAATCGGCGCAGCCCGTCCATCAAGGAAGTTTCCGTGCAATCCATCGCCGCCTTCGCTCCCGCCAAGATCAATCTCTTCCTGGCCGTCACGGGTCGCCGCGACGACGGTTATCACAATCTCGTCTCCGTGGTCGCGCCGCTGGATTTCGGGGACTCGCTCCGATTCGAGCCGGATGCAAGCGGCGTCTGGGCCCTCGAGTGCGATGCCAGGGATATGCCATGCGACGATTCGAATCTGATCATCAGGGCCGCCCGGCTTTTTTGTGCTCGCACGGGTTGGATGGGTGGCGGCCGGTTTCTGCTTAAGAAACGCATTCCGATGGGCGCCGGGCTTGGCGGGGGAAGCAGTGATGCGGTGGCTGCCCTGCGCGTGGTGAATGTCGCCGCGGGCCGGTTACTGACGGATGTGCACCTCGCCGAATTGTCTGCGGAGATCGGATCCGACTGCCCCCTGTTTTTCTCGTCCGCACCTGTCGTGATGCGCGGCAGGGGAGAGCGCATCGAACGACTGCCCTCGGAGGCGGCGCAACGGATCTCCGGGCGGGCCCTGCTCGTGTTCAAGCCCCCCTTTGGAATCAGCACGCCCTGGGCTTACAGGACGCTCGTGGCCGGTGCGCCCGCGTCCTATTTGCAGGCGGAACTCGCGGAGGCGAAGCTGGCGCGGTGGATGGACGCACCGGACGCGCCGGTGGAGGCGCTGCTTTTCAATTCCTTTGAGCAACCGGCATTTCACAAATTTCCTGCGTTTCCCGCTCTCCTGGATGAACTTCACCACCGCTTCGGTGCGACGTCCCTGATGAGTGGGAGCGGCAGCGCATGCTTTGCGTTTGTGCCGCCGGATGCCGATGTTGCCGCGTGGAGTACGGCGATTCGAAATGCCTGGGGAAGCGGCGCTTTCGTGCAACACGTGCAGATCGCCTAGAATTTTGGGGCATTTGGAGATCAGTGTTGACCCATCTGCGGCCGGGAGCGTTATTCGGCGGCGCCAGCGAGTCCCGTGTTGGCGTGCCAGATCGTATGGAAGCTCGTAGTCATCAAGAGTTCGTCGTGCAAGGCATCGCCGCCTCAAAGGGGATCGCCTACGGGCAGGTCTTTGTTTATCTGCAGAGCAATGTCGAGGTGCCCAGTTACGTGGTCGACCCGTCGCGCAAGGAGGAGGAGATCCGGCGCTTTGAAAAGGCGCTCGTCGTGACGCGCCAGCAGATCCAGAAAATCCAGGAGGAGGTGGCGCGCAACCTCGGGCAGAATGAAGCGGCGATTTTCGATGCCCACCTGCTCGTGCTTGAAGATCAGGCGCTGCTCTCCGAGACGATCCGGGCATTTGAGGACTCGGGCAAGAACGTCGAGACCTGCTTCCATTTTGTGGCAAAACGTTACATCGAGGCCTTTGCCGCAATCGATGACGAATACTTGCGCGAGCGAGCGGCCGACCTGAGGGATGTCACCCAGCGCGTGCTCCAGAACATGCTCGGCCAGTCGACCTCGAGCCTGAGCCAGCTGGTCGACAAACGCATCGTGGTCGCCAACGACATCAATCCTTCCGACTCGGCGTCGATCGACCGCAGCCAGGCGCTCGCGATCGTTACGGACACCGGCAGCAAGACCAGCCACGCGGTCATTGTCGCGCGCTCCATGAAGATCCCCGCCGTCGTGGGCGTCGGCGACCTGACCAGCCGCGTCCAGGAGGGCGACTGGGCGATCGTCGACGGATACGACGGGGTCATCACCATCAATCCGACGGAGCAGACGCTATTTCGCTACGGCCAGATCCGTATCCAGAAAAACAGTTTCGAGCAGCGTCTGATCGAGGCGAATACGCAGCCTGCGATCACGCTGGACGGGGTGTCGGTGTCGCTGATGGCGAACATCGAGAAGACCGAGGAGGCCGTGATGGTGAAGGACTATCGCGCCGAGGGCGTCGGATTGTTTCGGACCGAGTATCTGTACCTCAGCTCCGCGCGCATGCCCAGCGAGCAGGAGCAGTTCATCGCGTACAAGTCGGTGATCGACGCGGTCGCGCCGCAACCTGTGGTGATCCGCACGCTCGATCTGGGAGGCGACAAACAGTTCACCGGCAAGAACGACCTGTTCCCCGAGGAGGACAATCCCTTCATGGGGTTTCGCGCCATCCGCTTTTGCCTGGAAAACGTTCCGATCTTCAAGGAGCAGCTTCGGGCGATCCTCCTTGCCAGCGCCTTCGGCAAGGTGCGGCTGATGTTCCCGATGATCAGCGGAAGCGAGGAGCTGGCCCGCGCGATCGTGTTGTTGGAGGAATGCAAGGAGGAGCTCAAAACCCGCGGTCAGGCCTTCGACCGGGAACTCGAGGTGGGAACCATGATCGAGATTCCCAGCGCTGCGATGACGGCCGACATTCTCGCGCAGCAGTGCGACTTTTTCAGCATCGGCACCAACGATCTCATTCAGTACATGATCGCCATCGACCGCGTGAACAACCGGATCGCGCACCTGTACGAACCGACGCATCCCGGGGTGGTTCGCATGCTCAAGCGGATCGTGGACGAGGGGCATCGCGCGAAAATTCCGGTGGCGGTCTGCGGGGAGATGGCCGGCGATCCCGTGTTCGTTCCGCTTTTGCTCGGGCTTGGAGTGGATGAGCTGAGCATGACGCCCCCCTTGATCCCGGCGGTGAAATACTTGGTGCGCTCGATGAGCATGGCCGACGCGGTCAAACTCGCGGAGAAGGCGCTCACGATGAATTCGGCGAAAGAGATCTTCGCGCTTTGCGACGAATTCTATCGCACGAGGGTGAATGTCGGATGAACGCGGGAGCGGTTTTCGCAGCCCGCTGTATTCACCAGAGTTAACGTGAGCGGCGGATTTTTCCGGAAATTCACGCTTGCACAAAGGTCGATTTCCCTGCTTCTTCTCGCGCTCCTTCGCGCACCCGTAGCTCAATTGGATAGAGCATCTGACTACGGATCAGAAGGTTTGGGGTTCGACTCCCTACGGGTGCGCCACTTTCAAAACGGAAAAGCCCGCCGGGACCGGCGGGCTTTTTCATTGAGGTCCTCAGACCCGGCTCAGATCACCTTGGGCAGGTCCACGTCCGTCCATTCGACGGGGTGGGGATGCTTGCGCTTGTCATGCTTCTCATCGGCGCGCCTGCCGAGCATGCGGTCGAGTTTGTCCACCAGGAGGTCGACGGACTTGTAACAGTCGTCGGCAACCACGCTCGCGTATCTGTCCGGTCCCTGGATCTCAACATGCCCCTTAGCCGTGAATTTCTGCTCGGGGGCCTGCTTCGGATCGCACTCGAGTTCCACCCGGATGCGCACGATGCGCAGCTCGTGGCGAAACAATCGTTCCAGCTTCTCTTGCACGTAGACCTTCATGGATGGGGTAAGGTCGAGATGGATACCGGAAACGATCACTTCGTGCGATGAATTGTGGTTGTTCATGGATGTTTTTGGGTTGATTCGGGCGCCAGGCCCGGAAAGTGCAGAGGGCTGCGACATGAACCCTGAGAATATGCTCCGCGCCTTCGGCGCCATTATCATCACTGGCGGCTCCTCCGGTATCGGAAAGGCGTTCCTTGAGCACATCCATACCGTGAACCCGGAACTCCCGATTTTCAACCTCTCGAGAACCATTCCGGACTTCCAGGGCATGCCGAAATTGAAGCTTATATTACGCCACGTCCCCTGCGATTTCACGGACCGTGGGCAATTGGAGGATGCCTGCGTTTCGCTTGTCGAAACACTCGGGCGTGAGCTGCCGTCAGGGCGCATCTTGCTCATCAACAATAGTGGTTACGGCACATATGGCCCCTTCCCAAAGCCTGATCTTCCGCGGAATCTCGAAATGTTGGATGTCAATGTGAGGGCGCCAGTTGCACTGACCGGCTTTCTGCTTCCGCTTCTCCGCGAGCGCGGGGGGGCGATCATCAACGTCGCGTCCACGGCGGCCTTCCAGGCGATCCCCGGGATGGCGAACTACGCGGCCACGAAGGCCTTCCTACTGCACTGGAGCCTCGCGCTGTCGGTGGAACTCAGGCCGGCGGGAGTGTCGGTGCTCGCCGTGTGCCCGGGACCGACGAGAACGCGATTTTTCGCCAATGCGGGAATGGGCGACTCCCTGCTCCCGCGTTTTGCCGGACAACAGCCGGACCAGGTGGTGCGGGGCTCCCTGACGGCGCTGGCCAAGGGGCGATCCCTGCACGTCTCCGGCTGGAAAAACAAACTGACCGTGGCCGCGGTTTCGGTGTTGCCTAAGACGTTCGCCGCTCGCGCGGCCGGCTGGGTGGTCGGTCGCCTCCGGCCAACAGGAGCCTGAACCATGGGCGATGCGACATCACCGGATTTTGACCCGCGTCGGGCCTGCGCATGGCCGCATCGACTCAAGCAGGGGCCGATCCGCATGATCGCGCCCGAGGAACTGCGATCCTGGATACTCCTGGAGGACGCGGATCTGATCGTCGTCAACAAGCCAGGAGACACCGTGTGTCATCCCTCGAAGGCGGGTCCGTGGTCGAGCCTTGTGGGCGCCGTCCGCGAACACGCGTCCCTGGAGGCGGCTCACCTCATCTTCCGCCTTGATCGTGAGACGAGCGGCGTCGTCGTGCTGGCGAAGTCGTCCGCCATGGCGAGCCGCCTGCAGAAGGCCATGCAGCGGCGGCTCGTGCGGAAGGCCTACTTGGCGGTGCTCACCGGCGTGCTTCCGGGGGAGGTGACCGTGGACCAGCCCCTGGGGGACGACGAGCACAGCCCGGTCTTTGTGAAGTCCACCGTTCGCCACGACGGACAGCCCTCGGTGACCCGATTCTCGCCTATCGTTTTCGGGGGAGGATTCACTCTCGCGCGCGTGGTCACCGAGACGGGCCGCAAACACCAGATCCGCGCCCACGCCCAATGGCTGGGGTATCCACTGGTTGGAGACAAGATCTACGGACCCGACGACCGGCTGTTCATCGAGTTTCTCGACAACGGCTACACTGCGGAGCTTGCGGCAAGGCTCCTGCTGCCGAGGCAGGCCCTGCATTGCGCGGAGATCGACCTACGGGAAGCCGGACTCGACCGCGTCTTCCGCGCTCCGCTTGCCCCGGATCTTGCGGCGTTCTGCCGTGCCCACGGCATCAACGCCGACGGGCTCTGACACCCCGCGCCCGGATCAGAGGCCGAGTCCGCGTTTAACCATCCGGAATGCGTCGAGCGCCGCGTCGAGGTCGTTGATCGAATGCGCAGCGCTGATTTGGGTCCTAATCCGTGCGGAACCCTGTGGGACGACAGGGTAAAAGAAGCCCACCACGTAGACGCCGAGTTCGAGCATGCGCGCGGCCGCCTTCTGCGAAAGCGCCGCATCGCCGATCATTACCGGCACGATAGGGTGGGGCCCTGGCCGGATATCGAGGCCGGCATCGGCGAGGCCGCGCCGGAAATGAGCCGTGTTCGACTCCAGTTTCGCCCGTAGCTCGGGGTGTTGGATCACAAGGTCGATTGCGGCGATCGAGGCTGCGGCGACGGAAGGGGCGAGGGAGTTGGAGAACAGGTAAGGCCGCGAACGCTGGCGAAGGAGGGCGACGATTTGGGCGCGGCTGCTCACGTAGCCGCCGCTTGCCCCTCCGAGCGCCTTTCCGAGCGTGCCGGTGAGGATGTCGACGCGTCCGGCGACGCCGCAATACTCGGGCGTGCCACGTCCGTTGGGCCCGAAAAAGCCGACCGCGTGGCTGTCGTCCACGGCGACCATCGCTCCGTGGCGCTCCGCGAGATCGCAGATATCGCCCAGCGGCGCGACATAACCGTCCATCGAGAACACCCCGTCGGTGACCACGAGCGTGAAGCGAGCACCGGCGTCCCTAGCCGCGCGCAGTTGGGCCGCGAGATCGGCCATGTCGCGGTTTCTGTAGCGGAAGCGGCGCGCCTTGCACAGGCGGATGCCGTCGATGATCGAGGCGTGATTCAATTCGTCGCTGATAACGGCATCCTGGTCCCCGAGCAGGGCCTCAAACAGTCCGCCGTTTGCGTCGAAACAGGACGAATACAGGATTGTGTCGTCGGTCCCGAGGAAGGCGCTGAGCTTCCGTTCGAGATCCCGGTGGACTTCCTGGGTGCCGCAGATGAAACGGACTGAGGACAACCCGAAACCCCAGCGGTCGAGTGCCTCTCGAGCGGCCTGGACCACGGTGGGGTGGTCGGCGAGGCCGAGGTAGTTGTTTGCGCAGAGATTGATGACCGATGGGCGCCCAGGGGTGCCGATGTGTGCGCGCTGCGGTGTGGTCATCACGCGCTCGGTCTTGCGAAGGCCGGCGCTGTCGATGGCTGCGAGGGTACTTTCCAGATGAGCCTGAAACGAAGGAGTCATGGGGCTCAGATTTCCCAGTCTAGGACGATCTTTCCGCTGCGGCCCGACCGCATAAGCTGAAAACCCTGTTCGAATTCGGTGAATGGAAGGCGGTGGGTGATGACGGGAGTGATGTCGAGGCCGCTCTGGATCAAAGCGGTCATCTTGTACCAGGTCTCGTACATTTCCCGTCCGTAGATACCGCGGATCGTGAGCATGTTGAAGACGACCTTGTGCCAGTCGACAGACGCGGTGCCAGGCATGATCCCGAGCAGGGCGATGCGCCCGCCGTGCGTCATGTTGTCGATCATCTCCCGGAGGGCGGCGGGGTTGCCGGACATCTCGAGCCCGACGTCGAAGCCTTCGCGCATGCCGAGTTCGCGCTGGATCTCGGGCAATTTTTCTCTGCTGACGTCCACGGTGCGTGTTGCGCCCATGCGCTTGGCCAGGGCCAGCCGCGTGGGATTCACGTCGGTGATCACGACCTTGCGGGCGCCGGATTTGCGGGCGATGGCAACGGCCATGCAGCCGATTGGGCCGGCGCCGGTGATGAGGACATCCTCGCCGACCAGATCCCATTGGAGGGTCGTGTGGACGGCGTTTCCGAGCGGATCGAAGCACGAGAGCACGTCGAGCGGTATCGCGGGGTCGACCAGGACGGCGTTGCTGGCGGGGATGCAGAGATACTCCGCGAATGCGCCGTCGCGGTTGACGCCCACGCCTCGCGTATCCTTGCAGAGGTGACGGCGGCCGGCGAGACAGTTGCGGCAGACGCCGCAGACGATATGTCCTTCTCCGTCGACCAGGTCGCCCGGTTTGAATCCCTTGACGTTGTCGCCGCCCCGGGCGATCTCGCCGACAAACTCGTGTCCGATGACCATCGGTGGCCTGATGGTCTCCCTGGCCCAGTCGTCCCAGTTGTAGATGTGGAAATCGGTCCCGCAGATGGAGGTCTTCTTCACAC
>JAJXVO010000196.1 GCA_021782105.1 bacterium
AACGTCGTTGGATGCGCCCGCTTCCTCGCGGAACGGCCAGGCTGGCTCGCGGAAACCCAAGGTCTGCCCTACCCCGACGCCCACGCTCGCCTCTGCGAGATGCCCGGCGTGGGCCCCAAGATCGCCGACTGCGTGCTGCTCTACGGCGGCGGCTTCCTGGAGTCTTTCCCCGTCGACACCTGGATCCTGAACGCCATGGCACGCCGGTACGGTCTCCGGGGTTGGAAGCCCGAACAGGTCGCCCTCTTCGGCCGCGTCCACTTCGGCCCAGCCGCAGGCCTCGCCCAGCAGTTGATTTTCAACTACGAGCGCCACGCGCACTGAGCCCGCCTGCGGGCGCCCGCGCACACCAGCGCCGCCAGAGCGTCCGGTATGCCTCCTCCAGGCCCCGAGCAAACCGAGTTCCATCCATCAGCGGCGACGCCTGCATGCGTCCGCGCAATCCCGCCCTCAGCGCCGCCAATCGCGGCAGGTCGGTCGCCAGCCCCGCCGCCGTCTCGACAAACGCGTCTGCCGTCCCAACCGCCAGTTCGCCCAGCCCGAGGTTGCCCAGCATGCTCCGCCCCGCCCGCGAGACCACCGTCTCTCCCGAAAGGCTCACCACCGGCACTCCCATCCAGAGCGAATCCAGGGTCGTCGTGTGCCCGTTGTACGGCGTCGTGTCCAAGCAGAGGTCGATGCCAAGATAGCGCCGCAGATAATCGGGTCTCAGCGCGAACTCCACGAACCCCACCCGTTCTGCCCCCACGCCCAGTTCGCGCAGCACACGACGCCTCGCGTCCCCGGGAGGCACCAGGAGCGTCATCCGCGATCCCGGCACGCGCTCCAACACGCGACGCCAGAGGTGGAGCACCCCCGGGTTGACTTTGCAGAAGTTGTTCAGGCAGCCAAAGGTCACCCGCCCCGACGCCAGCGCAGGCAGCTCGTTCACCTCCGGACCCTCCGCAAGCGGATCGTAGCACCAAAAGGTGTCGGGCAGGCGGACCGATTCCTCCGCATACGCCTCGTCGCCCACGCCCTGCGGGTCCAGCCACGGATCCGTAAATCTGCAGTCCACCGCCTCCATGCCCGTCGTGCCCGGATAACCGAGCCACGCGACCTGCACGGGCGCGGGACGCCTCGCCAGCACAAGCAGCCGCTGGCGCGCCATGTGCAGCGAGAGATCCACCAACACGTCGATCCCGTCCGCCCGCACGAGCTCCGCCAAGCCCTCGTCGCTCAAGTCGGCCGTCGGACGCCACCGGTCCACCAGACCCCGCAGGCGCCTCGTCACCGCGTCCTCCGCCACCGCGTCGGAATAACAGGTCACCTCCACGCAGCTGCGGTCGTGATGCGAGAGAAGGGGAGTGAGGAACAGCGCCTGACAGTGGTCCCGAAAATGCGCGGAGACATAGCCGACCCTCAGACGCCGCTCCGGCGAACGATCGTTCTGGTGCGGCGGCGTATCACCCATCTGGACACCGGCGTGAATCCTGTTCCAGCGCTTCGCCTCGCGCAGAAGCGACTTGGGCCCGTGGTCCGGGCTGTAGTGCATCGCAAAAACGAGGTTGCTGTGGAACGCCGCGTTCGCCGGCTGCAGACGCGTCGCCCGCTCAAAACACCGCAGCGCCTCCCGCGTCCGACCCAGGTCCTTGAGCGCCCCTCCGAGGTTGTTCCAGGCATTCGCGAAGTCCGGCTTTCGCTCCAGCAGGGCCTCGAGTATCCCCACCGCCTCGTCCATCCGCCCCAGGCTCACCAGCGTCGTGCCCAGGTTGTTTTCCGCTTCGGGAAACTCGGGCTGCCGAGCCAGCGCACACAGGTACGACTCCGCCGCCTCCGCCAGACGCCCTTGGTGCCTGAGCACGATTCCCAGGTTGAAATGGACCACCGCCTGCTCCGGATCCATGTCGAGCACGGCCCTGTAAAGCCCTTCCGCCTCCTGCAGCCGGCCCGACATCTGGAACTGAAGCGCCTGGTCGAAGAGTTGCTCCGCAGTCGCCACACGTCCGAGCTGTCCCTTAAGCGTCCGCGCCGCAAGGCATTTCACCGTTATGTCACGCCAATGGATCCCGCCGCCCCTTTTCACTCTGGGTTTGCGATTTACCGGCTGAATTCGTGCCCCACTCGGCACAATTTCCCGCGCCAAGAGTTTAAGCCACTAAATGAAAGGATTTTATGGATTATCGAGTTGAATCCGCATCCTTTCCACGTACGGTGTGCGGCTTCCAGTATTCTCTCAAAACCTCGGAATCCCAAAAACCATGAAGTTCAAAGCCACCCTCGTCCTCGCCTTCCTCGCCTTCGCCGGGCTCGCCTACGCAGGCACCAGCAAGGACGCCAATACCTGCTCCACCAAGAACGGTGGCGGCACCTGTCACTGCACCACCGGCGGCTCCTGCACCTGCAAAAAGGACGGTCATACCTGCCATTGCAAGAAGCCCGAAAAATCCGACCAAAAGAAATAAGGTCGCCATCTTGGCATCGAATAAGCCCGCCCCAACCGGTGGGCTTTTTTTGTGGCCGGCCAACCCAATCCACGCCTCCCGCCTTCGCACGCCCTACGCGTCCTACCAGCGCTAAAAAAACGCACTCCTAAACGACGCAGTTGTATTTGAATCACAGACACAGAGATCACAGAGAAAACTGGTTCTGGAAGGAAACTGCGTCATTTAGACATCAGGGCTCTCGATTCCGTGGCAGGCGGCCTGACCTTCGCTGCCTTCAGTTCCCGTTCACCGTCCGATTTTAGGGTAGCCTGTGCCGTCCCAATAGCCCGTCCCGCACCGCTTCAGCCAGCCCCATCAGCGTCAGGGGCTTGTTGATCAAGTGAACGACGCCCACTTTCTTGAGGCGGTCCTGAGTCCAGGCCCCCGTGTAGCCGCTCATCATCAGCACGGGAAGGTTCGGATACCGCTCGGTGACGCGCCTCGCCACATCGACCCCCGTCAGATGGGGCATCGTGAAATCCGTGAGCACCAGGTCGAAGGGCGGCGCGTCAGCCACGAACGACTCGAGCGCATCCACGGGATTCGTGTAGGTGGAGACCCGATACCCGAGCCGCAGCAGGAACCGGCGCGCGAGTTCGCAGATCGAGTCCTCGTCGTCGATCACGAGGATGCGCTCGCCCGTCCCGCGCGGCATGTCGTCCACCCTCGCCTCCCCGCCCGCCGGCATGCCGTCCCTCAAGGGCAGCGTGACCCTGAACTCGCTCCCTTTCCCCAGTGCGCTGTGAACTTCGATGCTTCCGCCGTGCGCGTGAACAATGCCGTGCACGACCGACAGCCCCAGCCCCGTGCCCTCACCATGCCCTTTCGTCGTGAAGAACGGTTCAAAAATCCGCTTGAGCGTATCCTCATCCATCCCACAGCCCGTGTCCGCCACGGAAATCACCACCCGCTGCTGGCCCTCGCCACGCCCGGAATACCCAGCGGACGCCACCTCGGTCCGACGCACCGGCTCAATCCTAACACTCAGCCGGCCCGGATTCCCCTTGATCGCATGCGCTGCGTTCGTGCCGAGGTTCATCACCACTTGATGTATCTGCCCCGGATCGGCCACTACAACGACCGGCTCGGACGGATAGCTGTCCTCGATTTCGATGGTCGACGGGAGGGACGACCGAAGGAGCACCAGCGCCTCCCTCACCGGCACCCTCAGATCAATCGGCACCCGCTCCAGTTTCTGGTGCCGGCTGAACGCAAGTATCTGCTTCACCAAATCGCGCGCCCGCAACGCCGCCTTCCTCACCTCGCGCAGGTTCTCTTGCACCGACTCCGCATCGCCAGGATCCATCAGCGTGAATTCCGTGTACGCGAGGATCGCCGTGAGGATGTTGTTGAAATCGTGCGCGACTCCCCCGGCGAGCGTACCCAGCGCCTCGAGCTTCTGGACGCGCTGAAGCTGCTCTTTCAGCTCGGCCTCGCGCCGCTCCCCCTGCCTCTGTTCCGTCACATCCCGCACCACCGACAACAGGCACATCACTCCATTGAATTCGATGATCTCGCCGCTCATCAGGATCGTCATCGCCCTTCCGTCGCCACGGCGCATCGCAAACTCGGCTTCCCTGATGACTCCAATTTCCTTGAGGGTTTCCACGAGCGCTTCGCGATCCCTGGGATCCGCCCACAACCTGAGTTCCGCCGTGGTCTTTCCACTCAGCATCGCACGCTCGTAGCCAAAGATCCTCTGAAAACCTTCGTTGAATTCGAGCAATCGCCCCGTCTCCATCTCCGTGACCGCAATCGCGTCAGGACTCGATTGGAATAGCTTCGCGTAACGCTCTGCCGTCTTCGTCAACGCCCGCTCCGTCGCCAGCTGTTCGGTGAGATCGCGCACCACGAGCACGACACAGAGTCTTCCTTCGGTTTCCACCACGCTCCCAGCCAGGTTGCAGGTTCGTAACCCGCCGTCCGAGCGCCGAGCCACTGCGAGGAAGTTCTCGACCGATCCCTGTGTCCTCAACCCCTCCATCAGGCGCGATCGATCGTTGGGATCCGCCCAAATACCAAGCGTGATCGATGTATGGCCAATGATCTCCTCGCGTTTGTAGCCAAGCAGCCGTTCGAAGCTCGTGTTTACATCCAGATAACACCCCGTCTCCATATCGCTGACCGCGATCGCGTCCGGGCTGACGGCAAACGCCTTCGCGTAGCGATCATCGGGGCACCCTGAGAATTTTTCCGAGTTGATCGGATCCCTCATCCGAGGCCGGAGAATAGGCTGCCAGGGGGGGCCGACAATCCCAATTCTCTGGGGGTTTGCAGTGTGAGGAGAAATTCGGCGTTCAGCGCACGATTTCCCGCGCGGAATGCAGCAAACCCATGAACTCGGATCGATCCGCCGCCGGTACCGTCCCCGCGCCCTCCCGCGCCCAGCGCTGCACGCGGTCCAGATAGGCCACCGCGCCATTCATAGGCCGCTCCTCCAAGGCCAAACCAAAGCCTGCCACCGCCGCAGAAAACTTGAAATCCGCACTCGACTCCGCCCACGCCACCGGTGCCGGCGCCTCGATCGTGCGCGCCACATTCTGGTCGGCATCAGGGTCATTATACCGCAGTGAGACCTTCACCAATCCGACCGCCCCCCGCGCCGCGATTCCCTTCGGCACGATCTCAACGAGGGTCGTGCTGCTCTGCCCCTCGAGCAGCTCCCCACCCTTCGTCGCGCCCAGCGCCCCGCCTCCTGGCCCGTAACCAAGAATCCTATACGACGCCACCTTGGAGGGATCGAAGCTCAGGCGCAGCGAGGCATCCGTCGCCGCGACCCGGATGGGATCGGCGATCAGCCCGGCGATGACCTGTTGCGCATCCGTCGACCCGCTAATCACCGCCTCTTTCGCATGTCCCTGCGCCGCAAGTCTGGAGATCAGGTCTCGGTCCCCAGGAGCCGGTCCCCAGATCGCCCGGGAAAATGCCTTCAGCGTCTCCGAATTTTCCAACAGGTCCAGCGCCCGCGATTCCTCCGCCACCGGCAGGCTCGCCCCGTCGCTGCAAATCAGGACCCGCCAAGTGGATCCCCGCCCCGCCGCATCGCCATGCGCCAGCTCCAGGGTCGTCACCAGCGCATCGCTGACCCGCCGGCCACTCCGCACACCCAGGTTGTCGATCGCCGCCTGCACCGCCCCCCGATCCGCCAGTGAGGTCGGCTCCAGCTCCACGCGCGCCTCTCCCGTCCAGGCCACGATTCCAAAGCGGTCGTCCGGCCGCAGCCGCTTCACCAGCAGGCGCAGGTTCTCACGGATCGAATCCAGCCTCGCCTGCTGCTGCGGCTCCGGCGGGATGTCCGCCAGGACCATCAGCGTCGTCGGCGGTCGGTCGATCGCGAGCGGCTCGCGGGCGTCCACCTGCACCCTGACCAGCACATGATTCGGCGCCCACGGAGCCACCCCACTCTCCACGCGTGCCGTCAGCGGAGCCTTGTCTGCCGAGGCCCTGTCATAGGCAAACGCGTTGACCAGATCGCTGATCGGCACGGCCCCTGGCTGGGGCAACTTGCCTCCCGCAATCAGGCGACGCACCCGCGCGTAACCTTCGTCCTCGCTGGCCAAAGGAACCGCCACCTCGGCCCCGTCTTTCACCGCAATGAACCCGGAACGGTCCGGAACCTCGGCCCCCGAGAACACCGGAGTGACAGGCAGGTAGTTCTCAGCCGGCGCCTCCACCGCGCTCCCCGGTCCGCTGTCACCCGCGTCCGATGAGACCACCGACAAAGAGATCGCCCGCCTTCCCTCCTGCGCACTCCCCGCCTCCTCGTAGCGAGCCCGGCGAATTTCCACGATCACCGCAAAACACGCGGCGGCAAGCCCGCCAATCACGATATACCACGAGATGCGAAAAGGACGCCGATGCGACCGCCGGTGCTCCCTGCCCGAAGCTCGCCCCCCTGCCACGCGACGGGCCCTGTCCCGCCCCTGCCCGGTTTCCATCGCCAAGGCCTCGCCCAACATCCCCACCGTCCGCCGAATCTCCTCGGCCGCAAATTGCAGGGCCGGATCCGCTCGCACGGCCTGCTTCACCCACTGCAGTTCCTCTCCTTCGAGTTCGCCCAGCACGTAGGCCGTCAGACGCGGATCATCCGCGGTCAGGGGTTTCGATTCGAAATCGCTCATGGTGTAAGGCTCGGTCGGTCGCCGCTCGCGCGGAGTGTCTCGGGTCGTTTATGAAGCAGCTGCAAGTTCATGGTCAACGTGTCCTCAGTCGCCCGCCTTCTCCCACGCCTTGCGCAGGCGCTGCACCGCGGTGTGAATAAGAAACCCCACGTTGCCCACCGATAATTCCGTGATGCGACTGATTTCCTTGTAGCTGAAGCCCTCCTGGAATTTCAACCGGACCACCTCCTGCTGGCTCGGCGGCAGCGCAGCGATCAGCCGAAGCAGGCGTTCGTGGATCTCTCCCTGCTCAAGCGCCACCCCAGGAAGAGGATCCATCGCGCGCAACCGCACCTCCGCTCCCTCCACAAACGAGGTCATCCGCCCCTCCTTGCGCAGCACGTCGATCGCCCGCCGCCGACACACCGTGTACAGCCACTCCACCACGTGCCCATCCACCGCCTGCGCCGGTTCCTTGAGGAAACGAACGTAGACGTCCTGCACGACGTCCTTCGCCCGCTCGCGGTCTCCCAACATGCGCGTCGCATACCGCAGCAAGGCCGCCTGGTGCTCGGCAAACGCCCGAGCCGCAACTCCGTCGTTCTCATCGTTGTTCGCCCCGGACTCGGGTTGACTCATGGGAATCTCTCTGGGTTGTACGCGCGAAACTCGATTTTCTTGGGGTCCAACTTTGCTCAGGTTCGCCTATTCCCGCCTCCAGTCAATGCCTCGGCCCCAAAAGTCCCGACCTCCCCTCGTCTTGCTATTCGTCCCACTAATGGGACTTCCCGATCCCACGATCGCGGCATCCACTCTCCTTGATTTCAATGC
>JAJXVO010000197.1 GCA_021782105.1 bacterium
ATCGCGTCCGGCCTTCAGGCAGATGTCGTCGTCGTTGTTGTCGATGTCGCAGTGCTGCACGAGGACGTAGCGCGAGGAGTCCACGTCGACGCCGTCGGTGCTGGCGCCCTTGATGCCTTCGGACATGAAGTTGTCGGCGATCGTGATGCCGTCGACGGTCACGTGATCGGAGTAGGTGATCTGTACGGTCCAGAAACCGGAGCGGTGGAGATGGAGGCGGGAGACCGTGACGTTCTGCGACTTCCACACGGTAATGAGGCGCAGCCGGCGGCAGTCGTAATCGGCGGCCCAGCGCAGCCCGCGCGGGATATAGGCCGCACGGAGATCCCAGAACTTTTTCCACCAGTAGGGGCCCTGACCGTCGATGGCGCCCTCGCCATCGATCTCGGCGTTGTGCTGGCCGTAGACATTGATGAGTGCGGCGGGCCACACCATTTCGATGCCGCCGATGCGGGTGGGGAGCAGCGGGTAGGCCTTCTCGTCGGTCGTGGCGACGAGGGTCACGCCGGCGTCGATGCGCAGGCGGACGCCGCTTTTAACGAACAACGCTCCCGTGAGATACCGGCCTGGAGCGAGGGTGACGGTGCCTCCGCCGCGGAGTGCGCATGTGTCGATCGCGCGTTGGATTGCGGCCGTGGCGAGGGTGGTGCCGTCCGCGACGGCGCCGAAGGCATTGGCGGAGAGCACGGGGCCTGCCGGGGGCGTTGACTTGGCGCCGACGGAGCCGACCCAGGCTGGCAAATCGAGGCTTGGTGGAGACGCGAACAGAGCGGACACCATCAGGGCGAACGCGACCAGGAACGACGTGGATCTAGTTGCCATAGGGTTTGATGTCGGCAGCCCTTGGACTCGGAGGGACAGGGAAGGACGCGAAGGGGTCGGGGTGTTGCGGGTCGAAAGTACCGGCGTCGGGTTTCAGGAATTTCGCGAGGGGCAGGCCGTTTTGCCGGATGCCGGTGACGATGCAGCGGGCGATCTCGTAGGCTCCGTAGTCGTTGTGGTGTGTGCCCTCGCGTTTGCCGTTGGCGAGGGCGAAGAGATTGACCGCGCCTGAGGGGCCCAGGGTATTATAGAGGGTCTCGCTCATCGCGTTGAGATCGATGAGGGCGGTGTGCTGCTCGCGGGCGACCTCGCGCACGGCGAGTGGGAAGTCGCCGAGGGAGTTGACGATGGTACCGTCTGGGCCGAAGGTGCGCCGACTTACGGGAGTGACGAGCACGGGAGTGACGCCATGGGCTCTCGCGTCGGCGACGAAATGCGCGAGCTCGCGTTTGTAGCTGGTGAGGGCGCCGATTCCGGGGCCGCGTTCCTTCTGGTCGTTATGCCCGGACTGGATGAACAGGTAATCGCCGGGTTTCATCAGCGTATCGAGCTTCGCGAGCCGGCGCTCGCCGATGAAGCTGCGGAGGGACTCGCCGGACTCGGCGTGGTTGGCGATGGCGACGCCCGGTCCGAAGAAGTACGTGAGCATCTGGCCCCAGCTTGCGTAGGGTTCGTAGGGCTGGTCGCACACGGTGGAGTCGCCCGCGATGTAGACGGTGGGCATGGGCGGTGCGGGGCTGATTTCGACGGCTTCGACGGCGGCGGACGCACCGTCGAACTCGAGCGTGAGCTTGTCGTCCCAGTCCCAGAATTCGCCGGTTTTTTCCCGAGGCTTCAGACGAACCACTCCGCCGCCGGGGATGGCCGGCGTGCGAAGATTGACGACGAAGTGCAGGGTTTTGGACGCACCGGCGGCGGTGCGCACATGGATGGCGTAGAGGCGGCGCAACTCGGCCTTGACGGTGGTGTCGGCGGAGCGCCTTGGATCGCCCACGGTGACGGTGACGTCATAGTTGCCCTCCTTGGGGAGGCGTGCGGAAAAATAGAAACCCGGGGCGGAACGGGGTGCGGCCACTCCCTCCTCGAAACCGTATCCGATGGCCGGGTCATACGCAGCGGCGGATGCGACGTGAATCGCGCCGGCGGGGCAGGGGGTTCCGCCGAAGCAGAATCGCCAGAGTGGGTTTGCGGACAGGACGGCGGGAGACAACGCCAGGACGAGCAGGAGACCGGGCCGGGTAACCATGGGTAAAAGGGGGATTTCACAAGGTGGTCCGGTCGGATCGTTCCGCAACCAGCCGGGGAGCGGACAGTCCGACAACCTGGCGATAGGTAGGTAGAAAAAGGATACAGTTTGGGGTCAGCCCAGTCGCTGATAAGGTCGCCCGCATCGCGAGAATCCAAAAAAGGGTAATGGATTAGCGGATACGCTTGCATCCAGAATGTTCTAGGAAATGCTGGAAATAGCTAATGATAAAAATGATGCCTTTGGAAGGATTGCCGCGCGCGGGATCGATGGACGAAGCAGGAGTCGGAATCTGTCGGACTGTCCGTTAGTGTCGGGTTTTGCAGAATCGCCCGGGACGAGCGAATTTGAATCCGCCCTGTTGCGCAGGTGTCGTCGGCGTTTCCCGGTGGCAGCCTGTTATCCCCACACCCTAACGAACCACCAAACCGCATGCTGTTAAGCTTCCGGAAACATACATGAAACCCCATCCCTTGTTGTCCCTATTGCCTGCCGACATACGTGTCGCATCCGCGCTCGCGACGTTGTGTTGCCTGTCGGCAGTTCAAGTCAGCGCCCAGTCGAAACCCGCGGATCCCGCGGCAACGGCACCGGCCGCGGCGGCCACCGGCCCGGCGGCGAAGGCCGCAGCCACTGCGGCGGACGACGAATCGGTGATCCGACTGACGCCGTTCGAGGTGCATGCCTCGCATGATCACGGTTACTTCTCCCCGACCACTCTTGCGGGCACCCGCCTCAACAACAACATCGCCGACATTCCGTCGTCGGTGACCGTGGTGAACCAGCAGCAACTGCTGGACACGAGCTCGTGGGACATCAACGACGTCTTCCGTTACGAGGCGAACACCGAGGGTGCCAGCACCTACACCCCGATCGCGATGGTGCGCGGCAATGTGGCCGACGTGCTCGCGACCCAGCCGCAGACCTCGGGCAACCGTGTGCGCGGCCTCACGACCGCCGACCTTGAAGTCGACAACTACTTCTCGCTGAGCCGCATTCCCTTTGACAGCTACAATACGCAGTCGCTGGAGGTGGACCGTGGTCCGAACTCGATTCTGTTCGGCACGGGTAGCCCGGCGGGCATCGTGAATCAGACGCGCGCGCGCGCCGTGATCGACAAGACGAGCGGCAGTGTCTCGCTCGTGGGTGGAAGCTGGGGAACCTACCGCCAGAGTTCCAATTTCAACATCCCGGTCATACCGCACAAACTGGCGATTTACCTGGCTCAGGCCTACACGAACCAGGGCTTCAAGCAAAAGCCGTCCACGGACATCGCCCGCCGCGAGTACGCAGCCTTTACCTTTGTGCCGTTCAAGAGCCAGAAAACGAAGCTCACCGGCAGCTTTGAATACTACAATCATGACCAGAAGGACCCCAACGGTGTCACGCCCGTCGACTTTGTGACTCCTTGGCTGCAGAGCGGCCGCCCGGTGTACAATCCGCTCAACGACATGGTGACCTACCTGAACACGGGTGTGACCTCGGGCCCCTACGCACAAGCGAAGAACTACCCGAACTACGCGGGCATTCTCCAGACGGACATGGGCAAGGTCGGTTCGCCGTACTTCGTGCCCTCGCTCAACTACGCGTCCACCGGCCACAACTTCATGTTCATGAACCAGGGCCAGATGGAGAACTTCTACCGCGGCCAGCAGACCGGCTTCACCGTAACGGGCTTTGTTCCGCCTGTCGCCTCCATGACCTCGCAGCAGCTCATGCTGAACCAGGAGAAGGTGACCTGGTCGGTGCCGCTCCCGACGCCCACCGGGTATCAGGTCTGGCAATATCCTTCGGTGACCAGCAAGAGCATCTACGACTGGAGCACGGTTAATCTGAATCCGATGGCCTATGAACACACCGAGGCGAAGACCTACTACCTCGATCTCCAGCAGGAACTGCTCCCGAACCTTAACCTCGACGTGGGTTGGTTCAGGCAGGAACTCAAGCAGTTCTCCGATTCGCCGCTCTCCCAGTCGAACGCGACGACGATCTACGTCGATACCAACCAGTACCTCCTGACGGGCCAGGCCAACCCGCACCTTGGCCAGCCCTTCGTGGACGGCTATGCGAGCGACATCTTCGAGTCGCCGGAGATCAACAACAACTTCCGCGCCTCGCTCGAATATGAGCTGAACATCCAGGATCACGTTCCCAACTGGCTGAAGTGGCTCGGTCATCACCGCCTCATGACGGTGCTCTCGCAGCACGACGATTCGCGCAACGATCTCCGCTACCGCGAGTCGATCGTCGGCGGCGATCCGAACTACCTGCCCTCTGCGACGACGCTCAACCAGGCCACGGGCTACGGGTACCCGGTGCACAACACCGCAGTCGAAGCCTGGTACTACCTCGGCACGGCGTCCAATGGCTACGGCTTTGGCAACGGCTCCCCGGGCACCAGTTCCCGCCCGCCGATTTCCAGTCCGATCACGCTCCCGATCCAGACCTACAACTATGCCAACAACAGCTGGCAGACGACGAGCATCAACATGCAGTCGGTGCTCTTCCCCTCGGGTGGCCGGTCGGAGAACGTCCAGGACACCAAGACCTATTTCTGGCAGGCCTTCATGTGGAACGACCGCATCGTCGGAACGTTCGGAATCAACGACGATTTCGTGAAGAGCCGCCAGAACGTGTTCCCATCGAAAAATCCGGAGTCCTTTGAGTACACGAACGGATTCCCGAATTACCAATATTGGAATAACATGGGCGCATGGAATCGCAACAGCGGTCGCACGACGACCACCGGACTCGTGTTCCATCCCCTCCAGCATTGGGGTCCGATCGATCGTGCCGCCGCCAACGGCAGCTTCCTTGCCGGCCTCGCCCGGTCGGTCAGCCTGACCTTCAACCGGTCGAGCAACTTCAACCCGCCGCCGGCGTACTACACGGACTTCTTCGGCAACCCGCTGGCGAAGCCCCAGGGCACGGAGCGCGACTACGGTTTCGAGATCGCCACGCCTGACAACAAGTTCTTCCTGCGTGCGACCTGGTTCCGCACTGCCAACCAGAACCAGTTCGTGAGCAACACGTCGAACGCCCGCGCCATTTACATCGACAATGAGCTGAAGAACTGGGCGACCGCGGTCGTCGAGGTTCGCCATGGCGAGAATCCCTCGGACTCGAACTTCGGCAACACGTCGGTCTATCCGATCACGCAGCAGATGCAGGACGAGATCTCCGCGATCACGGGGCTCCCCTACACATTCGGCGGCAACGTCGGCGAGAAGGGGCAATTCGTGAACCCGTACGAGACCGCGGACGGCATCGCCCGGGGCATCGAACTCGAGCTCACCTACAACCCGACGCGCAACTGGCGCATGAAGTTTGCCTGGGCCAAGCAGAAGACCATCCTCAGCAACATCGCCAGCCAGGCTGCCGCGTGGGTCAACTACCGCATGCCGAAGTGGCAGGCCTACACCGCCAACGATCTGACGCAGGTCTACACCCGCTCCAACGGCCGCGCGATGTCCCTCGCCAACTTCTGGCAGGGCTATGGCTATGACGGTAACATCTACCAGAACCATCCGTACGGCTGGAACACGACACAGGACTACTTCAACGTCGTCGTGAACGCCCAGCTCGCCACGGACCGCGCCCTGAACAACACGCAGGCCACCAATCAGCGCGTGTACTCCTGGAGCTACCTCTCGACCTATGATTTCACCGAGGGGCGCCTCAATGGCTTCATGGTTGGCGGCGCCTTCCGTTACGACGGTCGCGCGGTCGCCGGCTACTACGGCGACACGGCCAACCTGAATCCTTCGGGTAATATCTTCCAGCCTGACGTCAACAAGCCGATCTACACGCCGCGTCAGATCCATGTCGACGCCTGGATCGGCTACCGCTTCCGCATGCCGTGGGCCGGCCACGGGGTGCAGGGGCGCGTGCAGCTGAACGTGGCCGATCTGACCCAGAACGGCCGCCTGCTGCCCGTGACGTTCAATTACGACGGGTCGCCCGCGGCCCAGCGCATCATCGCACCGCGCAAGTTCACCCTGTCGACGACCTTCTCGTTCTGATCAATTAGGGGGCAATGCGCCCGGGCCGCCGCGAAGGGAATCGCGGCGCCCGGGCGCATTCATTTTGGGCCGGCCGCTCCCGACCGGTGGGCGATGCGTATCGGAGTCCTGGTGACGTTCCGCGAACCGCCGCCTGCGAGGGGGCTCCGGACTGTCCGATGCCGAAGCCTGCGGAGGGGGGTTGAATTGCCGGTCCCGCGGAGCATTGTGTCCGGCACCCCTCGGCCGTCTCCGTCTCTCAACCCCGGAATCTCCCCATGCGCTTCGGCAGTCTCAGCATTTTCGATATCGCCATCGTTGTCGCCTACCTCGGAGCCGTCCTGTACATCGGCAAACGGGCGGCGTCCGCAAACAAGTCCGAGGACGGATTTTTTCTCGCGGGGAGGAAGCTCGGGAAGCTGTATCAGTTCTTCCTGAATTTCGGAAACGCCACCGAGCCGTCGGGGGCGGTCAGCACGGCGAGCTTCGTGTACCAGCAGGGAGCCTCGGGCGCGTGGCTGTCCTTCCAGACGGTTTTCATGAACCCCTATTTCTGGTTCATGAACGTCTGGTTCCGGCGGGTGCGGCTCACGACCATCTCCGATCTGTTCGAGGATCGTTTCGCGAGCCGGCGGCTGAGCATGTTTTACGCGGTCTTCCAGATTCTCATGGCATGCGTCTTCCTCGGCTTCGCGAACGTCACGGCCTACACGATCGCCTCCTCGTTGGTGGTGAAACAGCAGTCGGAATGGACGGCGAAGGACCGGGCCTCGATCGAAGGGTACAAGGAGCTCAAGCATCTGGAGCAGCGCGCGTCGGCGGGCGACCTGACGCCGGCGGAGCGCACGCACATGGATCTGCTGCTCGACCGCAGCGCGCGCGGCGAACTGCACAGCTACATCACGCTCCTGCCCCCGGTGCTTTTCTACGGCGTCTTCGCGGCGGTCGTCGGAGCCTACATCGTGATGGGAGGCATGACGGCCGCGGCCGTCAACGAGGGGCTGCAGAGCGTGCTCATCATCGTCTTTTCGGTGCTGCTGGTGCCGGTGGGGCTGCACGCCATAGGCGGCTGGCATGCGCTTGGACAGAAGGTGCCCAGGCGAATGTTCGACCTGTTCGGGTCGGGCTCAGCGGGGCAGTTCTCGACCTGGAGCCTGCTGGCCATCCTCCTGGTGAGCATCGTGCAGAACGGCGGGCTCAGCCACAACATGGGCATCTGCGGCTCGGCGACGAATGAGTTTTCGGCGCGCAGCGGGGTATCGGGCACCTATTTGAAACGCCTCATGATCATCCTGTGGGTGTTTGCGGGCCTGATTGCGTT
>JAJXVO010000198.1 GCA_021782105.1 bacterium
TCTCGTAATTGGTGTGGGGCGCGTGATCGGTGGCGATGCAGTCGAGCGTGCCGTCGCGCAGGCCGGCGATGATTTCACGGCGATCCTCCTCCGTGCGCAGCGGCGGGTTCATCTTGAAGTGCGTGTCATAGCCAACGATCGCGGAGTCGGTCAGCGCGATGTGGTGGGGCGTGGCCTCGGCGGTGACGCGCACGCCGCGTGCCTTGGCACGGCGCAGGATCTCGACGGAGTTGCGCGACGAGATGTGCTGCATGTGGATGTGGGCGCCGGTGTAGGTGGAGAGGATGACGTTGCGCGCGACGATGATGTCCTCGGCCGCGTTGGGCCAGCCGCGCAGGCCGAGCCTCAGGGACATGACGCCTTCGTTCATGACCGCGCCCTGGGTCATCGAGGAATCCTGGCAGTGGTCCATGACGGGCAGGTCGAACATCTTGGCGTACTCGACGGCGCGGCGCATCATCTCGTTGTTCTGAACGCAATCGCCGTCGTCGGTGATGGCGACGACGCCGGCGCGCTTGAGCGAGCCGATGGGGGCGAGGCTCTGGCCCTTTTGGCCGACGGTGATGCAGCCGGTGGGAAGGACTTTTACGACGGCGTCGCGCTCGATCACGTCCTTGATGAACTGGATGGTGCCCGCGCTATCGGCCGTGGGCGAGGTGTTGGGCATGCAGACGACCGTGGAGAAACCGCCGGCGGCCGCGGCGCGTGAGCCGGTGGCGATGGTCTCCTTATGGGTCTGGCCGGGTTCGCGAAAGTGCACGTGAACATCGACGAGGCCTGGGCAGGCGACCAGGCCGGTGCCGTCGATCTTCTTCGCGCGTTTCTTCGCGGCGGCGGAGAGGGAGGGCACGAATTTGCCGTCGACGATGAACAGGTCGCCGATCGCATCGCGCTTGCTGGCGGGATCGATCACGCGGGCTTTGGAAATCCAGAGTGCAGGCATGGGAAGAAGAATCTAGAATCGAGGAGCGAGGAGCGAGAATAGGGGCGATATCACGCGGGAGTCGTCAGAGTTCACGTTGATCGTCAGTGGCTCCATTTTTCGTGTTTTTCGTGGCCAATCCCGTCACTCGCTGGAGGGCAGGACATGTTCGGGCTGGCCGCCGGAGCAGAGGTAGAGGATGGCCATGCGGACCGCGATGCCGTTGGTCACTTGCTCGAGGATCACGCTGCGCTCGCCGTCGGCGAGATCGGCGTCGATCTCGACACCGCGATTGATGGGGCCCGGGTGCATGATGATTGCCTTCGGGTTGAGCCACGAGGCGCGGGTCTTGTTCAGGCCGAACATGCTCGTGTACTCGCCGATGGACGGGAAGGGGTTGGTCGCCTGGCGCTCGTGCTGGATGCGCAGGAGCATCACCACCTCGGCGTCGGCCAGGGCGGATTTCAGGTCGTGCGATACGGTGACGCCCATCGAAGTGAAGGCGTGGGGCACGAGGGTGGAGGGGCCGACGAGCGTCACGGCCGCGCCCATTTTCGAGAGGGCGTGAATATTGGAGCGTGCGACGCGGCTGAAAAGAATGTCGCCGAGGATGACGACCTTGCGGCCCCGCAGGTCGCCGAAGTGCTCCTTCATCGTGAAGGTGTCGAGCAGACCCTGGGAAGGGTGCTCATGTGCGCCATCGCCGGCGTTGATCACGGGAATGTCGAGGATCCGAGAGAGGTAGAGGGGGGAGCCGGCGCAGGCGTGGCGGATGACGATCATGTCCGCGTTGAGCGCCTGGATATTTTCGGCGGTGTCGCGCAGCGTCTCGCCCTTGGTCGTGCTGGAGCTGGCGGCGTCGAAGGAGATGACGTCGGCGCTCAGGCGCTTCGCCGCCATGTCGAAGGCGATGCGGGTGCGTGTGCTCGGCTCGAGGAAGAGGTTGACGATGGTCTTGCCGCGCAGGGCGGGAACCTTCTTCACGTTTCGACGGAGGATCTTCTTGAAGGCGGTGGCCGTCGTGTGGATTTGGTCGATCTCGGCGAGCGAGAGCTCCTCGAGCGTGATGAGATGCTTGCGGGTCCAGGGCATGGAAGTTCGGGTGACGAAGGGAAGGGGTGGGGGCGTCAGGCTTTTGTGTGGCGCGGCTTGGGCGGCACTGCGTTTTCGATGCGGATGAGGTCGTGGGCGGGATGCTGCTCGTCGAGGTTGATCACGACCTTCTCGTCGTCCGCGACGTCGTCGAGGGTGATGCCAATGTAGTCCGCGTGCACGGGGAGGCGGCGACCGCCGCGGTCGACGAGGACGGCGAGCTCGACTTTGGCGGGCCGGCCATGATCGAAGAGTTCGTCGAGCGAGGCCTTCACCGTGCGGCCGGTGAAAATCACGTCGTCGACGAGGATGACGTGGGCGCCGTTCACGTCGCCCGGGATGACCGTGGGCGTGAACTCCTTGGGGATGGGGTTTCGCCCGATATCGTCGCGGTGAAAGGAGATGTCGAGCGAACCGAGGGCCGTGTGGACCTTCGGGGCGAGGGCGGAGAGGCGGGAGGTGAGCCGGCGCGAGAGGGGAAGCCCGCCGTTGGCAATGCCGAGCACGATCAGGCGCGTCGGCGAGGGGTGCCGGGCTGCGATGACTTGGGCGATTTGCGAGATGGCAGCATGGATGGCAGCTGAACCGATGGTTTTTCGAGTGGCCACGGAACCTGTTTGTGACCCCGCGCGATACGCTTTTAAAGTCTTTTCTGGGAAGACCGGCGCAGGAGAGGCCGGCCTCAACTCGAGAACCAATAAGTGAGTTTGACCATCACCTGGTTGTCGGGGGCGACGTTCCAGAGGCTGCCGAGCGAGCCGCGGGCGTCGTTGCCGGTGTCGAGCGCCGAGGTGTCGCGCTGCTGCGCCCAGACGAGATAAAGCGTGGAGCCCCGGCGATAGTCCCATTTCAACACCAGGTTCGAGCGGAACTGTCCGCTGTTCCAGTCCGGGTTCGATGCGATGACTTCGCCCGGCGCGCCGTCGTCGAGGTGGATGTTTCCGTCGACGAGAGAGGAGGGCAGTACGGCGCTGAACCGGCTGGCGGCCGAGTGTGCAAGGGGAGCGTTTACCCGTCGAAACGTCGTATGGCGAAGGACGGAACCGAAGGGACTGCCGTAATATTGTATGCGGAGTTCGGGTCGGATGATCCACTGGGCTCGGAAGGCCAGCGACAGCGATTGTCCGTCGCCGCGCGCGACGTAGCTGGAGGCGGCTGCGGTGCCGTCCGGATTCGAGAATGCCACCGAACGCGCGAGGTCGGTCTGGTTAGTCCGCTCGACCGAGACCGACACGAGCAGCGGGCTGCAGGGGCGTGCGCTCACTTTCACGCCAAGGCCCGAGTCGCGGTAGGTGGCGTCCTGAGCCCGGGAAAGATGTCCCCAGAGCGAGGCAAAGACGCGGCGCGAGGGGTCGGTCCCGTACCAGAAATAGCCGGACAGGACGGCCGGTTCCCAGAGCATCGGTCCGCCGCGCAGGGCGATCGGATCCCGTCCGGCGCCCCAGCCCTGGAGCGTTGCGGACAAGGTACCTTTGTTCTTCAGCTCGGCGTCGAGCTGCAGCTTCACCTGGGGCCGCAGAAATTCGCCGTGGGTGGTCCATTCGTTCTGATGGCTGGCGGTGAGCGCGATGGAGTTGGCGATCGCCGATGGCGTCTTGTCCACGTAGGCGACCTCCGTTCGCTGGCTCAGCCGGTCGGCGATCGCGAGGTAACCCAGGTCGTTGAAATCGAGTCCCGGCGTGCGTGCGACGAACTGTTCGTTGTAGCGCCAATGGCCCCGGCTCCCGCGTCCGGCCTTCAGCCAAAGGCCGCTCCCTTCGATGGAATCGCGCGAGGGATCGACTCGGCTGACGCCATCGATGGGACGCTGGAAGTAGCGGGCCGAATCGAGCTCAATCTGCTCGATCGCGGCGGGCGTGCCGGTCACGCGGCTGTGGATCAGCACGGCTTGCGCAAAAAATTCCCGATCGGCCCAGTAATGCATGAGATCCGCGCCGACCACTGTGGCCTGCGCAGGCACCGCGTCGCGAAGCGCCTGCGTGTCGAGGATGCGCTGCGTGCGAGTCACGATCCCGCCGACCAGCGTGTCGCCGCCGCGAAATTCCTGCTGCGCACGGGCGACGAGGAAGTCGGTGCGCGGCACGACTGCCATGGACGCCGGCGCCCCGTTGTCGACGATCTCGGCCGACTCCCCCTCGGTCTCGCAGCCCAGGACCCCGAGTGCCAGCCCCCGGGAAGTCTTGCCCGAGAGCTTGAGCGCGCCAAGCAGCGTGGCGCTCCCAGGCATCGACAGCACCGTCTGCGAGGGCCAGATCGACGGCGACTGGCCGATGCGTCGGCTGTAGAACACCTCGTCCTCGTCGAAGGGGAAGCGGAAGATGTCGCTGCCCTCCAGGAAAAGTGGGCGACGCTCCTCGAGAAAAGTCTCGAACGCCGTGAGGTTCATCACGGAGGGATCCGCATCGAGTTGTCCGAAATCGGGGAGGACCGAGGCGTCCAGCGTAAGGTTGGTCGTGAGCCCGATCTTCGCGTCGAGTCCGGCGTCCAGCTTCGTGCGGCCGGACCGCACGGCTTCGCCGTCCCGGCGCCCGAAGGTCTCGGTCTTCGCGGAGACGTAGGGCGTCACCTCGATGCGGCGCGATGCCTTCAGACCGGCCATGCCGTGGAGTTCACCAAACGACTGGACGATCCCCGAGTCGTCGTTCGCGATCAAATTCCAGTCGTCCTCCTCCTTTTTCCCGTCGATCCAGCGCCAGGAGTGCAGGCCCCACACGTCGTTGCCCTGGACATAGCGCAGCTGACTCAGAGGAATGAGAAATTCGGCATACCAGCCCTTGGCGTCCTGGGAAACTTTGCCGTCCCAGATCGCGTTCCACGTCGTATCCCAGCTCGAGTTGAAGAGCCGCAGGTCGATCTTTTGTCCGGCGGATGTCAGGTCGAATTCGAAGGCCGAGCGTTTGTCGTGGTAGCTATCGAAGGTGACGCCGACGATGTCGCCGCTGAACTCGTCTCGGTCTCCGGGAAACCGCGAGCGCTTTTCGATGGGGCCGTCGGATGCGCGGATGGCGACGTACAAGTTCCGGTTGTCGTAGAGGATCTTTATTTCGGTCGGATGACTGGGTGGGGCGCCGTGGTACGGGGTGAACTGCGTGTAGCCTCCGGACCACGCGCCGAGCGTCTGCCAGCAGGCGTCGTCGAGCTTCCCGTCGATGACGGGTGCCGTGCCTTCGAGGCGCACGGCCTGGTAGACGCGCCTCGGGCGCGCGGCCGGGGACGGAGCCCGCGAAGGCGCGGCATCCGCGGCGTGGCATGCGGTGGCGGCCAGGCAGGCGAGCACGGCGGCGAGGCCGAGCCGGCCAAGGCGGCAACCCCGCCGAAATGGCAGGGCCGCGCCGTGCCAAAAGGGACGGATCATGGAGGAGGTGGAATGGTTCATGGGTGACGCGTGTCGCCCAGGGGGTGCGAACGACCTTTTTGATATCACAGTCGGTCATGAATGACCATGGATGATGTCCCAAAAGACCTTTGTGAAAGCCAATAACCTGCGTTCGGCGCCGGGGAGGGTGCGGGCTTTGCGGGATGGATCCTTCGGTCGCCGGAGTATGGATACCGGCGGTGCGAAGCGCGTCAGAGCAGGGAGAGCTGGCCGTCCTCTTCGGACTTCACTGTGATCTTCCTGCGGGGTTTGGCCTTGGGGGAGGGGAGTTCGACGGTCTCGTCGTCCCCCTCGAGTTTGCCGAGGATGGTCTTGGCGCGGTCAATGACGCTCAGGGGCAGGCCGGCGAGGCGTGCCACCTGGATGCCGTAGCTTCGGTCGGCGGGACCGGCGATCACGCGGCGCACGAAGATGATCTCGTCGTTCCATTCTTTTACGGCGACCGAAAAATTGCGCAGGCGCGGCAGGTGTTTGGCGAGTTCGGTGAGCTCCTGATAATGCGTGGCGAAAAGCGTGCGCGGGCCCCGGGTGTCTTCGCGGTGGAGATGTTCCACGACGGCCCACGCGATGCTGAGCCCGTCGTAGGTCGAGGTGCCGCGCCCGATCTCGTCGAGGATGATCAGCGAGCGGTCGGTGGCGTGATTGAGGATGTTGGCGGTCTCGTTCATCTCGACCATGAAGGTCGAATTTCCGCGTGCGAGATCGTCGCTCGCGCCCACGCGCGAGAAAATGCGGTCCACGAGTCCGATGCGGCAGCTGCGTGCGGGGGTCCAGCAGCCGATCTGGGCGAGTAGGGTGATGAGCGCGACCTGGCGGATGTACGTGGACTTGCCCGCCATGTTGGGGCCGGTGATGAGGAGGATCTGGGCTTCGTCGCAGGCGAGCAGGGTGTCGTTGGGCACGAAGGCCTGGGCGCCGGCGAGCCCGTTGCGCTCGGACTTGAGCATTTGCTCCACCACGGGGTGGCGGCCGTCGACGATCTCGAGCACGCTGCCCTCGTCGAGTTCGGGGCGGCAATAGTCCCATTCGCGGGCGAGCAGCGCCCAGCCCGCGAGCAAGTCGAGCTCTGCCATCGTGTCGGCGGTCTCGGCGAGGCCGAGCGACTCGTCGAGCACCGCGGTGACGAGCCCGTCGAACAGCTCTCGCTCGCGGGCGAGGGCGTTTTCCTCGGCGTGGAAAATCTCCTTCTCCTTCTGCTTGAGCCCCTCGGTCACGTACCGCTCGCCGTTGGCGGTCGTTTGCTTGCGGATGTAATCGGTGGGGACGAGGTGCAGGTTGGCCTTCGTCACCTCAATATAATAGCCGAATACCGAATTGTAGCGGACCTTCAGGCTGCGGATGCCCGTGCGGTCCTGTTCGCCGCGCTCCAGCTCGGAGAGCCAGGTCTTGTTGTCGGTGGTGAGGCTGCGCAGGCGGTCGAGTTCGGAGTCGAAACCGGCGCGGATAAAATTGCCGTCGGCGACGTCGGCGGGCATCTCGTCGGCGAGCGCGCGGGAGAGCAGGTCGCGCAGCGGCGCAAATTCGCCGATGCGGCCGGTGATGGCCTGAAGGCGGGTTTCAGCACCGAAGCGGGCAAGCAGGGTGCGCAGCTCGGGAAGCTGGAGCGTGGTGTCGCGCACGCCCCCCAGTTCGCGCGGATTGCGCAGACGATTTTGGAGCCGACCGAGGATGCGCGGAATGTCGCGCACCTTGCCGAGCGCGTCGCGCAGCTCGCCCAGCAACGAGGGCTCGGCGAGCAGTTCGCCCACGAGGTGCTGGCGGCGGCGCAGTTCCCCTAGATCGAGCGTGGGCGCGGCGATCCAGCGCTCGAGCAGGCGCGCGCCGGCGGCTGTGGCGGTGCGATTGATCGCACCGTAGAGCGATCCCTCCCGCCCGCCGCGGATCGCCTGAAATATCTCAAGATTGCGCAACGTCGCCGGGTCGAGCAGCAGCGAACCGTCGCTTCGGTATTCCCGG
>JAJXVO010000199.1 GCA_021782105.1 bacterium
AGCGATCAGAAGGCCGGTGACCACGCCGTTGCGGTAGCCGATCCGGTTGATCGGATCCCCGGAGACGATCGAGATCACGAAGTAGATGAACGAGCCTACGAAATACGCGCCGAAAAAGGCGAACTGCACGAGCATCGCCTCCGTGTAGTTGAGCGTAAAGGCCTCCTTGAAGCGCGGAATCAGGATGTCGTTCCACACCGTCATGAAGCCCCACATGAAAAACAGCACGGTCATCAACGCGAAGGGACCGCGATAGGTGGGACCGTTGGCTGTGCGGATGGAACCGGGCGGATTACCGATGGGCTCGGGCGTAGTCATGATTGGGGGTGGCTAAATTGGGGCGTCCCGTCGCTAGAGAGCAGACTTGGCAAGTCAACCCGCATGCAAGGGATCTCAATTACGCGAAGGGAGAACGCATCGCGGTCGCGGCTCAGTGGCACAATACACGATTGCACGGCGTAGAAATCGACCACGAGACAGACTTCCTTGCGAGCAAGGGCAGAGGATTCGCTTCTTCATCAGGAGGAGGAAAGTCCATGCCGCGCAGTCGCGGACGGGGGAATTCCCTGTCGTGAACTCACGGCGCAGCCCTGTCAAAAGCGGATGCCGCGGTCTATAACGATTGCAGCAAGGAATCCCCCCGACTTCCGGGACGGGCAACTTCGACATCGCCTGTGCAGGGACTGTGCCCATAACCGGAAAGCATCCTCCGATACCATGCGCGTCGTCTTCCTCTACTCCGGCCAGACCCGCTCCTTCGGCAAGTGCTTCACGGATCCGAACGGTGGCCATCTCAGTGTCTGGCAATCACAGCGCTGGCAGATCGCGCGCCATTTTCCACAGGCCCGGTGTTTTGCGTCGGTGGCTGACGACGATACCGCCGCGGACATCGAGCTGCTTCGCCTGATGTTTCGCGACCCCGTCATTGAGGTCGTGAAGCAGCCCGACCTGCCCGAGCCACAGGGTGCCGCCACAGAACTTCAGGCCGCGACCCCGTATCGCATTTCGACGACGGTCCAGGCGATCCTTCGGCAGGCCTGGCACCTCCAGAAGGTATATGAGATGTATGAACCGGAGGCGAAGGACGACGATATCGTCGTGCGCATCCGGCCGGACCTCTTTTTCACGCGCTTCGTGATGCCAACGGTCCTCCCCTCTATCGATCAGGCGCTGGCGCCGTACTGGGGTTCGTATGGGGGGATCAACGACCGCTTCGTTTTTCTCGGGTCCCGTGCGGCGGGCGCCTATTTCAAGGCCTTCGACGACCTCGATGCCATGCTCGCCGAGGGTGCCCCGCTGCATCCCGAGACCCTGCAGCACTACGCGCTCGAGCGTCGCTCGATGGGAGTGTGCCACAAGCTGCTGGCCGATTTCGTGACGATGCGAACCGACGGTACATTCGCACACCAGGTTCATACGCCGATCGATCCGCTTCTGTATTTGCTGTGATCGCAGGCGTGGATCCGTCGGCGCCGAGCCCTTCGACCCCATAAATCATTTACGCGCGTTGCCGGTCGCTGTACGTTCCCGCGGGTTTTCGTCGGGCCGCCACCCCCATCCGAGCCGGCCGATCCAACCCCCGCCTGATTCGCCTCATTTTCATGACTCCCCCACTTCCCGAACCCACATCCACTCCCGCCGCGGGCCTCAAAGCGACGGTCTCACTCAACAATGGCGTCCGCATGCCTTGGCTTGGACTGGGTGTGTTCCAGATGCCGAGCGATGCCGAGACCGCTGCGGCCGTCCGAACTGCGTTTCAGTTGGGTTATCGAAGTGTGGATACGGCCTCTCTGTACCGCAATGAGCGCGGGGTCGGACAGGCCGTGCGCGATTGCGGAATCCCGCGCGACGAACTTTTCGTGACCACCAAGGTATGGAATGACGACATGCGCGGCAACCGCATCGAAGCGGCTTTCGAGCAGAGCCTCACGCTCTTGGGACTCGATTATGTCGACCTCTACCTCCTGCACTGGCCGGTCAAGGGGAAGCTCGTCTCTTCCTGGCGGGTGCTTGAGCGACTTCATCGTGCGGGCCGCATCAAAGCGATCGGAGTGAGCAACGCCATGATACCCCATTTGGACGAACTGCTCGCGGCGGCGGAGATTGTCCCCGCGGTCAACCAGATCGAATTCCACCCCTACCTCCAGAGCAAGCCGCTCGCGGCCTATTGTCGTGGTCACGGCATCCAGCTGGAGGCATGGAGTCCCCTTCAACAGGCAGGCGCACTGCTCTCCGACTCTGTCCTCGCGGGCATCGCGCAAAGGCACGGAAAGACTGTCGCGCAGGTAGTCCTGCGCTGGGACATTCAAGGCGGCGTGATCACAATCCCGAAGTCCGTCCATCCCGAGCGGATCGCCGGGAACGCGGAGATCTTCGATTTTGCGCTGACCGACGAAGAGATGGCGGCGATCGGCGCGCTCGATCGGAATGCGCGCAACGGAGCCGATCCGTTCAATTTCAACTTCTGATACGCCGACAGTCGACACGCCGCCCCGCCCCTTTTCCAATGCACACCCCAAAATTGATTCTTCCAACGATCGTCCTCGCCATGGCCGCGCTCACCGCAACCGCCGCAGAACCCTTTTCGTTTCCCCGCTCAACGCCTGAGGCGCAGGGCGTGTCGTCCGCGGCGATCCTCAACTTCCTCCAGGAGGCGGCACCGAAGGTGGACGGACTTCACAGCTTCATGCTGGTGCGGCACGGATACGTCGTCGCCGAGGGCTGGTGGTCGCCCTACAGCGCCGACCAGCCGCATGTCCTGTTTTCCCTCAGCAAAAGCTTCACCTCCACGGCGGTCGGCCTCGCCATCGCCGACGGGAAACTGGGCCTCTACACGCCGGTGCTCGATCTCTTCCCCAGCGAGGGTCCCGCCAACCCGAGCGCCAACCTCAAGGCCATGCGCGTGCGCGACCTTCTGACGATGTCCACGGGACACGAGGACTCGGCCATCGAGAACTTTCCGTTCTACGCCAAAGAGGATCTCGTCAGACGTTTCCTCGCCCTCCCCGTCACGCACAAGCCTGGCACGCTCTTCGTCTACAATACACCCGCCTCCTACATGCTCTCGGCGATCGTGCAGAAGGCCACCGGCCAGACCGTGCACGACTACCTGCTTCCACGCCTGTTCAAACCGCTCGGAATCGCCGATCCAACCTGGGAGAAGAGCGCCCAGGGGATCGACATGGGCGGCTTTGGACTCAAGGTGCGCACCGAGGACATCGCACGCTTCGGTCAGCTCTATCTTCAAAAAGGCCAATGGCAGGGTAGACAGCTGATTCCTGCCGGGTGGGTGGAGCAGGCGACTTCGCGCCAGATGTCCAACGGCAGCGATCCGACAGGAAATTGGGACCAAGGCTATGGATTCCAATTCTGGCGCTGCCCCCACGGCGTCTACCGCGGCGACGGCGCGTTCGGCCAATTTTGTATCGTGATGGACAAATACGACTCCGTCATTGCGATCACCAGCGGCACCCGCGACATGAGCGCCGTGCTCGACAGTGTCTGGAAATATCTCCTGCCCGCCTTCCACGACGGTCCGCTCCCGGCCGCACCCGCCGACGACGCCCGCCTCGTGGACACGCTGGCAAAACTCGCCGTGCCTCCGCAGGTGGGTCTCACCTCCTCGCCCATGGAATCCCAAATCCTCGGTCGCCGCTACGCCTTTGCCGACAATCCCGAGGGCATCAGGTCGGTCACCGTCACAGCCCCCGAGCAGGGAGGCATGTGGATGCGCGGCGCCGTGGCTGTGCCAAAGGGCACTCCATCCGGAGCGCTGACGTTTATAATCGATTTCGGAGGGACCGCCGTCCACATCACGGCCGCACCCGGCCTTTGGCATCGGGGAGGCGTCGTTCAAACCCAGTCCGGGCCGGAGCCCATTGCGGCCAGCGGTGCCTGGACGGGCGACTACACCTACTCGCTCAAGGTTTGCCAGTATCAGACCCCCTTCATCAAAACCTACCAGCTCCGGTTCTCGGGAGACGAACTGCGCATCGACAGCGCCGTGAACGTTTCATTCGACGACGTGCAACCCCCGTCGTTGATCGGTACCGTCCGAAACTGAGCTGCTTCATCATCCCTCCCCAATCGCCACACGGCGCGCCCCACCCGGTCGCGCCGTGTCTATTTGTCCACGTCCCCGGAGCCTGTCGCTGGCCAAGCGAGTGCGCCCCCGCCACGCGCACTATTCGGAGAGTTTATCCTGCTCCTCACGGGAGTCGGTGTCGTAGACCCTTGGAACACACGCCAATTGACCTGCGCCATGGAATTGCCGGCCCCGCACCGGATCCGGGCTGTCCATTCGTTATTGCATCTCCCCATTCGTGAATCTTCGGAATCTGTCTACTCTATTCCCTAAATTGGGGCCCGATATGTCCAAGCAAGCCATCGACGTTCCGCGCAGCCGCGCGCCATTTGTCTGCGGATCCCGCGGACGGCGGAGATTCCCCGTCCATGTGCTGCTGCTTTGGGTACTGACGTTCGCGCATGCGATCACGGCTCTCGCGCAACCTGTTGCGCCGAGCCCAGAGGAGTTGCAGCTGCTTCGTTCGGAGCTCGCGACGCGCTCGGCGAGCGCGCTCAGGGCCGCCACCGCGCAGCCCACGCTCTCGGTCAACCTCGGCACTCGCGCCGAAGCCCGGGCCTTTTTCAACGCGATCTACGGCCTTTCGGACAACGTGCCGATCCAGTGGACCGGATCGCTCACCGGCACTCCGGGCACTTCCGCAAGCGGCACGCCCGGCACCACGGCCGCCACGTTCAAGGACGCGGTGCAGCTTCGCATCAACTGGTTCCGCGCCATGGCCGGGATTCCAGCGTCCGTCACCTTCAACGACACCAACAGCGCCAGCGACCAGCAAGCCGCTCTGATGATGGCCGCGAACAACGCGCTCAGCCACACCCCACCCTCGAGCTGGCTTCTCTACACCACCGCCGGAGCCAATGCGGCCTCCAATTCCAACCTCAGCCTGGGCGATGCCGGGGCCGACGCCATCAGCGCCTACATGCTCGACTTCGGAAGCAACAACGTGGAGGTCGGTCACCGCCGATGGATCCTGTATCCGCAAACCCAGATAATGGGTACAGGCGACATCCCGGCCACGGGGAGCTTCCCGTCGACCAACGCCACCTGGGTGATCGACGGCTACTACGGCACCACGCGTCCCGCCGTGCGCGACACCTTCGTCGCCTGGCCACCGCCCGGCTATGTACCCTACGAGGTCATCTACCCGCGCTGGTCCTTTTCCTACCCCAACGCCGATTTCTCCTCGGCGACCGTGACCATGACCCGCGACAGCGCGCCCATCGCCGCCGCCGTATCGCCGATCTCGAACGGTTACGGCGAAAACACGCTTGCCTGGGTCTATGACGGGCTCGACGCCAACACCGTGCAAACGGCCGCGTCCAAACCCTCGACCGACACCGTCTACGGCGTTCACGTGAGCGGAGTGTTGATCAACGGCGTCAGCACCAATTTCAGCTACAACGTCACAGTCTTCGATCCGGCCGTCGCCGGCCCGGGCGACGTGCCCGTCTCCCTGTCGGGTCCGACACAGCCCTACGCCTCCCTGTCGAACGCCTACTCGGTGGCGCTTCCACCCTACGCCCAGAATTTCCAATGGAGGACCCTCACGGTGACACCGTTCGCCGGCACCTACGGAGCGGAAGGCGGACTTCAAGGCGTCACCGCGCAAACCACAGGGTCCTACGCCGTAGTCGACACGAGCACCTCCGCCACCGGCACCGCATCGTACCACCTCGCCCAGCCGACCCTCGACACGCAGAGCCTCACGCTGCCTCTGGAGTACTATTTCCCCTCCGGCTCGGCCAGCCTCACCTTCGCAAGCCGCTTGGGCTGGGCCACCAACACCCAGACGGCGCACATCCAGATCTCGCTGGACGACGGAGCGAACTGGACGGACCTCTACACACAGTCCGGCACCGGTTCGGCGGGCGAGACGTCGTTCACAAATCTCTCCGTCCCACTCGATGCCTACGCGGGCCGCGTATTTGAACTTCGTTTCACCTACACTTACGATGGCGGCTCGTACTTCCCCCAAACCGCGAGCGGCGTGGGCTGGAATATCGATCAGATCGCCTTCTCCGGTATCGACAGTACAACGACAGGCGCGGCCTCGGCGATCCAGTCGGGCTCGTCCTTCAGCTACACGCCGTCCACCACGGCTGTCGTGGGTCTGCAGGCACGCGGGCTCCTTTTCGGTACTTACGCAATGAATTGGGGCACCGTGCTGGAGACCACGGCCGTCTCCTCGGGCGGAACGCCTCCGACAATCACTGTGATGCCACAGTCCCAGTCCATCGCATCCGGCAAATCGGCCAGTTTTTCGGTTCAGGCCACTGGCAGCGCGCCTCTCAGCTATCAGTGGTACAAAGACGCTGTCGCGATCGCGGGGGCCACGAGCGCGACCCTGGCGCTGTCCCCCATCTCGACTTTCAGCGCCGGCGGATACTCGGTCACCGTCACCAACGCCAGCGGCTCTGCCACTTCGAGCACCGCCACCCTGACCGTCATCCCGGTCAACCACTTCCTTGCCATCTCAACCCGCTGTTTTGTCGGGACGGGTTATTCCATCGGCGTTCCGGCGTTTGCCCTGACTCAGGACGCCACCGTGCTGATCCGCGCGGGCGGCCCGTCGCTCGGAGCCTACAACGTAAGCAACGTACTCGCGAAACCCCAGCTCACGCTGTACGACGGCAAAAGCATCGCCCGGGTCTCCAATCAAGGATGGCAGAATGCGCCGGTCTATCTCAATGGCACGACGATCGCCTCGAATGGAGATTATGGCACGAACTACGATATCGCCCGGATAGAGAGTGCCGTCGGAGCCTATGCATTCACGACTCCCGACGACTCCGCGATTGCGATCAAGCTGCCTGCGGGCGTGTACACCGCGGAGGTCTCGGGCGCAGACGGAGGAAGCGGCAATGCGCTCGCCGAGGTGTATTTGTATCAACCCACCGGTGACACTGCGACGGGCGACCGTTTCTCAGCGATCTCGACGCGATGCTACGTCGGAACCGGCGACTCCATCGCGGTCGTCGGACTCTCAATTCAGAAGAGCGCGAAAGTCCTGCTTCGGGCGGTGGGACCCTCCCTGGCGGCCCTGGGCGTGACCAACACCATCGCCAAGCCGAGCATCACGCTTTACGACCGCAGCGGCACAGTGATCGCTACCAACACCGGCTGTGAGGTGGACCCCGGAAACTGGACAGGAGGGATCGTTAACCCAAAGTCAGAGAAACCCACACGATCCACATGTCCAAGAAACGACGTCAGCACAGTCCT
>JAJXVO010000200.1 GCA_021782105.1 bacterium
ATCGAAATCCTTCCCAAGCCGCCCCTTGAGCGCCAGCCCGACAACCCCTGGCCCGAGTGGCCGAAGACCCTCAAGGTCGACTACGGCCAGGAGGAGGCCGCCGCCAAGTACGGCGCGGATCCCCGCGTGTACCTCACGACCGTGAAGAAGTTCGTGGGCGACGAGCAGGGCCGCGTGAAGGAACTGGTCACCGTCGAGGTCAAGTGGGAGAAGAACGAGAAGGGCCAGTTCATCCCGAAGGAAGTTCCCGGCACGGAGAAGACCCGCCCCGCGCAGCTCGTCCTCCTCGCCATGGGCTTCACCGGCCCCGAGCAGAGCATCCTCAAGGAGCTCGCGCTGGAGACGGATGCCCGCAGCAACATCAAGGCGGAGCACGAGAAATACACGACCAACATCCAGGGCGTCTTCGCTGCCGGCGACTGCCGCCGTGGCCAGAGCCTGGTGGTGTGGGCGATCAACGAAGGCCGCGGCGCCGCTCGCGAGGTCGACCGCTACCTCATGGGCCAGACCGACCTTCCCTGATACACTTTAGGTTTCTTCATCACACAAGGCCGCGCCTCACAGGGGGCGCGGCCTTTTTGTTCTCCCGAATCTCGCAACTCCGCGATGCCTGCCAGCCCTGCGCGAGTTTGGAAAAACGGCCTCCTGCCGCTTGCCACAGACCTGGTGAACACGACAATCAGCGACCCCGACCCCATTGGCGGTAGCAATGAATATCTCTTTTCGTCGGCGATTGGCCGTGATGGTTTTGGCACTCCTGTTCGCCCCGGGCCACATGGTCGGCGCGGAATCGGTGCGGCTGTTCACGTGGAAGAGCGTCAATATCCAGGGAATGGGTTACGTCACGGGGGTCGTGGTGAGTCCCAAGTCGCCCTATCTCTGTTACATCAAAACGGATATCGGCGGGGCGTACCGCTACGACGAGTCCGGAGACAGCTGGGTGCCGCTTCTCGACTCCTTTAGCACGACCCAGGTTGCCGGTGGGGCGGGCGTCGAGTCGATCGCGGTCGACCCCTCATCACCCCAGGATATCTACGTCGCGCTTTATTTTGCCACCAGCACCTACTTCGACTCCAAGACGAAATACAATCACGGGGCCGAGGTGTTTCATTCCGCTGACGCAGGGAAGACCTGGACTTCGACCGGCCTGTCAATGGTGTCAGATCACATTTACGTGGGGCCAAACTCCGGCTACCGCATCTTGACGGGAGAGCGGCTCGCGGTGGATCCGAGCGACGGTTCGGTCGTGTATTTCGCGACGGCGCATGACGGGCTGTGGCGAAAATCCGGAAGCTCGGGATGGGCGCGCCTGTCGGGTGGGCTGCCCGATCCGTCGCAGATCCAGGGTTACCAAACCTATTCCGGCGGCATTGCCCAGGGGGCGAATCCGAATTTTCCCGGCTTCACGTTCGTGCTCATCGATGGCTCTTCCGGTTCGGCGGGCCAGCCGTGCAAGCTCGCCTACGTCGGAGTCTGGGGCAGCGGTGTCTGGAAGAGCTCGGATGCCGGGGAGACTTGGAGTCTCATGCCCGGATCGGGAGCCTTCCCGGAGCGTGGCGTGATCGCCGCCGACGGAACCCTCTATGTCACCGATGGGCACCTGTCGGGTATCTTCAACACCCCTACAACCGCGTATTCGCCCTACGGTGCCGTCTACCGCTTCGAGGCCGGCGCCTGGACCCGTATTCAGCCGTCTGACACAAGCGCCGATTACACGGGAATCACCGCGGACCCGTCCAACTCCGCCGTTGTGATGGTGGCACGTTCTTCGCAGATCTGGCGTTCATCCGATCATGGCTCCACCTGGAGCGCGCCTATGGGTGTGGCGAATGCGAACGGCACCGAGACGGGTGCGCCGGGCTACTATTTCCCAGGAGACGCTGCCGGAGGGGTCGCCGCGATGGCGATCGATCCGGGCAATACCAAAAGGGTTTGGTGGACAAACGGCTGGGGTGTCATGCGCACCGATGACATCACGGCCTCCCCACCGGCCTGGTCCTACCACATGAACAACCTGGAAGAGCTCGATTCCAGCCTGTGTGTCGTGCCTCCGAAGGTCGGCGGCGCCGACCTATGGAGTGCCGTGAAGGACGTCATCGGATTTCGCCACGCGAGCAGGGACCAGGTGCCTCAGGCCAAGGACGACCCCATCGGCATGCCCACCAACCCGGCTTTCACTTCGGCGAACGGAGGGGCGAACGTCTATCCTGTTCCCTTTCCCCACATCGCTGCGGCGACGGGAATGGACTATTGCCTAAGACAACCCGATTGCGGCGTTTACGTGGGGTTTCACGAATGGCAGTCGTGGCCGGTTTATGGAACGACCTCGGACAACGGCCGCACGTGGACGGCATTTGCCACCATGCCGGTCGACTGGACCTACGATGCCTCCGACACGAAGCAGCAGGCCATTCCCCAGGCTGGCCAGATCGCCATGTCGCCGACCGACCCGCTCGTGATGGTCGTTGCTCCGACGATCGGCGGGTGGCCCAAATACACCCACGACGGCGGCAGGACCTGGGCGCTGTGCATCAATTCGGCCCATCCGTCGTCTCCAAATCCCCAGGACAGCCACGTCGTCCGCGACCACTACCAATGCCTGCCCCTGTCGTGGTCCAACACGATCTCTCCGTTCGTTTCGTCACTCATCCTGGCCTCCGACAAGGCCGACCCCACGGGCCAGACCTTTTACTATTTCAACAACGGCACCTTCTACTCCAGCGCGGACGGAGGGGCCACCTGGACGCCCGGCGCATCCGACCTTCCCGCCTGGATCGTGCAGCCGAGCATCGTCTCCAATCCGCTGGTACAGGGCGAGGTTTGGATGACCTTTCACCGCAACTCCGAGGACGCCACGGGAAACCCCGTCTACAAATCTGTCGATGGAGGGAAAACCTTCCAGCAGGTGCCCGGCATCGACTCGGGCGAATTCCTGGCCTTCGGAAAGGGTCCCGGGACGGGGACCGTTGCCCTGTATCTTTTCGGCCGCGTCGGCGGAGCCTCGCAGGATGCGATCTATCAATCCATCGACGGCGGCGCCAGCTGGACCCGGCTGAGCGACCCGGCGGTCGAGCAGTTTCCCGGCGTCACCGGCCTGGCGGCGGACCTGAGGACTGAGAACCTGGTCTACGTCGCACTGACCGGGCGGGGCATTTTATACGGCACCGCGCCCGCGGCCCCGCCGCAGATTTCGTCCGAGCCCCAGGGCGGGGGCTGGTCGGCCGGCAGCACCGTGACGCTAAGCGTGGCGGCCTCGGGCGACACCCTTGCCTACCAGTGGCGGAAGAACGGCGTGGCCATCGACACGTCGTCCTGCCCGTCGGCGGCGTCCGCGACGCTCACCCTTGCCTACGCCTCTGCGGCGGATGCCGCGGTCTACGATTGCGTCATCACGAACGCCGGCGGCACGGCGACGACCAGCGCCGTGGCGGTCGCGATCGATTCCGGTGCGAACAAGGTCAACGACGCCCAGATGATCGCGATTTCCGGCCGAAGCTACGTCGGTGCCAAGGACGCGGTCCAGGTCGCAGGCTTCGCCATCAACGGCACGCAGTCCAAGACCGTGCTGATTCGCGCCACGGGGCCTTCGCTGGCGGCGTATAATATTTCAGGATACCTGCCCGATCCGGTGCTGCGCCTCTACGACGGCGCCTCGGCGCAGATCCGGCAGAATCAGGGGTGGGGCTCCGACCCGGTGGCGGCGGCATCGATCAAGGCCGCTGCCCAGCGCCTTCGTGACTTCCCCTGGCCCGACGGTTCCGACGATTCGGCGCTACTCGTCACGCTTCCGCCCGGCTTGTACACCGCGCAGGTCTCGGGGGCCTCGGGCGACACCGGCGCCGCGTTGCTCGAGGTCTATGACGCCGACAGCCCGACGACCTCCCCCAGGTTGGTCGACATCTCGCTCAGAAGTTTTGTCGGGACCGGCGACAACATCCAGGTGGCCGGGATAACGGTGACGGGTACGAAGCCCAAGACCGTGCTGATCCGCGCCACCGGCCCATCGCTTGCGCCTTACGGGGTTTCGGACGTCCTTCCGGACCCGCTTCTCAAGCTGTATGACGGCACCTCGACGCTCAGGAGGCAAAATCGAGGCTGGAGTTCCGACGCGGCCGCTGCAGCCGCCATCAGATCCGCCGCAACGTCGACCGGGGCCTTTGCGTGGCCCGACGGTTCCAACGATTCGGCGTTGCTCGTCACGCTTCCGCCCGGTCTGTACTCCGCGCAGGTCTCGGGGGCCTCGGGCGACACCGGTGTGGCTTTGCTGGAGGTCTACGATGTCGACCTCCGTTGAAGGCGCGTGTCGCAGGCCTCCGGCCGGCGCCCGATCAGCTCGGGGCAGCAAGAATCTGACGGCCTTGGTCCGTTCCTTAGGCAGTGAAATGCAGTGAGGACGCGCCGGTAAGCGGGGCGACCTGACTGATAAGGGAATCGACATTTGCAATACAATGGCGAATAAGGAGCAGCCATTCCAACGTGGGCGAATGGCGAACAAATACAGCAGCCTGCGACCGAATACCGCGGGATTCACCAACAGCGAGTAGGTGATGAGCACACAAATACTTATGAAGGCATCCAAGTTCATCGTTTCCTTAATGATCAGTGCGGGCGGATTCCTGTCCTTCGGTCAGGCAATTGTCCATGCCAGCCAGTCGTCTGCATTAGTGGTTCAGCCGTCCGCGGCGGCTCTTTTGACTGCGGCCGAGGCCAGGGCCGCGAAAGAACACAAAAACGTCTTCCTAATCTTTCATGCGTCCTGGTGTATTTGGTGTCTTCGGTTCGACGATCTATTGAACGACCCCACCCTCAAACCGTTCTTCGACAAGAACTATGTGATCGTCCACATCGACTGCTTGGAGACGGGTGCTAAAACAAGCATGAACAACGCAGGGTGGAAGGCGATGATGGACACCTACGGTGCGACCGGGCAAGGCATCCCGTACTGGTTATTCCTAGATCCGGCAGGCAAAATTGTCGCCACCTGCCGCAGTCCTTTCGATCCGGACCCCAAGGGGCAGCCCGGCAATTTAGGGTTCCCCGATAATAGTCAGCCAAAGGATCTTATGTACTTCGTTGGCCTCATTCAGAAGTCTGCGCCGCAGTATGACAAGTCGTTCGAAACCAATCTCCGGGCCTACCTAAAATCGTTGAGTTATTGAAGGGGCGGTTGCACGTGGGGGTCCGGGGGCGCGGGCACGGGCGGTGGCTCGGAACTTCCCAGTTTCTTTTCCCAAAACCTTCGACGATTGCTGTACCTGCCGACAATCTCAGTTGCGATGCCGACAATCGGCTCTCGATTTGGAAACCGGCTGGGGTGACTTCCCCCGACGAGCTTAATGCCCATTCTCGGAAGTCGCCTCCAGTCATGCCCTCAGTCGTTTTTCCAATGCCGTTGAACATACAAGGACACAGAGATGGGCAATGACGGGAGATCTCATCACTTATCCTCTTCATCTTCGAGGTGAGCGCTGAGTCCGCCATCACTTTGATTTCAGGCCCTGTGCCCTCTTGTCCGTGGTTCAACTACGGCATTCAGATTCATCCTGCGAGCTCGTGCCGTGCAAGCGGGTCGGCGGTGCCACCATGCCGCACTCGGCTCGGGCGGACCGTTCGGCACACGCGCTCGAAGTCGGAGCCCGGCGTTGCCGACGAAGGCGTCGGCTTCCCAGGAAGAGAATCTATTTGCCGGACGAGTGTCCCCGCACGATGGCGACGAGTGAGGTCGCCGCTTCGAGGACCTGGATGGACTCGGAGCTCAGCTCCCGTGCAGCGGACGAGGATTCCTCGGCCATGGCGGCGTTGGTCTGTGTGACTTTGTCGATGCCGAGGACGGCGGAATCGATCTGTGCGAGTCCGTTAGCCTGTTCCTTCACGGCGGTGGTCATGCGCGCGACGATCTGGCCGATGCGGTCGGATTGACCGAGCATTTCGCCCAGCGAGGTGTTGGCGGTTTCGGCGAGTTTGCGGCCTTCGTTGGTGGTTCCGACGGTTCCCTCGATGAGGTGAGCCGTCGTGCGCGCAGCCTCTGCCGCGCGTCCCGCGAGGTTGCGCACCTCGTCGGCGACCACAGCGAAGCCCGCGCCGGCGTCTCCCGCGCGAGCGGCCTCGACCGCGGCGTTGAGAGCGAGGATGTTGGTTTGAAAGGCGATCTCATCGATCGTCTTCACGATGCGCTGGGTTTGTTCGCTGGCCTCGGCGATCTTGTGGATCGAGGCGACGAGCGCCTGCATGGAATCCGAGGCCTGTTTCGACACCGCCGTTTGGGCGCGCATCAGCCCCTCGGTCTGGACGGCGTCCTCGGCGCTTTGTTTGGTCATCGAGGAGATCTCCTCGAGCGAGGCAGAGACCTCCTCGAGGGCAGAGGCCTGAGAAGAGGCCCCGTTTGCCAGGACTTCGCTTGTTTTAGCCACCTCACCGGAAGCATGGGCCATCTGCTCGGCGCTGCCTTTGAGGGAGTCGGATACGTTGCCCATCGAGCTCACCAGGTTACGAGCGATCAGCAGGCAAAGGCCTATGCACAGCAGTATCAGGACGCCGGTCGCGGTGTACATGGCATTGCGCGCGCTCCGCACTCCTGACTCGATCTTGGCCCGCGTTGCGATCTGAGCAGCCGCGACGTTGTCGATATATACCCCTGTTCCCATCCAGACCTGTGTTCCAGGAATCATCTCGGCATAGCTGATCTTTGGCTGATCTCCGCGGCCTGGTTTCGGCCAGACGTAATCCACGAATCCGCCGCCGTTCATGGCCGCCTTCTCGAGTTCCTTGATCACGGCGACACCATTCTTATCGGTCACCGAGGCGAGGTCCTTCCCCACGTTTTCGGGCTGTGCGGAAATGGCCACTCCGATGGTGCCGCGATAGGCGAAAAAATAGCCCGAATCGTCGCTTTCATAACGCACATGCTCCAGGGCCGTCCGAATCGCGGCGTTTTGAGCCACTGGGTCGGAAACCGTCTTCACCTCCTCACCTAGCGATACGGCCACGGCATGAGTGGCCAAGCGGATCCTCTCGCGTTGGCCCTCCATGAGCGCGCTGCCTGCCACGTCAATTCCGACCTGCGCCGTGCGCTTCTGAATGACATAGGAGAAACTGAAGGTCTCCACGATCAACACCAGCATCAGGGCGATGATCACACCCATTTTCCGGGTCAGTGAGAGGTTTTTGATGAATTTCATACCGAGAGATTTTGCCGGGGCAAATGCGCTCCGAAACAGGCGTGAAGCGGGCCCGGTGGACGATGCTTTGGGAATTGTTCTATCGAACCGTCACCCGTCTTCCCTAAG
>JAJXVO010000009.1 GCA_021782105.1 bacterium
ACGCTCAAAACGTCTTGGTCCCCGTCACCGTGGTCGAAGCCGGACCCTGTTCTGTGGTCCAGGTCAAGACCGTTGAATCCGACGGCTACAACGCCGTCCAGCTCGGCTTCGACAAACAGAAGCAAAGGAATGCTTCCAAGCCCGAGCTCAATCACGCGAAGAAGGCCGGCCTCGAGCAGGCTCCTCGCGTCCTCAGCGAGGTCCGCCTCGCCGAAGCTCCCACCCTGAAGGCCGGTGACGTCGTCACCGTCGAGGCCTTCAAGGAAGGCCAGATCGTCGACGTCATCGGCGTCACGAAGGGCAAGGGCTTCCAAGGCGTCGTCCGCCGCTTCCGCGTCGCGGGCGGTCCCGCCGCTCACGGCTCCATGTTCCACCGCCGTATCGGTTCCATCGGCATGCGCCAGACTCCTGGCCGTACCTGGAAGAATCAGGCGATGCCCGGTCACATGGGCGCCACCAGCCGCACCGTGCAAAACCTCACGATCGTGAAGGTGATCGCCGACAAGAATCTGCTCCTCGTCAAGGGAGCCATCCCGGGCGCCAACGGCGAGAACGTCATCGTTCGCACCGCCATCAAGGGCCAGCCCAGGGGCCAGAAATAATCCGGAGGACTAAATCGTCATGAAACTCAAAGTTTACAGTCCCGACGGTAAGACCTCTCGCGAAGAGGAGTTCCCGAATCTCCCCGTCTTCGAAGGCGAGAAGGGTCTTCAAACCCTCAAGGAAGTCATCGTCGCCATCCGCGCCAACCAGCGCCTCGGCACGCACTCCACCAAGACCCGCGGCGAAGTCCGCGGCGGTGGCAAGAAGCCCTGGCGCCAGAAGGGCACCGGCCGCGCTCGCGCCGGTTCCAATCGCTCCCCCTTGTGGGGCGGTGGCGGCGTCGTCTTCGGCCCCAAGCCCCGCGACTACTCGAAGAAGATCAACGCCAAGGTGAGAATGCTCGCCCTGCGCCGCGCCCTCTTCGATCGCGCTTCGGCCGGCGATATCGATGTCATCGAGGCCTGGCTGTCCGCGACCGCCAAGACCAAGGAGATCAATCAGATCATCGCCCGCATCGCCCCCAAGGGCAAGGTGCTCATCGTCGACGCCCCGTTCTCCACGGAGGCCGCCCGCGCCGCACGCAATATCGAGCGCGTCTCCCTCCAGGAGGCTTCCAAGCTCAACCCGCTCGATCTCGCTCAGTACAAGCGAATCATCGTCAGCTCGAAGGCGCTCGACACCATCCTCACCCGCGTGAACGGAGGAAAGAACTAATGAACGCCATCCACGTCCTCAAATCCGCCCGGCTCACCGAAAAGGCCAACCTGCTGTCCGCCGAATTCGGTCAGTACACCTTCGAGGTTTTCCCGAACGCCAGCAAACACGCCATCCGCGAGGCGGTCGAAAAGACCTTCAAGGTCACCGTCACCCGCGTCAACGTCATCATCCAGCGCGGCAAAAACAAGCGCTCCCGCCAGGGGCGTCCCAGCATGACCTCCGAATTCAAGAAGGCCATCGTGACGCTCAAGGCTGGCGACAAGATCGAGCTGCTCTAAGCGCCCGACCCATTCAGGAGACACAACCATGGCTCTCAAGTCCTTCCGTCCGCTCACTCCCACGCTTCGCTTCGCCCAACTCAACACTGAGGAAGGGTTGTCCAGCAAGCGCCCGGAGCGCGCCCTCACCGAGTTCATCAAGAAATCCGGCGGTCGCAACTGCTACGGCCGCCTCACCTCCCGCCATCGCGGCGGCGGGCACAAGCGCCTCTATCGCAAGATCGATTTCAAGCGCTTCGACAAGGTCGACGTCGCCTGCACGGTCGTCGCCATCGAGTACGATCCCAACCGCAGCGCCAATATCGCCCTCGTGCAGTACGCCGATGGCGACAAGCGCTACATCATCGCCCCCAAGGGGCTGAAGACCGGCGATGCCATCCTTACCGCCAGCAAATCGGTGTCCAACGACTTCCAGGTCGGTAACAACTTCCCCCTGCATCAGATCCCGCCGGCCACCAAGGTCCACTGCGTGGAGCTGTTCCCGGGACGCGGCGCCCAGCTGGGCCGCTCGGCCGGCGTTGCCCTCGAATTGATCGCCGTCGAAAACGGCAAGGCTCAGCTCAAGTTGCCCTCCGGAGAAATCCGCCTGGTCAACCCGGACTGCCGCGCCACCATCGGTGAAGTCGGCAACGGCGACCACGGCAACGCGAAGCTCGGCAAGGCCGGACGCAGCCGCTGGCTCGGCAAGCGCCCCCACGTCCGCGGTGTTGCGATGAACCCCGTCGACCACCCCAACGGTGGCGGCCAGGGCAAGTCCAAGGGCGGTGGCGGCCGTCAGCAGCTCGTGTCCCCCTGGGGCCAGCTCGCCAAGGGTTTCCCGACCCGCCGTCGCTCCAAGACCTCCAGCAGCCTCATCCTCGTCCGCCACAACGGCCGTCCGCCGCGCGGCAAGAAATAACCTCAGTCTTCTCGCACCATGGCTCGTTCGATCAAAAAAGGGTTCTTCGTCGACTATCACTTGCTCGAGAAGATCGAGAAGTCGGTCAAGACCAACAACCGCAAGCCCATCCAAACCTGGTCGCGTCGCTCGACCATCACGCCCGACTTCATCGGCCAGACTTTCAACGTGCACAACGGCAAGGCCTTCGTCTCCGTTTATGTCACCGAGAATATGGTCGGCCACAAGCTCGGCGAATTCGCTCCTACTCGCATCTTCAAGTCGCACGGCGGCATGACGCGTAAGGAACTCGCTTAAACCAAGTCTCAGTAACCAAAAGGGTAGAGTGCGGGCTCCGCGCCCGCACCGCTATCGCCGAATACCGGAATCCCAACCAACATGGAAGTCCACGCAATCACCCGCTACGCGCGCATGTCTCCCAAGAAGATGCGCGAGTTGTCCAACACCATCAAGGGCCGCAAGGCTCCTGAGGCCGTCGAATACCTCGCGCTCATCCCGCGCAAGTCCGCCCGCCTCGTCGCCAAGACCCTCAAGAGCGCAATCGCCAACGCCGAGAACAATAACAACCTCTCGGCCGACTCGCTCACCGTGAAGAACGCCGTCATCGAAATGGGCCCCGTGCTCAAGCGCTTCAAGGCCGGAGCCCGCGGCTCCGCAATGCCCCGCCGCAAGAAGATGTCGCACATCCGTATCGTCCTCACGGACGGCAAAGACAACAACTGATCCCCTTCGCATCATGGGCCAAAAGACTCACCCGATCGGCTTCCGCCTCGCCGTCCGTCGCAACTGGCAGTCCCGCTGGTTCGCCTCGAAAAAAGACTTCCCCGGGCTTCTCGCAGAGGATTACAGGATCCGCGAGCACCTGATGGCCAAGCTTAAGCAGGCTGCAGTGCCGCGCATCTTCATTGAGCGCGCCGGCAACCGCGTCCGCGTCAAAATTTATACCGCCCGTCCGGGCGTCGTCATCGGCCGCAAGGGTGCCGAGGTCGAGAATATCAAGGCCGAGCTCGCCAAGCTCACGGGCAAGGAGGTCCTCCTCGACATTCAGGAGGTCAAGAAGCCCGAGATCGAGGCCCAGCTCGTTGCCGAAAACGTCGCGCTCCAGCTCGAACGCCGCGTGGCTTTCCGCCGCGCAATCAAGAAGGCGATCGAGATGGCCATGGCGCTCGGCGCCGAGGGCATTCGTATCCAGTGCTCCGGCCGACTTGGCGGCGCCGAAATCGCCCGCCGCGAATGGCAGCGCAAGGGCCGCGTTCCACTTCATACGCTCCGCGAGAACATCGATTACGGTTTCTCCGAGGCTCACACCGTCTACGGCAAGATCGGCGTCAAGTGCTGGATCTGCAAAAAGGACGCCGACGCCGCCTAAGGCGCGGCCCAACCCTATAGCAAGGAGACACCCAACATGGCTCTCGCTCCCGCACGTACCAAATATCGCAAATCCCAGAAGGGCTCCCGCGCCGGCAACGCCAAGCGCGGCAATACGCTCGCTTTCGGTGAATTCGGCCTGCAGTCCCTCAGCCGCGGCCCGATGACCGGCCAGCAGATCGAGGCGGCTCGCGTCACGATCTCCCGCCACCTCAAGCGCAAGGGCAAACTCTGGATCCGCGTGTTCCCGCACAAGCCCATCACCAAAAAGCCCGCCGAAGTCCGAATGGGCCAAGGCAAAGGCCCCGTCGAATACTATGTCGCCCAGATCAAGCCGGGCGCCATCCTCTTCGAACTCGCCGGCGTCCCCGCCACCATCGCCAAGGAGGCCTTCCGCCTCGCTGATGCCAAGCTGCCGTTCCGCTGCCGCTTCATCATGCGCGAAGGCACGGTCGAATAACCCTAAGCCGTCAACCGAGACGTCCCTCCATGACTTCCAAAGAAATCCGCGAATCCACCGTGGCTGAGATCGAGAACAAGCTCCGCGAAGTGCGTGAAGCGCTCGTTCAGCTCCGCATCAAGAAACACACCGGGCAGGTCGAGAAGCCCCATCTCCTTCGTAGCTATCGCAAGGACATCGCCCGCCTCGAGACCATCCTCAATCAGAAGAAGGCGACCAAAGCCGCTTAACCTCCGAGATCATCATGTCTACCGCCACTCCCGGTGCGCGCTCCGCGCGCAAGACCCTCATCGGCTTTGTCACCAGCCGAATGGGCGCCAAGTCCATCAAGGTCACCATTCCGTACAAGACTCCCCACGCCCTCTATCACAAGGTCATCAATCGTAAGACCGTCGTGCATGTTCACGACGAGAAGAACGAAGCTGGCCTGGGCGACAAGGTGGAGATCATGGAGACCCGTCCCGTCTCGCGCCTCAAGCGCTGGCGCATCGTCTCCATCATTGAACGCGCCAAGCTCGCGACCTCCGAGGCCATTTCCGAGGCCGATGTCGCTGCTGCCGTGCCGACCAAAACCACCGCCAAGGCCGCCGAAAGCGCGCCCCAGGCCTAACCCTTAACCTACTCTTCGGAGGCACGCCATGATTCAACTGCGCTCCATTCTGGAAGTCGCCGATAACACCGGCGCCCGCAAAGCTTCGATGATCGCCCGCAAGGGTCAGAACACCGACGTCGCTGCGGTCGGTGATATCATCACCGTCAATATCAAGGAAAGCACCACCGACGCTACTGTGAAGAAGGGCGAGGTCGCCAAGGCTGTCGTCGTTCGCACCAAGCACGCGATCCGTCGCGCCGATGGCAGCTACCTTCGCTTCGATTCCAACGCGATCGTCATCATCGGTGCCGACGGGAACCCCAAGGGCACCCGTATCTTCGGCCCCGTCGCCCGCGAACTGCGCGCGAAAAACTTCATGAAGATCATCTCGCTCGCTCCGGAGGTTCTCTGATCATGCAAAAGATCCACGTCAAACGCGGCGACGAAGTCGTCGTCATCGCCGGCTCCCACAAGGGCAAGTCCGGCAAGGTCCTGGAGATTCTCCCGGCCAAGCTGCGCGCCCGCATCGAGGGCGTCGCCATGATCAAGCGCCACCTGCGCAAGTCCCAGGATCATCCCCAGGGCGCAATCGTCGAACGCGAGGGCACCGTCCACGTCTCTAATCTCCGCCTCAAGTCAGTGGCTGAGGCGAAGAAGGCCAAGAGCTGATCCGCTTCGGCGGCATGCGCCAAATTCGGCGCTTGCCAAGCCGAGCCAGCTCCTGCGTAACTCGTCGTTTTTCCAAACACACTCATTCATTCACGCCGTCCGGGTCGGTAATCCGGCGGTTCTTCACATGAGCAAGTACATTCCCTCCCTCAAAAAGCACTACACCGAGGTCGTTGTCCCCGGGCTTCTCAAGAGCCGCGGCTACAAGAATACCCACGAGGTGCCCAAGATCGTCAAGGTCGTGCTTAACACCGGCATCGATGCCGAGGCCGATAAGAACGCCATCGCCGACATCCAACGCGATATGAACGCCATCGCAGGACAGAAGACCGTCCTCGCGAAGTCCCGCAAGGCGATCGCCAATTTCAAGCTCCGTCAGGGCCAGGTCGTCGGCTGCCACGTCACCCTCCGCGGCGACTCGATGTGGGAGTTCCTCTACCGCCTCATCGCCGTCGCACTCCCGACCATTCGCGATTTCCGCGGTATCGGCACCAAGCTCGACGGCCAGGGCAATTATAACCTCGGTATCACGGACCACACCATTTTCCCCGAGATTTCCCTGGAGGGTGTGAAGAAGCACATCGGTCTGGATCTCACGATCGTCACGAGCGCCAATTCCGACGACGAGGGCCGTGAACTGCTCCGCCTGCTCGGAATGCCATTCCGCCGCAGCGCCGAGACCCCGAAGCCCGCCACCGCAGCTTAATTCCTTCGACCTCCTCCGACCATGCCGAAAACGTCCGCCATCGAGCGCAACAAGAAGCGCATCCAGCTCACAGCCAAGTTCGCCGGCAAGCGCGCTGAGCTGAAAGCCATCTTGGCCAACCCGGCCACTTCCGACGACGAATTTTTCGCCGCCCAGAAGAAGCTCCAGAAGCTTCCCCGCAACTCTTCCAAGGTGCGCATCCGCAACCGCTGCGCCCTGAGCGGCCGCCCGCGCGCCTACATCGGCCGCTTTGGCCTCTCGCGTATCCAATTCCGCGAGCTCGCCCTGGCCGGCAAGATCCCCGGAGTGATCAAATCCTCCTGGTGATCTAGTTTACCGGAGCCTGTTCTCCGGGGACCGCGTGGGCCGGACGATATCCGCCAGCCTTCCACCGCGAAACCCCTCGAGCCTCACTCCAGACCGCCCCCCTTTTGCCCGGCGGAAGTAGGATATGATCCACCGGCGAAACTAAAAAACATCCATTCCATGACCGATCCGATCTCTGATTTCCTGACGCGCCTTCGCAATGCGAGCAAAGCGCGTCTCGACGAGTGCGTTTCCCCGCACTCCGTGCTCAAGGAAGGCATCGCTGCCATCCTCAAAGCCGAGGGCTATGTCATCGACTTCTCCTCGAGCCAGGACGCCCTGGGGCACAAGACCCTCGTCGTCAAACTCAAGTACGTCGATGGCACTCCCGCCATCACCGGCATCACCCGCGTCTCCACGCCGGGCCGCCGCCTTTACTATCGCTGCTCCGAGATTCCGCGCGTGCTCAACGGTATGGGCATTGCAATCGTCTCGACGTCCAGGGGTCTCATGAAGGACCAGGACTGCCGCCGCAACAAAGCGGGTGGTGAGCTCATCTGCAACGTTTGGTAAGGAGGCCCGCACCATGAGTCGCATTGGCAAACAACCCGTTTCAATCCCCGAGAAGGTCAAAATCGACGTCAAGCCCGGCAATGTTGTGCTCGTCGAAGGCCCCAAGGGCAAAGTCCAGAAGTCCTTCGCCGATGTCGTCAAAATCGACATCACCGGCAAGACCCTGCAGGTCTCGCCCACGGCTGAGTCCCGCTTCGCCAAAGCCATGTACGGCACGACGCGTTCCGTCATCGCCGGTATGGTCAAGGGCGTCGTCGAAGGCTATATGAAGGAGCTCGAGATCCAGGGCGTCGGCTTCAAGGCCGCGCTCAAGGGCAAGCAGCTCGATCTCGCCCTCGGCTATTCTCACCAGATCCTTCACGACATCCCGGAGGGTATCAAGATTACGGTGACGGATGGCACGAAGCTCAAGGTCGAGGGCTGCGACAAGCAGCTCGTTGGCCAGGTCACGGCCGAAATCCGCGCCTACTACAAACCCGAGCCTTACAAGGGCAAGGGCGTGCGTATCGTCGGCGAGCGCGTCCGCCGCAAGGAGGGCAAGACGGTCGCCTAATAGGAAGCTTCCGGTCCCCGCATCCGGTATCCCGGGTGCATCCGCCGGACACCAACCCATTCAAGAAAATGAACACGATTCAGAAAGCCACGCTGCTCCAGAAGCGCAAGTGGCGCATCCGCAAGAAGGTCAATGGCACCTCCGCGCGCCCCCGCCTCAGCGTCAAGTTCAGCTCGAAGCACATCTACGCCCAGGCCATCAACGACGACGCCGCACAGACGCTCGCCTTTGTCTCCAGCCTCGACGAGACCCTGCGCAAGCAGAACGTGAAGGCCAACCTCGCTGGAGCCAAGGCTCTCGGCGTCGCCTTCGCCGCCAAGGCCAAGGCCATCGGTATCGAGGCGGTCGTTTTCGACCGCAACGGCCGTCCGTTCCACGGCAAGGTCAAGGCCTTCGCCGACGCCGCCCGCGAGGCGGGTCTCAAATTCTAAGCCGCGCCCATGAGCACCGAAAATCTCGCCCCCACCAGTCACGAGGCCCCGACCCCGACCCCGGCTCCCTCGCCGTCGCCTTCGCCCTCCCGGTCTTACGATAGTCACCGCCGCGGCCCCCGCCGCGATCGCCGGGACAACACCCCGTCGCAGTCCGACGGTCCCTCGCTGATCGAGAAGGTCGTCTTCATCAACCGCTGCGCCAAGGTCGTCAAGGGCGGCCGTCGCTTCAGCTTCGCCGCTCTCGCCGTCGTCGGCGACGGCAAGGGCAAGGTCGGCATCGGCTATGGCAAGGCCAATGAGGTTCCCGATGCGATCAGGAAGAGCACCGAGAACGCCAAGAAGCACATGGTCTCCGTCAAGCTCAAGGGAGACTCCATCCCTCACGCCGTCACGGGTCAGGCCGATGGCGGCCGCGTCCTCCTTCGTCCGGCTTCGGCCGGTACCGGCCTGATCGCCGGTGGTGGCGTTCGAGCAGTCCTCGAGGCTGCCGGCGTCAAGAACGTGCTGACCAAGTCGATGGGTTCGAATAACCACATCGCCGTGGTGCATGCGACGCTCGATGGCCTGCGCCAGCTGCGCCTCAGCGAAGACATCACTGCGCTCCGCAAGATCACCTGATCCGCTGTTCCATCATCCGAGTCCCGTCCTGCAGGGCAGGGCGGGGCGACCCAATTAATGAGGACCCATTCATGAAACTTCACGAACTTACCAACGTCCAGGGCGCCGTTCACCGTCGCAAACGCGTCGGCTGCGGAGAGAGCTCCGGCCACGGCAAGACCAGCTGCAAGGGAGGCAAGGGCCAGAAAGGCCGCTCCGGCGCCTCGATCCGCCCCGGTTTCGAAGGCGGCCAGATGCCCCTTTACCGCAAGCTTCCGCACCGCGGATTCAACCAGGCCGCCTTCCGCGTCGAGCCCGTCATCGTCAATGTCGGCGATCTCGAGCGCCTGCCCGCCGGTGTCACCGAGGTGAACGCCGAAGTGCTCGCCGAAAACGGTCTCATCCGTGCTGACGAGTCCTATCTCAAGGTGCTCGGATCCGGCGACCTCAAGCGTGCCTTCAAGGTCACCGCTTCCAAGTTCTCCGAGTCCGCCAAGGTGAAGATCGAACAGGCCGGCGGCCAGACGGTCGTTGCCTAAGGTCGTTTTCGGTTTTTCAAGCCGAATTTCGATTGCGCGATCCCCAGGGATCGCGCTTCATCGAAAATTTCCAGCCCCGCGGTCCGCCTCTGTGGGCGCGGAGTGAAACCGAGAGCTCAAATCCGAAACGCCAAATCCCCGTGTTTTCCGCCTTTACGAACTCGCTGAAGATTCCGGAACTCCGTTCCAGGATCTTCTACACCTTAGCGTTGTTGTTCGCCGCGCGCGTGGGTGCCCACATCCCCCTTCCGGGCATCGATCCGAAGCCGCTCGAGCACTTCTTTAACGATCAGTCGGCCACCGCCGGCGGCGCCTTGGTGAGCTTGTACAACATGTTCACCGGCGGCGCGCTCGTCAAAGGCGCGGTCTGCGCACTGGGCATCATGCCCTACATCAGTGCGTCGATCATTTTCCAGCTGATGCAGGCCGTCGTGCCTTCACTCAGCCGCCTTCAGAACGAAGGCGACGTGGGCCGTCAGAAGCTCACCCAGTACACCCGCTACGCCACAGTGCTCATCTGTATCGTACAAGGCACCCTTCTGATTCTTGCCCTGCTTCATCCAGGACGCCTGTTCTACGGCTACGATGTATCGGTTTACGGCAACATCGTTATCGTCAATAGTGGCTTCTTCCTGGTCACCTCGGTGATCTACATGACCGCCGGCACGATGATCCTGATGTGGCTGGGCGAACAGATTACCCAGCGCGGCATCGGAAACGGCGTCTCGCTGCTCATCACGGTCGGCATTCTCGCGGACATCCCGGGCGCGGCCCAGCAGGGGTACCACATGTTTTTCCATCCGGTGGGCACCGGGTCTTCGATCGGACTCCCCCAGGCGGCGTTGATGCTCGCGTTCTTCGTGGCGGTCACGACGGGCATCGTACTCATGGTTCGTGGCCAGCGTAAGATTCCTGTCCAGTACGCCAAACGCGTGATCGGCAATCGTGTCATGGGAGGTCAGAGCTCCTTTCTCCCCCTGATGATCAATTACTCGGGCGTCATGCCCGTGATCTTCGCCTCTGCCATCCTGCTTTTCCCCCAACAAATCATCTCCCAGATCGGTGCGGCGTTTAATCTGAAGTTTCTCGTCGAGTTCGCGTCGAATCTGACGCGCGGGCATTGGATCTACTACTCGTCGTACGCCTTCCTGATTCTGTTCTTCAGCTATTTCTGGGTGTCGGTCATGTTCAAGCCGATCCAAATCGCCGACGACCTTAAAAAGTACGGTGGTTACATCCCCGGTGTTCGCCCGGGCGAGCCCACGGCCAAGTTCCTCGACTTTGTGATGACCCGTATCACTCTGGCCGGCGCCATTTTCCTGACGATTATCGCGGTCATCCCTGACGTGATGTACTGGGAGCTCAATGTTCCCCAGCGCATCGCCTACTTCTTTGGTGGCACTGGAATGCTCATCACCGTTGGCGTCATCCTCGAGACGATGAAACAGGTGGAGACCTTCCTGCTGCAACGCCACTACGACGGCTTTCTCAAGAAAGGGCGCGTCCGCGCCCGCGCCAGCGGCGGCGCTGCCGCAATGTCCAGCGACGCTCTGAGCAACGAGGCGGTCATGAAGATCGTCTGGCCGATGCTGGGTCTGTTTCTGCTGGGTCTGGGCATCTGGGCTTACAAGGCCTTCTTGATGAAATAATGCTTTACATTGGTCGCGACGCATCCAAGCTCCGACCTCTTTTCTCGTGCGATCAACCCCGCGCGAGTGAAGGTCATTCTCCTCGGTTCATCGGATTTACTGTCAGAAAGCCTCATGAACCGTCTGCGTTCTTTGCACATTGAGCACGTCTCTCCCGCTTCGCTGATGCGACAGGAGATTTGGCGTCGTGCCTCCCAAGCCCGCAAGGCGGAGGAGGCAGTGCTGGCGGCCATGCGCCGCTGGTTCTGGACGCGCAAACCCGATGCGGGGTTCCTCCTCAGGGAATTCCCGGCTACGCTGCTCCAAGCCCAAGTGTTCGACGAATGGATGGAGGCTCGTTCCGAGTCGCTCTCCGCAGTCTGTGCCGCCCCTGGCGTACCCGAAGGCATCGTCGACTACTACCGCAACCAAGGCCTTCTCGAAGAGGGCTGCCTGGTCTCAGCATAATGATCACGATCAAGAACGAACGTCAGATCGTTAAAATGCGCGAGGCCTGCGCGGCTGCGGCGACCGTCCTTCAGGAAACGAAGGCATTGGTCAGGCCTGGCATCAGTACGCAGGACCTCGAGGAAGTGGCACTTGCCGCGATGAAGCGGCTGGGCGCAACGAGCGCCTGTTTCGGCTATCAACTGGCCAATCGCCGCTACCCCGCACACACCTGTATCTCCGTCAATGAGGAGGTAGTCCACGGCATCCCGTCCATCCGCCGAATCCTTCGCGACGGCGACGTCGTTGCAGTCGATATCGTGGTGAATCACGACGGCTACATCGGCGACAATGCGGCCACTGTCCCGGTGGGCGCGATCAGCCCCACGCTCCAGAAGCTTCTCCAAGTCACGGAGGAGGCACTGCGAATCGGAATTTCGAAGGCACAGGTCGGAAACCGCATTGGCGACATCTCCCATGCGATCCAGACCCACGTCGAATCCAACGGCTTCAGCGTCGTTCGCGACATGGTCGGCCACGGGGTCGGCCTATCGATGCACGAGGAACCCCAGATACCGAACTTTGGACGCAAGGGGACCCTCGAGAAGATCCGCGCCGGCATGACGCTTGCGATCGAGCCCATGGTGAATCTCGGCGCGTATCGGACCAAGACGCTCTCCGATGGCTGGACGGTCGTCACTTCCGACGGCTCACCCTCGGCTCACTTCGAGCACACGGTGCTCACGACCGATAAGGGACCCGAGGTTCTTACGATTCCCCGGCCCGTGATCGGCCACGTTCACTCCCTTCCGGCGGCCTGACCGCTGTTTCTCGTCTCCATTTTTTAACTACCAACCCTCCTTTCCACACAACCATATGCCTCGTCTACTCGGTGTAGAAATTCCCGCGAAGAAGAAGGTCTCCTTCTCCCTTCGCTACATCTATGGAATCGGCCCGCAGCGCGCCGACCTGATCGTCAAGGAAGCCGGCATTTCCGCCGACCTCCGTGCGCAGGACCTCACGGAGGAGCAGCTCAACAAGATCCTCCACGTCATCACTGAGCACAAGTGGGTCGTTGAAGGTGATCTGCGTCGTGAGATCGCCGGCAACCTCAAGCGTCTTCAGGCGATCAACAGCTACCGTGGCTCCCGCCACCGCAAGGGCCTCCCGGTTCGAGGCCAGCGCACCAGCACCAATGCCCGCACGCGCAAGGGCCCCCGCAAGACCGTGGGTGTTACCAAATCCGCAGAATAAACCTTTACTACCATGGCCGAAGAGAAGTCCGCTCCCAAGAAAGAGAAGGCTCCCAAGAAGGAAGCCGCCCCCGCCGTTGCTGGTGCCGAAGCCAAGGCTCCCGCTGCCGACAAGCCCTTGAAGGAAAAAGCTCCGAAAGCTGCCAAACCCGTCGAGGGCGCCGCTGCCCCCGCGGAAGCCGCCCCGGCCGCCGAAAAACCCGCCAAGCCCGTCGAACTCGTTGGCGGTGTTGCGCGCCAACCCACGGCTGAAGAACTCCTCAAGGAGGAGCTCGGCGAGATCAAGATCCGCAAGGCCAAGGGCTCCAAAAACGTCACCTCAGGCTTCGTAAACGTTCTCGCCTCCTTTAACAATACGATCGTCTCGATCACCGACGCCCGCGGGCAGGTCATCGCCTGGTCCAGCGCTGGCAAGTGCGGCTTCCGCGGTTCCCGCAAGTCCACCGCCTACGCCGCCCAGGTCGTCGCCCAGGACGCCGCACGTAACGCCATGTCGCACGGTCTCAAGGACGTCGTCATCCGCGTCTCAGGCCCCGGCCTCGGCCGCGATAGCGCGGTGCGTGCCCTCCAGGCCATCGGCCTGGAAATCAGCTCGATCGTCGATGTCACCCCGATCCCGCACAACGGCTGCCGTCCGCGCAAGCGTCGTCGCGTCTGAGACTCACGCACGGATAACCGCATCAAGGTAACCACTTTTAACTTCTTTCAACAATGGCTCGTTATATCGGACCCTCCACCCGCGTCAGTCGCCGGTTCGGACAGCAGATTCTTGGTTCGCCCAAGGCGCTGGAGCGCCGCAACTATCCTCCAGGGCAACACGGCCCCAAGAGCCGCCGCAAACTCTCCGAGTACGGCGTGGGCTTGGCTGAAAAACAGAAGCTCCGCTTCATTTACGGTCTTCTGGAGCGCCAGTTCCGCCGCGTGTTCGAGATCGCCAAGCGTGAGCGCGGCGTCACCGGCGAGCGCTTCATGCAGCTGCTCGAAACCCGCCTCGACAGCGTGGTCTATCTGCTCGGTTTCGCGAAATCCCGCGCCGCCGCTCGCCAGATCGTCAACCACGGCCATATCCGCGTCAATGGCCACAAGGTCGACATTTCCAGTTACACGGTGGTGGCTGGCGACGAGGTCGAGGTGAAAAACACCCCGGCATCCCGCCAACTTGTCACCCGGAACCTCGAGGAAAACCGGATCCGTAACGTTCCCGGTTGGCTCACCCTCCAGGCCGACCAGTTCAAGGGCGTCGTCAACCGTCTCCCCACGCGCGATGAAATGGATCCCAGCGTCAACGAACAGTTGATCGTGGAATTCTACTCGCGCATGTAACGTATCTTCCGTTTGTTCGAGCAACCAACAACCATCCACTGTCATGCCAAAACGTCTCGGTAAGTTCGAACTGCCCAACAAGCTCACCAAGGTGGAGGAGGGCGCCACGCCGACCTACGCCAAGTTCATCGCCGAGCCTTTCGAAGCCGGCTATGGCCACACGATCGGCAATTCCCTGCGCCGCGTGCTCCTCAGTTCGATCGAGGGCGCAGCGATTTCCTCCATCAAGGTCGAGGGCGTTCAGCACGAGTTTCAGAGCATTGATGGGGTGGTGGAAGATGTCACCGACATCGTCCTCAACCTCAAGAAGGTGCTCATCCTCTCGCAAAAGCGCGAGACCCTCTCACTCCAGATCAAGGTCAGCGGACGCCAGGGGCCCGTGACCGCCGCCGACATCCAGGCCGACGCCGCCATCACGATCGTCAATCCCGACCAAGTCATCTGCACGCTCGACACCAAGCGCGCCTTCGAGGCCGAGATCGAGATCAAGACCGGTCGTGGCTACTACCCGGGCGAGCTCAACAAAAAGGAAGAACAGGCGATCGGCGTCATTGCCATCGATTCGCTCTTCTCCCCCGTGAGGCTCGTCAAGTACGCCGTCGAAAACACCCGCGTCGGCCAGATCACCGACTACGACAAGCTCATCCTCGAAGTCTGGACTGACGGCCGCATCTCTCCTGATGATGCGCTCAAGCAATCCAGCTCGATCCTGAAGCACCACCTCGACGTCTTCGACCGCGTCAGCAACGAGCAGTACGAGTTTGAGAACCAGCAGAGCGCCGTCTCCGAAGAGGAGAACAAGCTGCGCAAGCTGCTCAACATGTCGGTCAACGAGATCGAGCTTTCGGTCCGTGCCGCCAACTGCCTCAACAACGCCAACATCACGACCGTTGGCGAACTGGCGATGAAGACCGAGCAGGAGATGCTCAAATACCGCAACTTCGGCAAGAAGTCGCTCAACGAGATCAAGGAAAAGCTCGAGGCCCTCGGCCTGTCTCTGGGTATGAAGTTCGACGAGCGCCTCCTCGACAACAAGAAGGAAGCCTAAAGCCCTTTTCGGATATCGTTCCGCGCACCGGACCGAGTCGCCCTCCGACACGGTCCCCGCTCCGGTCCAATTCCGAAAATCGAGAATCGATCATTTAAAATGCGTCACAACAAACACCGTTCCTCCCTGGGCGTGAGCCGCGAGCACCGCGAGGCGATGCTGTCCAACCTCGCTGTTGGCCTCATCCAGCACGGCCGCATCGAGACCACCCTTACCAAGGCCAAGGCACTCCGCCCCTTCATCGAGAAGGTCATCACCAAGGCCAAGCAGGCCGCGTCGGCCAAGGAAAAGAAGGATTCGCTGCACCTGCGCCGTCTCGCCATGCGCGACGTTCGCGACAAGGATGCCGTGGCCCTTCTGTTCAACGAGAAGGTCAAGGAGTTCTCCGCCCGTGCCGGAGGCTACACCCGCATCTATAAGCTCGCCCCCCGCCGCGTGGGCGACGCCGCCGAGATGGCGCTCGTCGAGTTCGTGAAGGCCGACGACGTGGGCTATAAGAAGTCCAAGGGCAAGAAGGCCGCCGAGCCGAAGTCCGAAGCCAAGGCCGACGCCGCTCCCGCGGCCGCCACCTAAGCCAAGGCCTGAGGCCCTTTCTCGTCTCATTTCTTTCGAGCGCCGGGATCCGCGAGGACCCGGCGCTCTTTTTTTCCCCGATGAAGGGGCTCGGGTGCGTCTGCGGTATTGAGGAGCAACGCGACTTGGGTTCATGATCGTGGGGAATGGATCTTTCCCCCTACCGTGACTTCATGATCGAGCTCGCCCAGCGCAGCGGCGAACGGATCAAGCCGTACTTCGCCAATCCGGAACTGGTCGTGGAGACGAAGAGCGATGCGACGCCAGTGACGCTGGCCGACAAGGGCGCCGAGGAGCTCATGCGCCACATGATCCACGAACGGTTTCCACTGCACGGAGTCATGGGCGAGGAGTATGGCTCGGAAGATCTGGACGCCGAATGGGTGTGGGTGCTCGACCCCATCGACGGCACCAAGGCATTTGCCAGCGCCTGCCCTCTTTTTGGCACCTTGATCGCGCTCCAACACCGGGGCAATCCGGTGCTCGGCGCCATTCACCAGCCCCTCCTCGGACAGCTGGTGATCGGGGACGGATTCCGCACCGAACTCAACGGGCGTCCCGTGCGCTGTCGTCCCACGCGTACCGTGGAACACGCGACGCTCCTGACGAGCGATCCCTTGAACCCGGCCAAATACCAGGACGGTCGCGCCTTCGATCAGCTGGCCGGACGCGCCAAGCTCGTGCGTACCTGGGGCGATTGTTACGGCTACCTGCTGGTCGCGACCGGTTGGGCCGATGTGATGTGCGATCCGGTGATGAATCCCTGGGACATCGCCGCACTGATTCCCGTGATCCGGGGGGCGGGGGGCGTCATCACGGATTGGCAGGGCAGGGATCCGGTGGGAGCGGGGTCGATCATCGCCAGCGCGACGCCCGAATTGCATCGGGAAGTGCTGGCCGCGCTCGGGTGAGCCCGGACGCGATGCGCGTATCCGCGCCTGAATCACGTCGTCGCGCCAGGCTCAGGGTCCGGCGTGCATAACTTTTCCCTTCCAAGGCCAGTCGACGGACGCTTTAGTTGCCGACTCCCGCCATGGCGCTCCCGTTTTTCCATTCCGACAAGAAGCCTATCCTGGCTCGCTGCAGGGACGATCATGCCACGAAGATGCGCCTGCGGTACGCCCCATACTATCATGCGATCGGGCAGCAGGCGGGGACCAGCATTCAGCTGGACGGTAGAGAGATGATCATGCTTTCCAGCAACGATTACCTGGGGCTTTCGTTTCATCCCAAGGTCATCGAGGCGGGGCGCGAAGCGGTGGCGAAGTGGGGCACCTCGACGACGGGCGCGCGTCCTTCGAACGGATCGCGCACCTACCATCTCGAGCTCGAGGAGAAGTTGGCCGCATTTTTGGGACGCGAGGCCTGTCACGTGCACGCGGCGGGTTACCTGTCCTGCATGTCGAGCATCGCGACTTTTGCCCAGAAGGGCGACGTGGTGTTTGCGGACAAGAACCTTCATTCCTGCCTTTGGGACGGCATTCGCCTTTCGATGGCGACCGTGGAACGCTTCTCGCACAACAATCCGGCCGACCTGAAGGAGGTCATGGCGAGCGTGGGCGGCAGTGCACCGAGGATGGTCGCTGTGGAGGGAGTTTACTCGATGGAGGGGCATATCTGCCGCCTTCCGGAGATTGCCAAGGTCGCGGATGATCATGGGGCGTTTCTGGTGGTCGACGACGCGCACGGATTCGGTGTATTGGGCAGGCAGGGACGGGGCACGGTCGATCACTTCGGGCTCAACGACAAAGTGGATCTGATCTGCGGGTCTCTCTCCAAATCGCTCGCGAGCACCGGAGGTTTTGTCTCGGGGACCCACGAGGCGATCGAGTACCTTCGCACGAATTCGAAGCAGACGATTTTTTCGGCGGCGCTGGCACCTTCGCAGGCAGCGGCCGCGATGAAGGCGCTGGAAATCAGCCAGAACGAGCCCGAGTATTTCGAGCGCTTGTGGAGCAACACCCGGAAATATCGCGCCATGCTTCTGGGCCTGGGACTCGACATCTGGGAGAGCGAGACTCCGGCGGTTCCCATCGTGCTGGGATCGAGGGAGCGGGTTTATCTGTTTTGGAAGGCGCTGATGGAGAAAGGTGTTTTCACAGTGATGTCGATCGCTCCCGCGGTGCCTCCGGGGAAGGATCTGATCCGGACCGCTGTCTCGGCGATGCATTCGGACGAGCAGCTTGAGCGGATTGCGGAGGCAATGGCCTACGCGCTTAAGAAGCTCTAAGCCGACTGACCATCCTTTGGGATTGAGGGAGGTAAATTGTATCGCGTCCCCGGGGAGGGATCGTGCTAAGTCTCCTGCGTTTCGAGGATTCAACCAGCCCCATGTCGTCCCAATCCGAAGTGCGCACGACCACGCCCGAGCTCGAGCTGACGGTGGTGATGCCATGCCTCAACGAGGTGGCGACGGTCGGCCTGTGTGTGACCGACGCCTGGCGCGCTTTTGCGAACGAAGGGATCAACGGCGAGGTGATCGTGGCCGACAACGGAAGCACGGACGGATCCCAAGTTGCCGCGGAGCGGGCGGGGGCGCGGGTGGTGACGGTCTCGGCGAAGGGCTACGGTAGTGCGCTGCGTGGTGGAATTGCGGCGGCCCGCGGGCGTTGGGTGGTGATGGGTGACGCGGATGCCAGCTACGATTTCGGCGAGCTCGGAGGCATCCTGGCGAAACTTCGAGAGGGTAACGACCTCGTGATGGGGAACCGATTTCGGGGACGGATTCTTCCGGGGGCCATGCCGTGGAAGAATCGCCACGTGGGAAACCCGGTGCTTTCATTGATCGGACGGGTGCTGTTTCGCGTGCCTGCGGGCGATTTTCACTGCGGGCTGCGCGGGTTCTCTGTCGAGGCGTACCAACGTATGGGACTGTGCACGACGGGCATGGAGTTTGCGTCGGAGATGGTGATCAAGGCCTGCAAGCTGGGACAACGCATCTCCGAAGTGCCGGTGACGCTCCGACCCGATGGCCGCGGAAGGCCGCCACACCTGCGGCCGTGGCGCGATGGCTGGAGGCACCTGCGTTTCATGCTGCTGTTCAGTCCGCGATGGCTCTTTTTGTATCCCGGGCTGGCCGCGATTGTGTTGGGCGGTGTGCTCGGCGTGCGCCTGCTGATGGGGCCGTTGATGATCGGACGCGTGGCGCTGGACGTGCACACGCTCGTGTACGCGACCGCGGCGATGATGCTAGGCGTGCAATCGGTCGGCTTTGGCCTTTGTGCCAAGGCCTTTGCGGTAAATTCGGGGCTGGTGAAGGCGGAGCGCGGCTATCCGCGTTTTCTGGAGCATCCGTCGCTTGAGGGCGGCTTGATTGCGGGTGGCCTGCTCATGCTCGCAGGATTCGCGCTGTCTGTGGCGGCCGTATGGCAGTGGCTGCAGCGCGGGTTTGGACCCCTCGATCCGCGCGAGATGTTGCGTTGGGTGATCCCGGCGGCGATGTGCCTCATGCTGGGGGGGCAGGTGATCCTGTTCAGTTTTTTCCTCGGAGTGCTCGGTCTGAAGCTCGATCGGAGTCGGGATTGATGATGGCGCTATTCGAAAAGAGGACATGGCGCTGGAGCGCGTGGATCCTGGTGCTGCTGAAGCTCTGGCTCGCGGAGACGCTGCACATCCTCGCGATCGGGGCGGCGTCGATCGACGACCGGCTTTTTGTGACCCTCGCGGATTATCTGGCGAAGGGGCAGTGGCTCGGACCCTACACCTACCTCACGCTGGCGAAGGGGCCCGTGTATCCGATGTTCATCGCGGGCAGCTTCCTGCTGGGGCTGCCGCTGGGGTTCTCGCAACAGGTGGCCTATGCCGCGGCATGCTGGCTCGTCGTGAAGGCGCTCAAGCCTGCCATCGCGCGCGAGAGCGCGCTGTTCCTGGTGTTCGCTCTGTTGCTGTGGAACCCGATGAGCTACGAAGTCATGGTATTGGGTCGGGTATTACGGCAGAACATCGGAACGCCGCTGGCGTTGGCCGTGTTTGCCGGGGTGGCGGGTCTTGCGCTCCGCTCGGACCGGCCCCTTGGGAAACAGGTGGGCTGGGGCCTGCTGCTGGGGTTTTCGTTCGGCCTGTTCTGGCTGACGAGGGAGGAAGGCGTGTGGATTCTTCCGCTCGGTGTGATCGTGGCGGTGGGCGTCGCACTTCGCCGGATATTCACGGGAGGGTTTTCCGGCCTGCGAGGGCTGGCGGGAGCGGCCTTGCTGGCCACGGGCGCAGCCTGGGCCGTGATCGCCGGGGTGAGCGCGATGAACCTGAAACATTACGGCTGGTATGGGACCGTGGAATTTCGAGCTCCGGAATTTCTCGATGCTTATGGCGCCCTGCAGCGTGTGTATCCTAGAGGGCAGATCCCGATGGTGCCGGTTAGCCGGGCGGCCAGGGAACGGATCTATGCCGTGAGCCCGGCGTTCACTGCGCTGAAGCCCTGGATCGACGGTCCCGACGGCGAGGCGATGGCGGCCGGTTGCACTTACCTCACTGGACGGCCCAAGCAGGAACGCGAGGTCGCCGGTGGCTGGTTCGTATGGCTGCTTCGGGAAGCCGTGTGGCGTTCGGGAAATGCCCCTGATGCGCACACCGAACTGAATTTCTACGCAAGGCTCGCTCGGGAGGTGAACACGGCCTGCGAAAGCGGAAAGCTGAAGGCCGGCGCGCCTCGCAGCGGAATGATGCCCGTGTGGCAGAACGGCTACACGGCGCGCCTGCCGGGCACTTTCCTGCGGTACGCGGACTATTTCACCTCTTTCCGTGGCTTCAACGTCGGCCCCGGCTTCAGTTCGGGTACGGCCGGGCAACTGACGCTCTTCCGCGACATGACCCGCGACCGTCTCTATCCGGTACAAGGCCAGCAGACACAGGTGCTGTCTCTTCGGGAGGAGGGCGATCGCACGCGGCGCGCCATTCTCTACTACATCGGAAAGTCGATGCGCTGGGTCCTTTGGATAGGCGGTTGGAGCGCCGCTGCGCTATGGCTCTATTGGGGATTGATCCTACGGAAGAGTCGACCCCTGGGGGAGATGTGGCTGCTCGCGTCGGGCTTGCTGGTCTCCTGTGCATCGCTCCTCGCCATCGACGCCATGATCGAAGTGAGTTCGTTTCCGCTGATGAGTCCGGGCTCCCTGGCCGAAGCGTACCCGCTGTGGATCGTCTTCGTTGCGCTGACGTGGATCGGCTTCCTCGAAGCGCGGTCAACGGCCGTCGCCAAGGGCAGCCGCAAGAACTCCGGCGCTGTCGGCCCAAGTCGTCAGGGCACGGCTTGACGCGTCGCCCGCGAGCCTGCGCCAGACTTCGTCGTCGGTGAGCAGTCGCGACAGCGCGAAGGACCAGGAATCGGCGTCGCCGGCCTTCACGCAGAGACACCCGCCGCCGACCGCATTTTCCCGGATGGGAGGGAGGTCGCTGGCCAGGCAGGGCACGCCGCGCCAAAGCGATTCGAGCACGGGAAGTCCGCAACCTTCGGCGATCGTGGGCAACGCCATCACGCGGGTCCGCTCAATCAGGGTCGCGAGCTCGTCGTCAGGTGGAGATTCGTGGAAGTGAAGGTCCGGATACCTGCGTTGCAGCGCCCGGATCTTTGCGAGCACCGGCGCGCCGAAATGCGGGTTGACCCGCCCTGCGAGATGGAGCTCGAAGCGGAGGCCCGACTCCCAGAGCTGGCGACAGACATCGAGCAGAAAGTCCTGGTTTTTCCTCGGTTCGAGGATTCCCACGCTGAGCACGAGCGGGCGTGGCGGGAGCGAAGGGGCGAACCTGCGGGAAGCTCCGTCGAAATCCGCTCCCAACGGCAGCACTTCGACCAGGGGGACCCGGTCAATGCGCTGCCAGCGCCAGAATCCGAGCAATTCTTCGCGGCTTGCCGCGGAGACGGCCCAGACCCGGTCGAAGCGCGAGAGGAGCTTCAGGTAATCGGGATGGCGCGCGACGCTCTGCGGCCAGGTGATGTGAGGAAGCCGCAGGGGAATGGCGTCGTGAAACAGGGCGGCCATCCGGCATGGCCGCTGGTCGAGAAGGGCTCGAAAACCTGGCCGCTCGCGCTCGCAGAAAAGTTCGGCTGTGAAAAACCAGTCCTCGGGAGCAGGTTTGGCTTCACGCAGGGTCTCCCACGAAACGGCGCGCGCGCGGTCGCCAAGCGCCTGGCCGAGCCGCCCCGTCACCCGCGTCAGGCCCGAGCGGTGTCCGGCCCGGCCGGTCCTGGTCGTATCCAAAAAAATCATTCGAAGGAGCGTGCCGTCGCTGCCGCGGGCTCGCCCTGAGGCAGGGGCTCCGCTCCGGAGATCGCCTGGGTGAAGAGTGCGTGCAGCCGGGCTGCGTTGGCGTGGGCATTGTAGTTGGTCTCCACCCACACGCGGGCCGCGGCGCGCAGGCGCTCGCAAAACTCCGGGTCCTCCTGGATGAGACGGAACGCTTCGAGCCACGCGGGGGGATTTTCGACCGGCGCAACCAGGCCCGAGACGCGATCCGTGACGGCCTCGGTGGTGGCGGCGGCAGGAGAAGTCACGACCAGCACTCCGGCGGCCATGGCTTCGGGAATCACGTTGGGAAGGCCGTCCCTGTCCCCGTTGGGGGCAATGACGCCGGTGTGCACCAGCAGATCGGCCCAGGCAAATTGGTCCCACACTGCGGGCTGGGAAAGGTGGCCCGTGAGGGTCACGCGCTCGCCGAGCCTGAGTTCGCCGATCATTCGGGTGAGTTCGCCGCGCAGGTCACCTTCGCCCACGATGCGCGCCTCGAAACGCAATCCGGAATCGCGGAGCGCCGCGTAGATGCGGAGCTGATGCCGCAGACCCTTTTTCGGCACGAGGCGTGCGACGCAGAGTATGCGGAGGTCGGAGCGGTCTTGGCGGAGTTCCTTGAAGGCGGGCCATTGCGGGAGGCCGCGGCGCACGCAGGCGACGCTCCTTGCGGGCAGGCCGCGCCGGATGAGGGCGGAGCGTCCCATCTCGGTGGAGGTGTGCACAAATGCGGCGTGCTCCAGCTTCTCGACGAGCCACCAGTCGCCGCCGTGCTCAAAAAGATCATACGCGTGCGCCGCGGCGCTGAAGCGGTGTCCGTCCAACCTCCACAGCAGCCACGCGGCCGTGGCGGGGGCTCCACCCCAGGCTGCGTGGACGAGGTCGGGCCGCTCGCGCCTGAACCGGCCGGCGTAAAGGCAGGCGAAGCCGGCCCCGAGCATGTTCTCCCAGAAATTGAGCCAGGAAGGGGCCTTGCGGGTGGCCAGGCCGTGCAGGAGCTGGCCCAGCACCCCGGGCCGTCGTGCTGCCTCATAGGGGATCATCCATGGCAGGGTGAGCAGCTTCCATTTGGAAAATCGTTCCACTCGGATCCCTTGAAAATCCCCGCCGCCGCCCCACAGGGAGAAAATGCGCAGGCGCAGGCCGCGCGCCTGCATCGCGATTATCTCGCGTTGAAGGAAGGTCTCCGTGGACTTTGGGAAGGTCGTGAAGAGATAGGTGACGCGTTGGGAGGACGGGCTCAAAGGAGAGGAAGCGCTCATGCCTTGCTGAGCCGGGAGTGCGAAAAATCCTGCGGTTGGCATGGCGGACCTGAGCGAGACCAAACCAGCGCATCGCGTGCGCCCAGGCAATCCCCGTTTGCCTGGGGAATCGACTCAGGCTGCGGGGAGCTCCAGGACAAACCGCGCTCCCTTGCCGTGGCCTGCGCTGAACGCCTTCAGCGAGCCGCCCATTTCCCGGGCCGCGAGGGCCGCATTGTGGAGGCCGTAGCCGTGCCCACCCTTCTTGGTTGTGAACCCGAAATTGAAGATGCGGACGAGATTCTCGGCGGCGATGCCGGGGCCGCTGTCCTCGACGGATACCTCGACGAAACCACTGCGGCCGGGTTTAACGCTGAGTTGCAGCTGGCGTCCAGCCTCGGGGATATCGTCGAGCGCCTCCTTTGCGTTGCGGATCAGATTCGTGAGGATCTGCACGGCCTTTTGCCGCTGGGCGCGCACGTTGGCGGCTTGGGCGTAGTCTCGGGTGACGCGTATGCGGTGGCGCGCGAGCGAGGCCTCGGCGAGGCGCAGCGAGAACTCAAGCAGCTCAAGGGGGGACAGCTCCTCGACGAGCGTCGATACCTGAGCGTGGCTTTGCTGCGCAGCCACAATCTCGTTGATGTGTTCGATCATGCCGCGAAGCCCCTCGAGTTCGGCGAGCATGCGTTTCTGTTCGTCCTCGAGGTGTGTCCCAAGCTGGGCGAGATAGGGGACGACTTGGGCGCCTTTCGGATCCTCGGTCAGGAAACGCGGGAGATCGGCTGCGTGTTCGCCGAGCGTCCGCGCGATCCGTGACACGCCGGGGAGTTTGGAGCCGCGAGCGACGTCGATGGCGAGGCTGCAGGAGGTGTTCACGCTGTTCAGCGCATTGCCGATATTGTGCAGCACACCGGTTGCCATCTCGGCGAGGCCCGCGAGGCGGGAGGTTTCGACCAACTCCGCGTTGGCTGTCGAGAGTGCGCCTTGCAGGCGGGCGGCGCGCAGGGCGACGGTGAACTGGCGCACCAGATCGATCGCGTGGGGAAGAAATTCGGATTCTGCGTCGAACACGGCGATACCAAGGGTCTCCTGCCCGTGCATCATGGGGAGCGTAAGCCACGAGCGTTGCGGATGGCTGGCCTCCACGAGTTCCGGGGTGTAGCGGTCGCACGCACGGCCGCCGGCTGCCGCACCGCCCGGCGCAGGGGGCCAATCGTACCAGAGGCCCTGAACCTCGCCGCCCTGTTCGTCGGGGGCGTGAAGATAGAGGCCCGCTCGGAGCACGCCCAGATTGCGCAGCGTGCCCTGCATGGTTTCGAGAATGGTTTCCTCTTTTGCCTCGGCAAATGGCAACTCCCGCAAATGCACTGTCGCGCCGTGGTAGCGAAGCGCCGTGTCGGCCTCCCGTGTATGTTCGTTGAAAAATGCCGTCGTCAGCAGCCCCAGCGTGGCGTCGATCGTGGCGGGTGGGGCCAGTCTGAGCCCGTCATCCGCCCCGGTTCCGGGCAAATTGTCCCTGGTCAATAGCGAATAAAGACATCCCGGGCTGAGTCCCATGTGCTCCACTTCAAAAAGCAGCTCGCGCATGGTTTGGAGGAAGGACTCGTGCGAAGTGGAGGTCTGGCCGAGTCTCGACAGGAGTTCGGCCGCGTGGGCATCGCCGCGGAGCAGGTCGAGCTGACTGTCGTACAAGAAGCGGTGTTCGAGGTAATCGGATCCCAGGGGATGGGACCGGCTGGAATCGCCCTCGCTTTCCCAAGTGCTCAGCCGCGGGACGAAGCGGGCGGGCACAATGCTTTCGGATTGAAAAGGCTCCTTGCGCACGATGTGGCCCAGCGCGGTGCAGGCCTGATAGCCCATCTGGTAGAGCCCTGTGTCGAAGGTGGAGAGCGGAGGCTGGCTCCAATGCGTGGCTGGGATGTTGTCGAATCCCGACACCTCGACATCGGCTCCAGGGCTCAACCCGGCCTCAGCCAGGGCGCGCATGGCCCCGAGGGCGCTCAGGTCGTTTGCTGCGATCAGAGCGGTAAAATGCACCTCGCGGGCAAGTGCGTCCCGAACGGCCTCATAGGCCACGCGCTCTGTGTAGTCGCCGCGGATCAGAAGCGATTCTTCGATCTCCAGACCACATTCGTCGAGTCCCTGCCAGTAGCCGGACATGCGTTCCTCTCCGACGATGCTCTCGACGGTGCCCGCGAGGAAGGCGATGGACCGGTGTCCCTTTTCAACGTGGCTATGGACGAGCTCGCAGATCGCGTCGGTGTTGTTGTTGATGACGCAGGGAACGTCTCCGACTTTGCGCGCGACCAGGACCACGGGTCGGCCCTCGTCGTGAAGCTGCTTGCCGAGATTCTGAAGCAATCGACCGGGCGATGCAAAAATGAGGCCATCGCACTCCAAGGCGCTTTTCCCGAAGTAGTTGAAGATCAGGTCATCACTGAGAGAGGCGTAGGCCTCTTCGCTGGGAAATCCGAGGATGCGAAGGGAGACTTGCTGGCGGCGTGCGGCGTCGAGGGCGCCGCGGGCTACGAGCCACATCTTGGGATCCTCGAGTTGGATAACAAGGGCTAGCGTCATGTGCGGGTGGAGGAGGCGCGTTGGATGCGTCGAAGAACAAAGAAATAAAAAAGACCGGAAGGCGACGGGGAAATACCCCAAAAAGGAGACGAAAGCCGCTTGCTCTGAGTTGGGATGCGCTTTTACTGAAGATCGACTATGAGCCTAACGAAAGTCCTGGGGAAAGTGCTCGTCGCTTCGCCGGAACGGCGCCACGAGGCCGATGCCGACTGGTCGCTCGTCCAGAGGGTTCAATCCGGTGATATCGATGCCTACGACCACCTGGTACTGAAGTATCGGGAACGCCTCTACGCGGTCATCTACAATCTGGTCGGCAACCGTGAGGATGCGGCGGACCTCACGCAGGATTCCTTCATCAAGGCTTTTCAGGCGATCCATCGTTTTGCGGGCGACGCGTCGTTTTTCACCTGGATCTACCGCATCGGCATTAATACGGCGCTTGGTCACCTACGCAAAAATCGACTACGCAGCTTTTTCAGCATCGATAAGATCGACGAGAATGATCGCCCGTCCGCTGAGGTAATTGCTGCTCTTACGGATGAACGGGGGGCTGATCGCGACGCATTTGTCGCAGAGCTTCAGGAGAAATTGAACGAAGCGATGCAGAAGTTATCTATCAAGCATCGTACCGTGGTGACCCTTTTCGAAATCGACGGCCTCAGCCATCAGGAAATTGCCGAGATCATGGATTGTTCGGAGGGCACCGTGCGTTCGCGCCTGCACTACGCAAAGCAGCTGTTGCAGGCTGAGCTCCAACCTTACGTCAAACGCTGATGAACAAGCACGAAGAACCGCGCAGGCCGATTTCAGTCGAAGAACTTCTTCGGGTAAAAAAATCGGAACGTCCGTCAAGCGAGTTCTGGGGAGCATGGCAGGGCCAGATGCATTCCCGTGTGCGCGACGTGGCGGCGACGAAGCGCTCGTGGTGGAAGGATGCCCTTCCTCGGCTGGGGATCACGGTCGCACGCTGGCATGTAGTCGTGGGCGCGACGGCCCTTGCGAGCTTGGTGATCGTTGCGATTGAGGAGTATCAACCTGCCTTGTCGAGTCTTCCGGTGGCAGCGGCGACGGCATCGGCGAATGATTCTTCGCTAGCTCGCAAGTCTTCGGTTCCCGCGGTTCGGGTTACGGGATCAGGGAGTGTGGCAATGGTGCAGATGCCGAGGCGCGAGCTTCGGGCGTATGCCCCTGGCGAACTTTCCAGTGCGGTGGCGATGATTCTCACTCCCGAGCGGGGTGCGCCCGTGCATCGTGTCGAGGCCCGGCTTGGATCTTCGCTTCAGGCGAGTCTTGGGCTTGAGCAGCCGCTCCCAACTTCCGTGGCGATGACTTCCCTTCGCATGGAACAGGAGAAGGTCGCCTCGATGAAACAGCCCTCCGAGGCGCGCAGGTCGCATTATCTTCGTTATACCTACAATCCGTCGGATCGTTCGGACATGGTTGCTGCGAATCATTCGATCGGGCCGCTTCCGAGCCGTCTGAATGATGACGAGCTTTACGAGACGGCCTCGAGCCGGATCGGCGCCCGGGGCGACCGCGTCTCGCTGCGCTTCTGAGCCTGGTTCAGGCGGTGCGGGTGCGCCGCATCAGGTGGGCGAGGATGAGCGTGAAGAACACGAGCACGAGATTCTGCATGGGCAGCTGCAGGGCGGGAGGCAGCGAATAGATGATCGTCACCGCGGGCAGCCAGACGGCCAGGTTAGAGATCAACGGGGTGAGCACGCGACGGCTGTACCAGCGTCCGGAGCGGAGATCGGCGGAGACGGCTGACAAGCTGAATCCCGATTCGCACCAGAAATAGACGAGGACGGTCAGGGGAATTGCCAGGATCGGGCTGTAGAGGAATTGATCGGCGAGCGTCTTGAGGGCGACGGTGGCGGGGCTGTGTCCCTGGCCGAAGAGGATTCCGACCGTGCGATACCACAGATCGACCTCTATGCCCTTGTAGGCCCAGAAGGCGGTGATGACGGAGCCGAAAGCGACGGAGGGTCGATATGCGGCGGGGGCAAAGGTGCGGAGGTAGAGAAAGGGGATCACGCCGCCGCAGAGGGCGGTGGAGACCATGCTGAAGCGCAGGCCGGTGGCGGAGCGAAATTCGGCCAGGTGTTCGAGGGCCTGGTTGACCGGCGGGGAGAAGTAGAAGGCGTAGACAATTGCGAGGGCGGAGGCCTGAAGGATGAGTCCGGGCACGAGATTGGCCCGCGCGGCGTGGAGGCCTTCGCGAAGGGCGTTGGTGAGGGTTCTCGACAAGGACACGTATCCAGCGGAGAGGCGCGCGGGGGCGGTCGCAAAGCAAATCGGGCATAATGGCTGAGGACAAAAAAGGCCGGCCTCTCTACAGGGCCGGCCTTGCAGGATGAAGAAAAGAGGTTTCAGCCCGAGTGGATGATCTCGCAGGCGCCGCCGGCGCAGGCGACGGCCTCCTTGAGTTTGGTCTCGTCGGACTTCTCGCTGAGCTGCGTGTAGTCGATTTCGACATACTTCAGGCGGTTCCACTTCACGATATCGTCCTCGGTGGTGACCTCCTCGCGGGGGGCCTGTGCGTAGCGCTTGTCGCCGTCGTGGGCGAGCAGCGAGATGCCTGTGAAGAATTCGCGATTAGTCCAGATGAAGCTGCCGACCTGGTCCCACTCGTCTGGGCGCACCGTGCAGGTGTTGGATACGTTGTGGTGGAGGCCGGGGGAGCGGCTTTCATCGGCGGTGCCGATCTGGACCCAGTGCTGCTGAACAAGCTTTACGAACTCGAGGAAATCGAGGGCGGAGAGTTCGTCGCGGAGGATGGCTTCCTTGGGGGCTTCCACGGGGAAGGTGATGACATCGTCGGCATCCGGGTTATAGACCGAGGATTCGGTCATGTGCGGATTGTTGTTCCGGAAGTGCAGGTAGACCGGATCCTTTCGGTTGGCCTGGACGCGGCGGAAGTAGCGGCGGGCGTGGTGCGGGTGGATGCCGGAGCCGGCGCCGAGGAGGAGGGACGCGGTGCCTTCCGGTTTGACGCAGGTGAGGCGGGCCGCGGAGCGGATGCCGAGGAGGTGGGCGACGAGGCAGTTGGCGACGCGCACGAGGAGGGCGCCGCGTTCGAGGGTGGCCGGGTTAAAGAGCACCTCCGGGTTGTCCATCATGCCGCAGATGGAGACGCCCAGGAGGGCGTCGCGTTCATTGAGGAAGCGGGTGACGGGCCCGAGGTAGGGCATCTTCGTGTAGGCGGCCTGGAGGGTGCCGATGATGGCGGCGTGCAGGCAGGCGTCGAGGAAGAGCTCATCGTTGGTGGCGATGGCACCATTGATCGTGGTGAGGTTGCACATCTGCCAGCCGGACAGGCGGGTGTCGGGTCCGAGTTCGCCCTCGTAGCCGATGGAGCGGAGATGTTGGGCGTCCTGTTCGGAGATGGGGCCCTGGACGACGGGGTGCAGGCCGATTTCGCAGCAGGGATTGCAGCCGAACTCGAGGTCGTTGGTGAAGTAGAAGCCGGGCTCTCCGAATTCCTTCTGGGCCTGGAAAAGCTTGCGGAAAGTCTCCTCGTCGTTGGAGCCGCGCAGGATGATTGCGGAGTTGTTGGAGGCGGAACGCTGCGGGTGCTTGGCGAACCAGTCGCCTGTCTTGGCGGTCATCATCTCCTCATCGTCGGAGGAGAAAAGGCAGATCGTCGCCGAGCGGCGGATACCGCCGGAGAGCACGGAGCGTGCGACATGCATGCAGATGTCGTAGACCTCGATGGGCCGGAGCTTGCGGCCGCCGGCGCCGGCGAGGATACGCTCGGTTTCAGCGAGGGCCTGCTTGAAGGGGAGGTGGCCGGGGGCCTTGCCGCCGGAGGTTTTGAGCGCACTGCCGCGCGGGCGGATCTTGGAGAAATTGAATTCGACCTTGTAGCCCTCGATGTAGCTCTTGAAGAGCTCGATGAGGCCGTCCGACCAGCCCTCGATGGTATCGGCGACCTCGAAATGCTTGACGGTGAGGTCGAGTTCCCGGCCGCGGACGGGAAGGGAGGGCAGGCGGCCGACGTGTTGCTTCTGGACGGAGAAGCCGCAACCGGTGCCGGAGAGCAGGAGGAAATAGTATTCGCCAAAAAACTCCACGCGGTCGGCTGGGCTGTAGGCGCAGTTGAACATGCGCGAATGGTTGCGGAGGATCGCGATGCCGCCGAACTGCAGCGAGCGCATCGAGGGGAGGACCTTGCGGGCGCGGACGGCGTCGAAGGAGCGGGTGATCAGGTTGCCCAGGGACTGTCCGAGGAGCCACTCGCCGATGCGCTGGCGGTCGGCGCCGGTTATGAGGCTGGAGAGTTCGGGCGGGAGGATCTCGGGGATCTTGGTGTCGAGTTTGTCGTAGAAGTGGTCGAGGTGCATCTGGGCTACGCGGGCGACGGCCTCACCATAGGTTTCGCGGCGCAGGAGCTCGGGGCGGTAGCGGGCGTACTTGGAAACGGCGATGTAATCGGCGAGGCCGTTGTCCTCGTACTTGGCGAGGCGGCGCTCGGCCTGACGCTGGCGGTAAATGATGTAGCTCTTGGCGACCTCGAGTTCGCTCTCGGTGGCGATGGCTTTTTCGACGATGTCCTGGATCTGCTCGATCGAGGGGTAGCGATTGGCGCGGTAGACGAGTTCGATCATCTGCTTGGCGCGCTCGGTGATCGCCATGGCCTTCATGAAGGTGGCGGTGTCGACGCCGTAACGTTTGGTGACGTCGTCGCGGTCGGGATTGGGGGCGCCATTGGTCTGGACGTCGTAGTAGGCGAGTACGATGGCGCGCGTGATTTTGGCGGCGTCCCAGGGAACGAGACGGCCATCACGTTTGACGACGAGCCGCTCGCGAGGAGCGGAGGGAGGAGCGAAACGACGGAGGAGGGCGGATGCTGGAGAGGCGTTCATTTTCTAACGGAAACGAAGAGTGAAGTAAGGCTGGATCGGGGAGTCCGGCGGTCGGGGAGGCCGTAGGAGAAAAACCGGGAGAAAGTAAGGACGGATTTCGGGGTGAAGACCACAATTAGTTGTGGTCGCTGTCCGCCCTGACCCCAATTAGTAGGGTCTCTATTGAATCGTCAATAAACGCTCATTTGTCTCTGATGCCATGGGAGGGAGGGCTGAAAAAGGGCTTTAGAGGTTCTAATTCTGAGGCAAAAAATGGGTCGAAATCGAGTCACGAAAGGGGGGTGGAGGGCAAGCGGGAGTTTGTAACAACTTACTCTCCGGCGGTCGTGAATAACCGGGGTTTGGCGGGGTTTTGTTTCGACCTGCTCGGGGCGGCTGGGGCATAAAAGTGACACGCCGACCGAACCAGCGCGCCGACATGCGTTTTGCAACCATTTTGCCCCGTGCGAGCGTGGAACCCGTGGCTGTGGCCTCGGCGCCGGATGGGACGTGGATTGAGCTGGCGGCGCTCACGTTGCGGCGCGAGCGGCGTCTGGAGGAGACGTTGCCATGGGTGATGAGCCATTTGGAGCAATTGAGGGAGCGAGCGGCGGGCTGGAGGGGGCCTCGGTATCGGGAGAGTGAATTCGAGTTTCTTCCGCCGGTGGTGCGGCCGGCGGCGTTTCGGGATTTCGACGCTTTCGAGGAACACGTGGGCGCGGTGCGTCGGAGGGTCGGGCAGGTGATCCCCGGAGCCTGGTACGAGGCGCCGGCGTTTGCCTTCGCGAACCGGCTGGCGCTGGTGGGGCATGGGGCGAGCGTGCGGTACCCGGCGGAGGCCCGGGAGCTTGATTTCGGGCTGGCGCTCGGGATTGTGATCGGGCGGCGGGGCAGGGACATCTCGCCCGAGCGGGCCTGGGAGCATGTGGCGGGGTTCACGATCGTGAACGACCTGAGCGCGCGAGACCTCGAGCAACGCGCGCTGCCTGCGGGCCTGGGGCCCTCGAAGGGCAAGGACTTTGCGACGGCGGTCGGACCCTGGCTCGTGCTTCGCAGGGAGCTGGAGGCGAGAATCGAGGGCGAGCGTATCCATCTTAAAATGACCGCACGGATGAACGGCGCGGTGGTGGGCGGCGGCTCGACCGGGAGCCTTTACCACACCGTGCCGCGGATGATTTCGCACGCCTCTCAGGACGCCGAGCTGTTCCCGGGCGACCTGTTAAGCACCGGGGCTGTGGGCGGGGGTTGCCTGCTCGAGGCCGGGGCGAACGGCGAGGGATGGCTGAAGGCGGGGGACGAGGTGGAGCTGGAGGTGGAGTGTATTGGAACTTTGGCGACGCGGGTCGCCGGGCGTGCCGGCTGAGGTGCGGGCGGCGGACTTTCAACTCATGACGATCGATTTTGCCAACCTTCCGCCGCGCAGCGCGTACGCTTGGATGAGCTCCCTGATCATGCCGAGGCCCGTGGCCTGGGTGTCGACCCTTTCGCCGGAGGGCGCGACCAACCTCGCGCCGTTCTCGTTTTTCTCGGGGGTGACGGCGAATCCGCCGACGCTGATGTTCGTGCCGGTGAACGACCGTGAGGGCAGGCCGAAGCACACGTTGCGGAACATCGAACTAGTCCCGGAATTCGTGGTGAACGTCGTGCCGCAGCACCTGGCCGCGGTGATGAACGCGTGTTCGGCTCCGCTGCCCTACGGCGAGAGCGAGTTTGGCGCCTTTGGTGTGGGGGCGGCCCCCAGCTTGCGCGTGCGGCCTCCGCGGGTGCAGGATGCGCCGGCGGCCTTCGAATGTTGCCTTCACCAGATCGTGCGGGTGGGCGAGGGACCCATGGCGGGAAACATCGTCATCGGCCGGATACTTGCCGTGCACGTGCTTGATTCGGTCCTGGGCGAAGAGGGCCTGCCCGACCCGGCGAAACTGGATCTGATAGGTCGCCTGGGTGGTGACGGCTATACGACGACCCGTGATCGGTTCGATTTGGAAAGGCCTTAGTCGGTGGTATGCAACGACTAAAAAAACACGGAAAATATTCGTCGGAATTTTGAGCGTTTTGAGGCCGGTCGCATCTATCTGGGTGTAGTCAATAACGTCCGAAAAGGACGGCTACGTTTGTAGTTCTTACGGTTTGCTTGGTGTTAGGTCACACGGGCCGCCTCTCAAAAGGGGCGGCCCTTGTGTTTCTGGGGAGACGTTGCCCCATGTCGACCTGAAGGAGTTGGCCAGGAGAAACACGAAAAGGCGCCGGAGTTGCCGGCATTGTCGTGGGAGCTCTTATAGGTGCGCGCACCCAGAATCCGTAGATCCTGGAATTTTCTCGTGGCCAATCCACTTCGGAAAACGAAAAAGCCCCGCGGGGTGGCGGGGCTTGAAGATGAACGGAAGTGCGTGACCGCTTAGCCTAGGGCGGCGAGGAGGCGTTCGAGTTCGGTTCGTTTGGCCTGCTGGTCGGCGAGTTGCTTGCGGGCTCCCTCGATAACGGCGGGTGGGGCCTTGCCGACGAAGGCGGGGTTCGAGAGGCGGGCCTCGGTGCCGGCGATGTGCTGAGAGAGTTTTTCCAGTTCCTTGGCGATGCGTTGTTTCTCGGCGCCGGCGTCGACGCTGCTGGCAAGGTCCAGGTAGACGGTGCCGAGCGGGGTGACGACCGCGGGGGCGCCGTCGACCTTTTCGCGGCGCTCGATGGATGCGGCGCCGCACATGCGGGCGAGTTTGGCGAGGTTGGCCTGGAGAACGGCCCATTCGGCGTCGCCTGCGGTGACGAGCAGGAGTGAGTCGCGGCGGCTGGCCTGGTTGTGCTCGGCCTTGAGGGCGCGGGCCTGGGAGACGACCTGCTTGAGCTTCTCTACGGAGTCGGCGAGGGCACGGTTGATGGGAAGGGCCCGGGCGTCGAGCGCGGCGGTGAAGGCGGCGGCAGTCTCCAGGCGGACGTCGCACATGAGGAATTCGCCGCTGCGGCCGTAGCCGAGCTGCCCCCAGAGTTCCTCGGTGATGAAGGGAGTGACGGGGTGGAGCAGCAGGAGGGTCTGACGCAGGACGAGGTCCTGGATTGCGAGGCAGTTGAGCTTGGTGGACTCGTCCTGGAGCTTGGCCTTGGAGACCTCGACGTACCAGTCGCAGAAATCGCCCCAGAAGAAAGCGTAGAGGGCCTGGACGGCGGCGCTGAACTCGAACTCGCGGAAACAGCGCTCGACCTCGGCCATCGTGGAGACGAGGCGTTGGAGGATGGCGTGGTCGTCGGCGTCGAACTGGGAGGCCTCGAGGCGGACGAGGATGGCAGCGAGGGAGGAGTTGTCGCCGGCGGGGCCGCTCATCTGGCGGAAGCGGCAGGCGTTCCAGAGCTTGTTGCAGAAGTTCTTGCCGCCCTCGATACGCTCCTCCTGGAAGCGGATGTCCTGGCCCTGGGGGGCGATGGAAATGATGCCGAAGCGCAGGCCATCGGCGCCGTACTTCTCGATGAGGTCGAGAGGGTCGGGCGAATTGCCGAGGGACTTCGACATCTTGCGGCCCTGGTTGTCGCGGATGATGCCGGTGAAATAAACGTTGCGGAAGGGGATGCGCT
>JAJXVO010000201.1 GCA_021782105.1 bacterium
TGGGGGAGGGCCGGATCATGCCGCGGCGGTTGGGATTGGCCTCCAGCTCGGCGTTGGTCCAGGGGGTGGCGGTGAAGGAACCCGATTTGCCGTCGAGCCCCGGGTCGGCGGGCGAGGAGCCGCTGGACCAAGACCATTCGCCTGGGGCGGTGGCCATGACGCGGACGCGGAAGGTGCTGCCGCCGTCCCAAAAACCGTAACAGCGTTTGGAGAAGCCGGGGCCCTTGAGGTCGACCCAGACGGTGACCTCGGTGTAGGGGTTCGTGTAGGCGTGGGAGGCTGTGAAGCTCAGCTGCTGTTTTTGCCACACGTGGGTGGAGACTGCTGCGCAGAGAGCCTGTGCGGTTACGATCAGGCCGATGAGGAAACGGCAGAGATATTTCATGGGGGAGGGGTTGCGCCGCGCTGAGCGCGACGGAGCCGCAAGGCTAGCGCGTGGCTGTGGTTGCCCTAAAGGTGGAAGCCCCTCGGACATTAGGGCTCGCGCTGCTAAATGCGAGGAGGGCCCCTTTCCGCGCGGCGGGTCACTTTGGCTCGGGAGCCTGGAAGAAGCCGTCGACGACCGCGTTGAACTCGTCGGGGACCTCTTGGAGCGCGGCGTGTCCGGCGCCAGGGAATACGTGGAGGATGGCGTGGGGCAGACCGGCGGCGATGGCGCGGGTGTGCGCCGCGGGGATGAGGTCGTGGCCGCCCGCCATCACGAGCGTCGGTGCGGTGATCTTCTTCAAATCGGCCGCGGTGATGTGCGGCTGGGTGATCATCAGCTGGAGGTACTGGCAAATCCTCGCCCAGGGCTGGGAGCGATCGCCGGCGGCGAGCTTGGATTGGGCGTTGAGCAGGTCCGCCTTCATGGAGGGCACGTCGCCGGGGGCGAGCGCTTCGGGGGAAAGGTTTGCGCCGGAGATGGCCAGGCGGCGGACGACGGCCGGGTGGCGGAGGGCCACGAGCAGAGCCACGATCCCGCCATCGCTCCAGCCGATGAAATCCGCGGGACCGGTGTGCAACTGCGCGAGGAGCGCGGCGACGTCGTCGGCCATCTGGGTGTAGGTCAGCCGTCCGGGGCCCATTTCGCTTTTGCCGTGACCGCGGCTGTCGATGGCGATGACGCGCCGGTGTGAGCGGAAGAAATCGATCTGATAGCGCATCGACGCGATGCTTCCTCCGTTGCCGTGCAGCACGACGAGCGGGGCGCCCGAGCCGTACACCTCATAATAGAGGCGGATGCCATCGACGTTGGAGTAGTGACCGGCCGCGGGGTTGTTGCCGTAAGGCGTGGTGGGCTCGGCGGCCGTGAGCAGGGCGCAGGACACACCGAAGAGGACGGTGAGGAGAAGGTGACGAAACATGGGATTGGAATGAGCGATGCGGAGAAGACGTGACGGGATCAAGAGGAGGACCTGGGCCTGGAGGAGGCAGACAGCGTTGCGGCGAGATTGCCGAGGGTTGCCGCGTGCGGATGGCGCGAGCGCCATGCGACGTCCATTGGAAATACAACGGGCTGGCCTTTCAGTTCCGAGAAGACGACGCCTGCGTGGGGAAGCTTCTTCGACATCGGAAGGACGAACGCCGCAGTCCCGCTGTCCGCGATCTCGAGAAACACGGACGCCATGCTGTTCACAGGTGAAGCCCAGCGAGGCGAGAGGTGCGCTCGGCGGGCGGCGTCGGCGATGATCGCATGACGGCCGGGAAAATCATGTTCGTCCCATGACAGCCATGGTGTCCCGGCCAAATCGGCCAGCGACAGCCGCCGACGCTTTGCCAGAGGATTTGAGGCCGCGAGCGCGACCACAGCGGGCAATGCTGCGACGCGCCGGACTTCGAGCCCCTGCGCTGGGTTGGAGTCGAAGGGTCCGAGGAGGGCGAAGTCCACCTGTCCGCCGGCCACCGCGGTCGCGAGTTCACGGGGAGTGAGTTCCACGGGCGCGAGCCTAAATCCGGGATGCGCTTTCGCGAACCGGGCGAGGGCGGGCGAGAAATAGTCCAACCAGAGCGAACCGTAGTGTCCCAGGCGGATCTGGCTTCCGATCGAGCGGGCCTCATCTGCAGCCCGGTCGGTCGCGGCGAGAATATCGCGGACGCTTGCGGCAAATCGTACGCCCGCGGGTGTAAGAGCCGTTCGGGTACGGCGTCTGTGAAACAATTCGACGCCCAGCTCCTCCTCGAGGTCGCGGATCTGACGACTGAGTGCAGGCTGAGTGAGCCTGAGCCTTTCCGCGGCCCGGCAGAAGTTCAGCTCGCCGGCCACGGCGATGAAATAGCGGAGATGCCGAAGCTCCATGGCTGCAGTGGAGTCATTACCAAAAGGCATGGAAAGGAAAAAAGGCGGCATTAGCCGGACCGCGCGGTGGTTGGTAGAGTCGGAGGCATGTTCTCCTCCGTTCGTCCATTCCCGTTTCGTTTTGTGCAATCCTGGCTCGGCGCCGGCCTGTCGCTCTTCGCGGTGACCCATTCGGTCGCGGCATTCGCGAAAGAGACGCCGTCCACGCTGTTCGAGCTGGCCGGCGCGCATCCGGTTGCCGCGCGACTCTCGCAAGCGGTGCTGGTGATCATCGACGCCCAGCGCACCTATGAAAAGGGGCCGCTCGCGCTGCCCGGGGCCGATTCGGCCGTGCGGGAGATAGCGGTGCTGCTCGCGAGGGCGCGTGCCTTTCACGTTCCGATCATTCACGTGCTCCACGAGGGAACGCCGGGCTCTGGAATCTTCGATCCCCGGGACGGTTCCGCGCGACCGATCGCGGCTCTTACGCCGGCGGCGGGAGAGCCGATCGTGGTGAAGCATCTTCCCAACGCCTTTGCAGGTACGACGCTGGAGAAGGCGTTGGAGCGCATTGGACGGAAGGACCTCATCGTAGTGGGTTTCATGACGCATATGTGCGTCTCATCGACGGTGCGTGCCGCCCTCGACCGGGGTTATCGATGCACGATCGTGTCCGGCGGCTGCGCGACGCGGGATCTGTCGGATGGGCACGGCGGAGTCGTTGCGGCAGCTGTGGTGCAGCGTGTCGAGCTTGCGGCCCTGGCGGATCGATTCGCCGTCGTCGTCGACGGACCTGCGGATATTGGCGACTAGTCCAAAGACACCGCGGTCAACGGCGGAAAAGCCAGGCTATCAGGCTGAGCACCAGGCTGAGGACGAGGCAGGTGACGACGGGGAAATAGAACTTCACGTGTTTGCGCTCGATGACGATGTCGCCTGGCAGCCAGCCTCCGCCGTGGCGGCCGAGCAGCCACATCAACGCTCCGGCGGCGGCGATGAGCAGGCCGAGGACGACGAGCGATTTTCCCATGTGGTCCATGGGTCGATGCTCGCCGGAGGCTTCGGGCCGGGCAACCCCGATCTAGGCCGCGGGGCCGGCTTCGCGGCCTCCGAGCGAGCGGTGAGCGGCCTCGAACGCGCCGGGGCGGAGGGTGCCCCGTTCCATGAAGGATTCGAAGGCGCGCCAGGAGGCAGGCTCATCGAGCAGGCGACCGTCGGGGGAGGCGACGTGACTGAACCGGCGTGTCTTCGCGTGGAGGGTGCCGAAGAGCCGCAGCGAAACGACGTTGGAGATGCGGACGTCGGGGTAGAAGTTGACTTTGAGTTCGCGGTGGTCGCGGCCGGTCTGGTGCACGGCGAGCATGGCGCGCGCGGCGGCGCGGAGCATGAAGTCGTTGAGCCGTGCGTTCGCGACCGGCGTTGCGAGGCGGCACCACACATGGAATCCCCGCCCGCTGGCGACGACCAGCGGCTCGCATCCGGCGCCGACGAGGCAGGCGCGGAGCGCGTCCACTGCGACGGTCATTTCCGGGATGAGCGCGGTGCTGTCGGTCTTGTGGTTGTTGTCGAGATTCAGGCAGAGCACGTCGTTTGACTCGGCGTCGAAGTAGCGGCAGACGTTGAGCCGGCCCGCGATGTGCTCACCGAGCAGGGCGTCCATGCGCGCGGCGGGCACATTGACGAGCTTGTACTTGTGCAGGAGGCGGCAGGTGGTGAGCTGGCCGTATTCGAGCTCCCCGCCCCCCGAGAGGAGGTCGGCGAGGAAGGGGAAGCCGAAGCTCTCGGCCTCGATCTTAGCGACGCCTGGAATGAAGGTGGAGGAAAAGGACCTCAGCAGTCCGACGCGCGTATCCATGATTTGACTTCCTCGAAGGAGGCAAAGCCCCGCGCGCCGTTGGTCGGCAGCGCGGCGTGTTTGTCCATGACGGGGTAATACACCCGGACCCCGTGCGGGCCCCCGTGCTCGATTTGAAAGGGGTCGTCGTCGACGAGGTGCCGGATGCCCCAGGCGCGGCAGAAGACGACCTTGTTGGCGGCCATGAAGAGGTGGTCGAAAGGGACGCCGTGGTCGGCGAGCCACTTGCGGGTGCAGGCGTTGGCGCGGCGGAGGTCGCGGCGGGTGCAGATCACGATGCGCCAGCCGTCGGCGCGCAGCCAGCGCATGAACTCGACGCCGTCGGGCCGCGGCGCGGCGGCGCGGTAGCAGAGCGCGTGGATGCGGTAGCGAAAATAGGAATACTCGGTGCTGAGCAGGTCGCCGGTTTCGGGCGCGTCGTCGCGCACGCGGGCCAGGAAGGCGGAAAAGGTCTCCTCCGGGAGGGCGTAGGCGGGATCGAACGGGACGGGCAGGGTCCGCAGGGTCCGGGTGAAGTCGTTGAGCGTGTCGTCGATGTCGACCGCGATTGTGGGGCGGTCGGAGGCTGCGTGGCCTGGGGTGGCGGGCGTTGGTGCGTGGGCGGACATGCCGGGTTCGGGAGCGGAGCGGGCGCCACTCTCGGGGCGGCGCAGCGGCCTGTCGAGCGCCGACGACGCGGGGAGAATGCGCCGCCCGATATCCGGGAACTCACGCTGCCCGCTTGTCCGCCAGCCTCGCGAGCAGGCCTGCCAGGCGGCCGTCGAGTTCGCGGCCGGTGGCGGAGAAGAGCGGGTGGTTGAACGAATCGAGCAGCGAGGACGGCGCGTCGTAGGTGACCACGGTGGTGCCCGGGGCGCCGCCGTGGAACATCACGCGCAGCGGGGCGTAGACGCCGGCCTCGGAGTGGACGCGCAAGAGTCCGAGGGCGGTCAGCGGATTTCCGATCAGGAAGAGCCGGGCCTGGCGGGGACCCCCGAGGGCTCCGATGACGGCATCGTGGCGGACAGAGCCAAGGATCATGAGCCCCGTGTCGCCGGCGGCGCGCTCCAGATGGCGTCGGAGCCGTTCGCGCAGGGAAAACCGGGCGAGAAAGGCCAGGCACCGCCGATTGGGACGGTGAACCAGCGCGTGCAGCCGGCGAAGCGTTTCGTCGAAGGGGATTGGAAGGGTTGATTGAACGCGCGTGGCGGTGAAGGTCAGGCGGAGGGTGTTGGGATCGGTTGTCATGATGAAGATCGCTCACGCGAAACAGCGGCCGAAGGCGAGCAGCCAGCGGGGATTGCCGCGGAGTCGAATGCGGCGCGTGAGCAGGGCCCAGGGCAGGGACTTTTCCCTGGCGAGAAATCCCAGCCACGTGTCGGCGTCGGCCTTGATTCGGAGGGTGGGGACGCCGCGGAGGCCGTGCTCGACGGAGATGCGGCCGTCCGCGATGCGCACGGTCGCGTCGGCGCGCTCGGAGCCGGTGAACGTGAAATGGTAGGTGGCGGAGAGATCGCCGGCCTTGCCGCGCTGAAAGCCTAGCGGCAGGCCCTGGAGCAGCGCGGGGATACTTCGCGGGCGGAGGGAGTTTCGGACGTGCCGTACGGTCTTGTGGGGAAAACGTTTCGTCACGTGGGCCTCGGCGTCGGAGCCCGGGATCACGTAGATGGGTTCCGGCTTTGCCTGGAGCGGGCGGAGCACCTCGTCGACGAAGGCTATTTTTGATTGGAGGTATGGGGTAATGACGTCCTCGCCGGCGGGGCAGACGGCCATGCAGTAGGCGGCCTTGTAATTGGGGCCGAAGCTCAGGCTCTGCCACACGGAGACGGACTCGGAATCCTTTACGCGCCGGCGGTAGTCGCGGCCGTTGCGACTGTCGGCGACGGTCTCCACCCAGTCCACGAACCCGCCCATGAATTCACGGTAGTTGTGCGTCATGCATGACGAGAAGGCGAAGGAGCCGTCGGCTCCGATGGCGCCCACGGGGCAGGCGGCGACGCAGAGCTTGCAGGTGAGACAGGGATTGAAGTCGAGTTCGCGGGAGTACGCGGAAATTTCGGCGCCAACGAGGATGGTGCCGAGCAGGATGAAATTGCCGAAGCGCGGGTGGATGACGTTGCGATGGATTCCCATGCGGCCCAGGCCGGCGGCCTCGGCGACGGGCTTGTGGGCGACGACCCACATGCGTTCGGACATCCAGCGATCGGCTTCCATGGGGAAACCCATGGGTGGGTTGAGGGCGCGCACGCCGGCTTGCTCAAGCGCGGCGGTGATGCGGCGGGCGACACCGTTGGAGTCGTCGCCGGTCTCGTGGAATTCGGCGTTGGCGACAGAGCGGGCGGGGCTCCTGACGTTGTCGCGATTCATCCGCAGCACGAAACTGATGAGACTGCGCGTGGGTGGAAAGGTGCGCTCGATATGGGGGCGCTCGGAGGCGAGAGCAGGGCGTGAGAGTTCGACGAAACCGACGTCGTCGGCACCGGCGTCGAGACAGAGTTGCCGCAGTGCGACGGCGTCGAGAAGACCCTTGGCGTTGCGCAGCGGGGAGGGAGTGCGGGTCGAAGTGTGCATATACACAATTGGAAGTGAATGCGACGGAAGCAGGAAATCGGTTGGGGTTATTTCGAGACGGCGAGGGCGGCGACCTCGAGGTCGCGCAGGATGGCGGACCAGCGCCGGCTGCCGAGGGTCTTTACGATCTTCGCCTGGGCTGAGCGCCAGGCAGGTTTGGCTTTCTCGAGATCGGTGCGGCCTTTCGCAGTGATGGCGACGGCGACGTGCCCGCCGCGCCCGGTGCCGCTGAGCTCGACGAGGCCGTCGCGCTCCAGCGGACGGAGATTTCGCACGAGGGTGGTTCGGTCCATGCCCAGCCAGTCGCTGAGGTCTTCCATGGACCAGGTGGGCTTCGCCACCAGGGCGCCCAGGATGGGTGTCTGGGTGGGACGGATACCGTGTTTCCTTAACTCGGCGTCATAGGATTGGGTCACCGCGCGCGTCACCCAGCGCAGATTGAAGCAAACGCAGTTCTCCATCGACGAGAGATCGAGGTCTTTCGGCATTAAGAAGTGTATATGCACAACGATGACGAGGATGTCAAGGCGCGGAAGGT
>JAJXVO010000202.1 GCA_021782105.1 bacterium
GGCAGGTTTTAACACCACTGCATCCACTCCCACGGTGCGGCCCGCGGAGGCCCCGTTCGTGCCGATGTAGGTGATGACCAGCGGCATCGTCCGGTCCCTCATGTGCCCCAGAGGCAGGGTGATTTCCTTCACGCCCTCTTCCGGAGCGTAAAGATCGATGAACCCAGGCGCCTTCGTCTTGCCAAGGGCGACCTGGACCGTGCCTCCATCGGGGCCCGTCACCAGCCGCACGACTGCCTCGCCCTCGCCCGCGCCCGCCTCAGCGACGGGGATCGGAAGCGTCAGCTTGCTGCCCCCTTCTCCAGGCGTCCAGCGCGCCGCGGTATGAAACGGCATCGGCCAATAGCAGTTATAGCCCCCCGAGGTCTCGCTGAGGACCTGCGAGATGTAGTCGCGCTGCTCGCCAAATCCCACGCCGAAGAAGGCTCCGATGGGGCATTCGACGCTCGGATACTTGTCCCCGTCCCAGTAAATCCGCAGGATCGCCTCGCTGAGGATCGCGACGTCGGTCGCGTGGGGCGATCGTCATCCAAAACCGGCGCACGGAGCCGGCTCCATGGGTGTCGAGCAGCGTGATTGTCTGGCCCGGCGGCACCTAGACCGCGTCCCCGTTCATACCGCTCCGGTCGTAGGATGAGGCATGCATCGCGCGGCCCACCATCGGCTCGGCAATCCCCGCCAGGACCCCGTCCGGAAGCGCGCGCAGGGTGTGGCCGCACAGCAGGACCAACGTGATCAAGGCTGGGACACATCGACGCATCTTGGGGTGCATAAGTGGAGGCAGCTTACCGCGCGTTTCGCGTCCGTCAGGCTTATCCTTCAAGGTACTGCCGGCCTGATCCAGGCCTGGATTGGTGGCCGCCTGCGGCACCCTTTCACGAAATCCGAGCGGAGTTGCAGTCCGGCGCACTCCTGAAATCGGCGATTGAACCACGGAGTCATCCGACTTTGCCAAGGCCACGCCGGAGAGGCAGAGGCCACAGAGAGGGCGTTCTTAAAATCGAGTGGTTACGTGGCTCACCTTATAGGCTCATAGGTGAAGAGTTCCTGTCCAGATTTCCTTCTGTAACCCATCTTCTCTGTGACCTCCGTGTCTCCGTGGTTTCAATACAACTGCGTCATCTAGGCATCATCGCGCACGCAAGCACGCCGGAACGCCGGGAATCGCGTAAAAACAGGCCGAAGCCCGGCGTGCCTTTGAATTCAACGCACGGGGCGTGCAGGAGCCGGCAATCCGGGATAGTCGGGCGAGATCCGCCGCGCGCGGGCGAAGGTCGCCTCTGCTGCGGCGGTGTGGCCGGTGCCCTCCTGCGCCCAGCCGAGCGCCACCAGCGTGTCGATGTCGTCCCCTATCCAAACCTCCGCCCTCTCCAGCAACGGGAGCGCCTCCGCAGGATGGTGATTCGCCACGAGCATCGCACCCGCGTTGCGCTCCAGCACCCAGTCGCCCGGCGACTGCGCCAGCGCACGGCGGTACAGCTCGGTCAGTGCCGGGACCGCCTCGGGCCGCTCCAACAACGACTCAGCCTCACTCACGCGCCGCTGCCACAGCGCCACGCGATAGGCGTCGTCGCTCTGGCCGGTAAAAGGCGCACCCCGGAACCGGTTGATGAGGTTGATGCCGATCATCGCCTGTTCGTACACCGTGAAGGCCAGGCGGTCCCGAACCGACGCGTAGGCCAACGGTGCCGGAACCGGGCCCCGCACCAGCCCACGCCGTTCCAGGTCCGAGGCGATTGCAGGATACAGGTCCAACGCGGCTTCATAGGTGCCACGAAGTGTGAGGTGCACATGTTCGTAAAGAAATTCGTCGCCGGGAATTCCGTGCGCGCTCTTCGCGGCAAGGTCGGACGCCAGATCGATCAGTCGTACCCCGGGCAGACCCTCCGTGCCCACTTCCCTGATCACCGTGTTGAGTTTCGAGTCGGTTCGGAACCGCAGGGTGTCGAGATCCCGGGCCCGGCTCAGGAGCTCCTTTGCCTCGCCATCCCTCCCCTCGGCCAGTGCAAGCCGGCCGAGCCGGAATTCGAGTTCCGCATACCGGTCGTCAATCGCGAGCGCCTTCCGGTAATGAAGTTCGGCAGTGGCCACGTCGCCCTTTCCTTCAGCCACGCTGCCCGCGTCAAACTCCGCCTGCCACCGCGCAAGCTGCCCCGCGTCAAGGCCCGGCCTGTGTTCCGACATAAATGGCGCAAAGTCCCGCTGGTTCGTGACGACCGTACACAAAAGCATGTCCGCACCCGCGCCGCGCGCCGACGCAGCGATCGCACGCAGGTTGTCGCGGAAATGCTCCGCCACGTACCGCAGCCTGGGATCGCCCTCGGGAATTCGTCGGTTGAGGAACATCCGCATGCCGCCCCACTCCGACGGCAGGCCGCGCGCGCCCTCCAAACGGCGACCGACCGCGCTGATGAACTGGCCCGTGCGCATGCCTTTCGCCCATACCGCAAACCGCACCGCGTCCTCGGAACGCAGAAACGGAGCGAAGACTCCCGACGGGCCAAAGGGTCCGATGACCTCGTTCTGCCCCTCGTAGACGATGAAGACGTCGGGCCGCAATTCGGCGCAATCCGCCGCGTATCCGCGAAGCAGATTCGAGTTGATGGCCGTGATGCCCGCGTTCACCACCTCGAATTTCGTTCCGGGCCACGCCGCGCGAAGCATCACGGCCAGCACGCGCGAGAGCGAAAACGAAGGCTCGGGATCGCCCATCGCCGCCGAGCTTCCCAGCACGAAGATGCGGACCGTCCCCGCCGGCTTCACCGCAGGCAGCCGAAACGGCTCCGGTCGACGCGCCAGGGCCGGAGAAAAAAACGGCACCGTGCAGCCCGGGTTGTCACGGATGACCTTCCCTCCCCCCGGCAGCCCGATCCGGCGCGCAAAATGCGGCGACTTCCCGTAACCCGCCAGGCGCAGGCATAATTCGGAGCCCCCCAGCAGCAACCCGAGCGCGACAATCGTGAGCACGGCCGCATACGCCAGCCGACGAAGGAAGGAGAGTTCGGAAGTGGCCACGGTCAGAACAGTGAGTAGATGAACGGCGAAATCGTCGACACGCCGATCACGAACAGCGCGATCAGCAGGAGGATCACCACCACGGGCATGATCCACCACCGCTTGTTGGTCCGGGCAAAAGCCCAGAGTTCGCGAAGGAGCCTGATCAAATGTCGAAGGGCACTCATGGGTGGGAGGGAGCCGGCCAAAGAGCCGGCGGAATTGGCCGTGCAGAAGACATGGGGTTATCAGTCGGGAACAAAAGCCCGCGTGGCTTCGGCCTGTTGAACGCGGGGAGGAAGCGCCGCTTTCTCCAGGAAATAGGACCCCATCGACAGCGCGTCCAATCCCGTCGCCAGGAATCCCTCGATCGCCTCGCGAGGATGACACACCGGCGGCTCGCCCCGTACGTTGAATGAGGTGTTGATCATCACGGGACACCCCGTGAGCCGGTCAAATTCCGTCAGCACCCTATGCATGAACGGATTGTCGCGTTCGTCCACCGTCTGCACCCGCGCCGAGAAATCGACATGGGTGACCGCCGGAATATCCGAGCGCACCGCCCTGAGCCGCTCCGCCATCGAACCCGAAGGCGAAACCTGCCGCCGGCGCGAGGCGACCAGCGGAGCCGTGAAGAGCATGTAGGGCGACGGCGCCCCGAGGTCGAAATACTCGCCCGCCCTCTCCGCGAGCACCACGGGAGCGAAGGGTCGGAACGATTCGCGGAATTTGATGCGGAGATTCAACAGGCTCTGCATGCGGCGCGAACGGGCGTCGGCCAGGATCGAGCGGGCCCCCAGCGCACGCGGTCCGTACTCCGCCCTACCCTGAAGCACGCCAACGACGGCGCCCTCCGCCACACGTTCGGCAATCCTTCGCGAAACGGCCTCCGGACTCGCGAGCCTCGCCGCGGGCAATCCGCGCGCCGACAACTCCGCCAACACCTCGTCGTCCCCGTACGCAGGCCCCAGAAAGGCGCCCCGCATCGCGTCGTGCACGCCGTCCGGCGCGCGCCCTCCTCCCGCCGCCCCGTGGTAATACGCCAGCGCCGCACCAAGCGCTCCTCCCGCGTCCCCGGACGCCGGCTGCACCCACACGCGCTTGAATGGACCCTCCCGCAGCAGCCGTCCGTTCGCCACGCAGTTCAACGCCACCCCTCCCGCCAGGCAAAGATCGGCCTCGCCCGTCTGACGATGCACATGGCGGGCCATCCTCAGCACGATCTCCTCGGTCACCTCCTGGATCGATCGCGCCAGGTCGCACTCCCGCTGCGTCAGCTCGGCGTCCGGCTCCCGTCGCGGTCCGCCAAACAGACGCGCGAAGCGCGCCCCAGTCATGCGCTGGCCCTGCGGATAATCGAAGTACCCGAGATTGAGCCGGAATGACCCGTCGTCGCGAAGATCCAGCAGCTTCCCGAGGATCTGCTCCCTGTACCGCGGCTCGCCGTAGGGCGCCAATCCCATGAGTTTGTATTCGCCGGAGTTCACCCGGAAACCGCAATGGTATGTAAATGCCGAATACAACAGCCCAAGCGAATGAGGGAAACGCAGCTCGGAGGCGAGTTCCAGCCGCGAGCCCTCGCCCCGGCCCCAGGTCGCCGTCGACCACTCTCCCACACCGTCGATCGTGAGTACCGCCGCGCGTTCAAACGGCGACGGGAAAAAGGCGCTGGCCGCGTGTGCCTCGTGATGCGACGAGAAATAGACCCGCCCCTCCACATCGTGCCCCGCCGCCCGGAGCTCCAGTTCGATCTCGCGCGGAATCCATAGCTTGCGCCGCAGCCAGACCGGCATCGCCGTCGCAAAAGCCCGGAATCCCGAAGGCGCCACCGCGAAGGCCGTGCTCAGGATGCGCTCAAACTTGAGCAGCGGCTTCTCGTAGTACACCACCGCATCCGGCGTCCCGCCGCCCTGCGCCAGACAGTACTCCATAGCCCTGCGCGGAAATGCGGCGTCGTGTTTGATCCTGGAAAACCGCTCCTCCTGCGCCGCGGCCACGACCACGCCGTCCTCGACAAGCGCCGCCGCTGAATCGTGAAAGTGCGCGCTGATTCCGAGGATTCTCATTGCGCGTCAAAACTCCGTTTCAAACCGGCGTTCCCCGTTCCCGTCCGCACGCTTCAGCGGACACCAGTAACTCTCCCGCCCAAGAGCGAATGACCTCTTCAGCGGATCCGAGCGCACGAGGCCCAGGACCAACCTCGCGGGGATGAAAATCAAAACGAACACCACTCCGAGCAGCCCCATCGTCAGCCCGGCGAGCAGCAGGCGGACGATCCGGTCGATGCCGGCCTCCACCGGCCGCCACGCACGGGGAGTGAGCAGCGCAAGCAGGAAACTCCCGCTCGCGACGGCAAGCAGCGCCAGCCTGGCCGGCGTCCTCGTGTGATGCCACGAGGCAGCGAAGACAAAAACGGCCAGCATTAGGCCTGCGAGCGATCGAAGGCTTCGGGGAGTGCGAGCGTGGGACGGCATGGCGAGTGGGCTGGGGAAAAACCGCGCGCGGGGTGAACCGCACCCTGGCTAGGCGGCGGACGCACCGGGGGCGATCAGAAAGCGAAAAGAGAGAGGAGCGTCACCACGCCCCTCTCTCTCACACTGACCCCATTACTACTGAATCAGACCGTCAAAAGTCGATGCCGTAGGAGAGACTCCAGGTCACCGGCGTGCTCACGCGGTAACGCTGGGTCGCATAGACCGAAGAGGAACCGGTCGCCTGCCAGCCGACGTACTCATCCTGCCGGGTGAGATTCTTGATGTTCAGCTGAAGGTACTGGTTGAACCCGCCAGCCTTGAACCGGTATCCCGCAAAGGTCTCGGCGTAGAAGGTCGACGGATTGTAGCGACCGCCAGGGATGTTGTAATCCTGGAGTGCGCGCCCAGCGGCCTGGAGTCCGGCTCCGAGGTAGAGACCCTTGAGCGAACCATTGTCGAAGCTGTATTTGGTCAACAACGACCATTGCTGCTTGATGTGTCCGGCGGTCGCCTGCCCGATCGTCGCGGGATTCGAGGAGGTTTTCACCTCTTCGTTGTTGTTGGCATAGCTCAGCATGATCTGCCACTCGGGCGTCGGCTGGAAGACCAGATCGGCCTCCACGCCCTTGGACTGCTGCTTGCCGCCGGGGACGAGGTCGCCCAGCAGGTCGTTGCGGGTCTTGCCCGGGAATTGCGCGGCGCGCTGTGCCGGCGTCAGGCTGTCCCAGAGCTGCGTGTTCAGATTGTTGGCCGAGGAGTCCGTCTGCGATCCGCCCTCCTGGGTGATCTCGTAGTAGCTGATGGTGCCGCTGATCTTGCCGTTCAACAGCTCGATCTTCACGCCACCTTCGTTGCTCGTTCCGACCACCGGAGGCATCTGCTTGCCAAAGGAATTCTTGTCGGTCGTTGGGAACAGCGAGGTCGAGTGAACCGCGAACACGGAGAGACCCTTGGTGATCGCGTAGATCGCACCGAACATAGGCGAGGTCTTCGACTCCTGCGTCGTCGTCCCCATCGTCGTCGAATAGCCGTCGGCCCACTGCACGAGCTTCAGGTTCGTGCGGTTGATCGACGCATTGAGGTGCAGCTTGCCGTTGAACATCGCACCCTGCCAGCTGGCGAAGTAGTAGTCGTTCGAGTTGTTCTCATGACTCCACTGCGACAGGTCCGGGAAGTAGTCGGCGGGGGGATTCGCGGGCACCGCGAGATTCACGTCCGCCTGGACCGGGATGTCCCAGAGGTTCGTCGTGTTGCCAGGGGAGATCCACTTGTGCGTGTGGAAGATTTCCTTCCACGCCGCGCCGCCGAAGGTGAACGTGTTTTTGATCACGTCGAAGTTCATCTTGTACAGCGCGGTCGCTCCGTAGCTGCTCATGCTGTTCTGCCAGTCGCGATAGTGGTAGCCCATGCGGATCACTTCCTGTCCGTTGGGAAGCGTCATCCAGCCAGAGGCAAATCCGCCCTGTGAGGAGTAACCCATGTCCCAACTGGCCGCGCTGCCGCCACCGCCGGCCGCGTCCCAGCCGTTGCTGTCGACGTTCAGGCGCGTGGAGTTCTGGGCGTAGGCCGTGATGACCAGGTTATCGCCGACGCTCTGGGTGAGCGTCGCGCGATAAAGGTGCGTCGCGATCGTGCGGTTGTTGCCGGTGGCCCAGTTCCAGGTCCACGGGATGTTGGGATGAAAGATCTGAAG
>JAJXVO010000010.1 GCA_021782105.1 bacterium
CGAGGCCCGCGGCCCCGAGATTCAACGATGCCGTGTTGCCATGCCTCCCGAGCGCCAGAAGCACGATACTTCCCGACAACGCGGAGCCCGACTTCAGGACCAGCGCGAGAGTCACTCCCTGGCGCACCGCCACCACGTGGTCGGCCAGCTTCACGTCGACGCCCGCGGCGCGCATGTTGGCGACCAGGGCCATGGAGACGTCGAAGTCGAGGAAGGGAAGCAGGCGGTCGTCCTCGCTCACCAGCGTGACCTTCACGCCGAGCGTCGCAAAGATGCAGGCGTATTCGCAGCCGATGACCCCTCCGCCCACGATCACCATGCGCTCCGGAATCTCGCGCATCTGCAGGATCGTTTCCGAGTCGTACAAGGTCGGGTGGCTCGCGGGCCAGGGTTCAGGCCTGACGGGGGAGGCACCCGTGGCGATCAGCAGGGTGTTGCCCACGAGGTATTCCTCCGCTCCGCCCCCCCCGACACCCGAACGTACGCGCACCGTGTGGGGATCGACGAAGGCGGCCGCTCCGTGGAAGAGCGCCACGTGGCTTTGGTCCAGGTAGGAGCGGATGCGCGCCTGTTCGAGCTGGCGCACGAGACGTTCGCGGTAGAGCAGATCCTGGGTTGTGAGATGATCCTGAAGCGAAACGTTGACCCCGTGGATGCCGCGCTGGCGGTAGCCCGAGAGATAGACCGCCGCTTCGCGCATTGTCTTGGAAGGAAGGGTGCCCGTGTTCGCCACGGTGCCTCCCAGAATGGCCTCCTTTTCGACCAGTGCGACGCGTTTGCCCAAGCCGGCGGCATAAGCCGCGCCTTTTTCGCCGGCGGGGCCCGAGCCTAACACGATGAGATCGAAATGTTGCGCTGCCATCGGCTGGATCATGGTCATAGGCGGCCTCGTTCCGAACGGCCCGCCAGGACGAGCGGCTACCGTACTCGAATCGTCCTTTTTGTCCACGCCCGAACGGTTTCTGGACGCCTCCCGGCCCTTCCCCGGGCCTTCATCCGACATCCATAATGACGTCGCCTCGGCTCAATTTTCCCGACATCAACATCGCCATGCCGCCCCGTCCGCGCCTCCCGGCTCTCCGCACCGCAGCCCTCTTTGTGGCGTCGCTGCTGCTGCTGGCGACCTCCGTCCTGGGGGCCGAACGCCGCCGCATCACGATCCTTTCGACGACAGACCTTCACGGGCACATTTACCCGGAGGACTATTTTACCGAGAAGCCCGACGCTCTTGGACTCGCCAAGATCGCCACCCTGATTCGTGAGCAGCGCAAGGACGCCCCCCACGCCCTGCTCGTCGATTGCGGCGACACGATCCAGGGCAGTCCGCTCGAGTATGTGCATGCGCGCGTGTATCCGCAGCCCGCGGATCCAATGATGCTCGCGATGAACGCGCTGCACTACGACTGCATGACGGTTGGCAACCACGAGTACAATTTCGGCCTGGGCGTGCTCGAAAAAGCACGCGCCGAGGCCCACTTCCCCTGGCTGTCGGCCAATACCCTGTCCCTCGCGATCCACGAGCCGGCGTACGCCCCCTGCCTGATCCGCGACGTCGACGGCGTGCGTGTCGCGGTGATCGGGTTGACCACGCCAAAAATCCCGGTTTGGGAGGACCCGCCGCATTACCAGGGACTGACATTTGCCGATCCCGTTGCCACCGCCCGCTTCTGGGTTTCCCGGGTCCGAAAAAGGGAGCACGCCGACGTGGTGATCCTCGCCGTTCACATGGGCCTCGAGGAAGACCTGGGGCGCTCCGACGCCCCGCCGCCGGCCCTTCCCGGAGAAAACGAAAGCCTTGCCCTCGCGCGCTCCGTGCCGGGGGTCGATCTGATCCTCATGGGGCACACGCATCGCAACGTGCCCGACCTCTTCGTCAATGGCGTCCTGCTCGCGCAGGCCGGTCGTTGGGGAGACCACCTCGTCCGCGCCGATCTCTATCTCGAAAAATCCGCCGCCGGCTCCTGGTCGGTCATCGGCAAGTCCGCCCGCTCGATTCCCGTCACAAGCGCCACACCCGCCGACCCCGCGATCGAAGCGCTCGCAGCTCCGTACGAGGCCCAGACTCAGGCCTGGCTGCGCCGCCCCATCGGACGCTGCGCCGTCGAACTCGATGCCCGCGACTCCCGCGAACGCGACACAGCCCTGGTCGATTTCATCAACCGCGTGCAGATGGACGCGGGGCACGCCGACGTCTCCTTTGCTTCCAGCTTCACTCTCAGCGCCCGGATTCCCGCTGGCGAGGTCACCGTCCGCGACATCAACAGCCTCTACGTCTACGAAAACACGTTGACGGTCGTCGAGGCCACCGGGGCCCAGATTAAGGCCGCCCTCGAACACTCCGCCCGCTACTACCGAGCTCTCCCCGCGGGCGCGTCGCTGGCCGAGCGGATCGACCCCTCCATTCCCGGCTACAATTTCGACATCGCCTCCGGCGTCACCTACACGATGGACCTGGGCCGACCCTTTGGCCAACGCATCGTCGCCCTGAAGTATCAGGGCCGGCCGCTTGCCCCGGACCAGAAACTGCGCGTCGCCCTCAACAACTACCGTTACGGCGGCGGAGGCGGCTACACGATGTTCAAGACCTGCCCCGTGCTGTGGACATCCAGCGAGGAGATCCGCAACCTCATCATCGACTGGGTCGAACGCCACCACGTCGTACCCTCCGCGCCCGATGATCACTGGCGCATCCAATTGCCCCCAAAATCAAACCCATGACACAATCCGAGTTCTCGACTTGATGTCGCGGGTCGACCCCAAACCCCAAAACCCCGATCCATGAAACGTCTATTGTTAGCCCTCGTGGCCACTGCCACCGTTGCATTCTCCGAAACCTATCACTTCGTCGCAGTCACCAAGAGCACTCACTCCCCTTATTGGGACGTTGTGAAATCCGGCGTCGCGAAGGCGCAGGCCGAATTCAAAGCCAAGGGCACCCTCATCGATGTGCAGTGGGTGGCTCCGGACAACGAATCCGACTATCCCACGCAGGTAAAAATGGTCGAAGCCGCCGTCGCCTCAAAAACACAGGGCATCATCCTGGCCCCATGCGACGCACGTGCCTTGTCCGCTCCGGTCAAGGCTGCGACGCAGGCCGGCATCCCGGTGGTCGTGATCGATTCCGCGCTGACGTCCTCCGGTCAGATCAGTTTCATCGCCACCGACAACTACAACGGCGGCGTGCTGGCCGCCTACCGCCTGGTCTCGCTGCTCAACGGCAAGGGCAAGGTGGTGCTCTTCCGTTCGTACAAGGGATCCGGAGCAACCGAGGGTCGCGAACGGGGCTTCATCGACACGCTCCAGCGCTTCCCGGGGATCCATCTAATCAAGGAGAACTTTTACGCGGGCGGCACGTATGCGGGCTCCGAGAAAAACGCCGCGGACATGCTCGCCAAGTGCGGCCCTTCACTGAATGGCATCTTTGCCTGCAACGACATCGCAAACCACGGGGCGCTCGATGCGCTGCGCAAGGCCGGCGAGGCCGCCGGAAAGGTCAAACTCGTGGGCTTCGACGCCAGCAATGAGACCATCGCCGCGCTTCGCTCCGGGGACGAGCAGGGCACGATCGTCCAAAATCCCGCCAAGATGGGCTACCTCGCCATCGAGTCCCTGGTCGATCACCTCCGCGGCCAGCCGGTCTCATCGGTCGTCGACACCGGATGCACGGGAGTGACGCCCGACAATCTCGCGAACCCCGCCATCGTGGCACTCATCAGCCATTGAGCCCCTGGGGTCCCGCGCACGCGGGCCGCAATAAAAACCCCGGACGGTCGTTCCGGGGTTTTTCGTCGAGTCCCGACGCGGGCCGGCGCTCAACGTTTCAGCGCATGGGCGATGCGGGCGAGCGCCGCGATCACGTTGTCGCGGCTGTTGAACGCGCTGATGCGCACGTGCCCCTCGCCGCACCTGCCGAAGCCCGCACCCGGCGTGCAGACAACCTGCGCGTCGTTGAGCAGGCGGTCGAAGAAGGCCCAGGAGTCGCCGCCGGTGTTGACCCAGATATACGGGGCATTTTCGCCGCCCACGCAACTCAGCCCGAGCGAGGTCACCGCCTCGCGGATCAGCTTGGCGTTGCCCAGATAATAGTCGGTCATCTCGCGCACCTGCCGGCGTCCGAGTTCCGTGTAGATCGCGGCCGCCGCCTTCTGGACCGGATAGGAGACGCCGTTGAACTTCGTCGAATGGCGCCGGTTCCACAGCGCGTGCACCGAGTGGGCCTGCCCCGTCGTGTCGTACGCCTTGAGCGTCTTAGGGATCACGATGAAGGCGCAGCGTGTGCCGGTGAAGCCGGCGGTCTTCGAAAAGCTCCGAAACTCGATCGCGACGTCGCGGGCCCCCTCGATCTCGAAGATGGAGTGCGGGATCTGGGGGTCGCGGATGTAGGCCTCGTACGCGGCGTCGAAGAGGATGATCGCCTTGTTACGCTTCGCGTAGTCGACCCACGCGGCGAGCTGGGCCTTGGTCGCCACAGCTCCGGTCGGGTTGTTCGGGAAGCAAAGGTAGATCAGGTCGGCAGACGTCGACGGGATCGCGGGGACGTAACCGTTGGCGGGCGTGGAGTCGAGGTAGGTGATGCCCTGGTAACGTCCGTCCACATTCGCCCCGGTGCGCCCGGCCATGACGTTCGTGTCCACATACACCGGATACACCGGGTCGGGAATGGCGAGGCGCAGGTCACCCGAGAAGATCTCCTGGATGTTGCCGCAGTCGCACTTCGATCCGTCGGAAACGAAGATTTCGTCGGCGTCGATCGCGCAGCCGCGGGCCTGGAAATCGTGCTTCGCCACCGCCTCGCGCAGGAAGGCATAGCCCTGCTCGGGGCCGTAGCCTTTGAATGTCTCGCGCCGGCTGAGCTCGTCGGCCCCCGCATGAAGCGCCTCGATGCAGACCCCCGGAAGCGGCTCCGTCACATCGCCGATCCCAAGGCGAATCACCGACTTGTCGGGATTTGCCTGCTGGAAGGCGGCCACGCGCTTGGCGATGTCGCTGAACAGGTACGACGCCTTCAGTTTCGTGAAATTCTCGTTAATGCGGATCATGTTAGGCTCTCAACAGTACGATTGCGGGTGGGAAGTCTTGAAGTGAGAGGGGGGGAGTCGTTTTATCAAGCTCGTAGCGCCCTATCATGAACAAGTTCACCACTGTCGCCGAGATGCAGCAAACGGCCGCCGCCTGGCGTCAGAACGGTCGTCGCATCGCACTCGTGCCGACCAGCGGGTGCCTCCATGCAGGCCACCGCGCCATGATCCGCGAGGCGCGCAGGGTTGCCGATGTGGTCGTGGTCTCCCTTTTTGTAAACCCTCTCCAGTTTGCCGCCAACGAAGCCCTGGCAAACTATCCGCGCCGCCTCGACTCCGACCTCGCCACCTGTGAACAGGAGGGGGCCGACGCCGTCTTCGCTCCAACCGTCGAGGAAATCTATCCCAAGGGTTACTCCAGCTTTGTCGTCGAGGAACTCGTGGCCAAACCGCTGTGCGGCATCTCCCGCCCGACTCATTTCCGGGGCATCACGACGATCTACGTCAAACTGCTCAACCTCGTCCAACCGCATAGCCTCGTGCTCGGCCAGAAGGACGCCCAGATGGTCGCCGTGGTTCGCAAGATGATCGCGGATCTGCATTTCAAGGTGGATATAACGGTCATTCCGATCGCACGTGAGGCCGACGGCATCGCCTGTCACGTTCGCAACGACGATCTCACGCCGAATCAACGCCAGGACGCGACCGCCTTCCACAAGGCGCTTGTGCGCGCCAAGGAAATGGCCGACTCGGGCCTGAAGAGCGTCGATCGCGTCGTCGCCGAGGTGACGCACATCCTCCGTCAGCAGCGCCGCATTCGCGTCATCTACATTTCCGTCGTCGATCCTGCGACGATGGAGCCGCTGCGCGAAATCGTGCCCGGCAATTCGTTGCTCGCGATCGCTGCGTGGGTCGACGAGATCCGCCTGACCGACAACACGCTGCTGTAGGCGCCACCTCAGGGTGGTCGCTCCGCGTTTGTGGCTTTCGCCGCACGCTCTTCACCGATTAGGGTAGACCCGCATCATGCTGCACACTCTCCGAGTCGCCATCGTCGGCCCCGGTGCCATCGGTCTGTTCTACGGTTCCCAGCTCGCGCGAGCCGGTGCGACCGTGCGCCTGCTTGCCCGGAGCGATCTCGCGGTGCTTCGCGCCCGTGGCGTGATCGTTCACGGAGACCACCCGGCCTACACGGTCGCGCCACCCGCGATCGAGGCCTTTGCGACCCCAGCGGAGGTCGGCCCCGTCGACCTGGTGGTGATCACGCTCAAGAACACGGCGAACGATCGTTTTCATGATCTGGTGGGCCCGCTGCTCGGTCCCGACACCGCGGTACTGACGCTCCAAAACGGCCTGGGTGCCGACGAGCGGCTGGCCGCGCTCTTCGGCGCCGGTCGAGTGCTCGGCGGCCTTTCGTTCATCGCCTGCACCCGCGTCGCGCCTGGCGAAGTCGAGTGTTTCCATCCCGGCACGATCACCCTCGGGGAATTTTCGGGCCCGTCGGGGGACCGCGCCCGCTCGGTTGCCACGTGGTTTGAGCGTGCAGGCATACCTACAACCGTGACCGACCGCCTGGCAGAAGCCCGTTGGCTAAAGCTGGTGTGGAATATTCCCTTCAACGGCCTGAGCATCGCCAGCGGAGGCCTCTCCACCGACCGGATCCTCGCCGATCCCAAACTCGCCAGCGAGGTTCGCGCACTCATGGATGAAGTCGCCGACGGCGCCAGGGCTCTCGGTTATCAAATCTCCGAGGAGTTCATCCAGTCGCAGATCGACGTCACACCCAAGCTCGGCGGCTACAAGCCGTCGAGCCTCCTCGACTGGCAAGCAGGGCGCGACGTCGAGATCGAGGCCATCTGGGGAGAGCCGCTGCGCCGCGCTCTCGGCGCTGGCGCCCGGACTGCGCGCCTGGCACTCCTTTACGCGCTGGTCCGCTCCCTGTGTGTGTCGCGGCCGCCAAGTCCTTGATTTGCCAGCCCCCGTTTCATCCGCATTCATCTTGTCCACCCCATGAAACACATTCTCGTCATCGATGATGATCGGGCCCTGCTGCTGGCGCTTGAGGCGACCCTTTCCGGCGCGGGGTATCTGGTGGAGACGACGGATTCCGGTCAGGACGGCCTGAAGCGTGCCTACGAGCGGGTTCCCGACTTGATCCTCTGCGATATCAGCATGCCCGACCTCGCCGGCACCACCGTGCTTCAGGCCCTGCGTGTCGATCCGGCCACGGCCAACCTCCAAGTCGTGTTGATGACCGGCAAGGCTCGAGACGAAGTCTCGATGCGAAGCGCCATGGACCTGGGCGCGGACGATTACCTGGAGAAGCCCTTCGGCCCGGATGCGCTGCTGCGTTGCGTGGCCTCGCGGTTGCACCGTCGCGAACTCAACGCGAGGGTGGCCGAGCAGACCTATGAGGACCTTCGCCACGCGCTTCATTCGACCCTGCCGCACGAGTTTTTCACGCCTCTGGCGGGTATTCTTGGCCTGGCCGAACTCCTGCGCCAGGATCTCGATCACCTGGGCAGGGAGGAGACCCTCGGCATGATTCGCGACATCGAGCGCTCGGGGCGCCGCCTGCATCGCACGCTCAGCAACTACCTGCGCCTGCTCGAGCTGGAGGCAGACCCGACATCGGAGGGATCGCTCGACCCGAAGACCGCATGGACGCTCGTCTCGGCAACCGCGACGGCCGCAGCCGAACGGAGGGAGCGGGTCGCCGACCTGCGCCTCGAAGGCGGTCCCCAGCCCTTGCCACTCTCCGAACCCAATCTCTCGACGCTGGTCGAGGAGCTCGTCGACAACGCCTTGAGTTACTCGCGAGGCGGAACGCCGGTGAAAGTCGAACTGACCGCTGACGCCGGCCACGTACGACTGTCGGTCGCCGACAAAGGCCGGGGAATGAACGAACAGCAGCTCAAGCGCATCGGCCTGTTCCGCCAGTTCGACCGCAGCACCTATGAACAACAGGGACTCGGACTCGGGCTGGCGCTCGTCAAACGGATGGTCGAGGCTCACGGCGGCACCGCGGCGATCTCAAGCAGTCTCGGTGCGGGGACGACCGTGACGCTCGCGTGGCCGCTACGGCCGGCCGGCGGAACGCTTACCAGCTGAGAACGCGGGTCCCACCTTTTCCGCTCCCCGAACGCCGCTCCAGCGTTCGGGCAATTTCCCCCCATAGAAGGGACAGGCAAAAAAAACGGCACTCCCAAGGCCGGTGTCCTGGACCCTTCTCGCGTTCAACGCGTGGTTTTTGCCTGTCTCCTCACGGCGACGACGTTTTCGTTCAAGGGACAGGCTAAAAATGGCATTGCGAGGAGGATGACCTGAACCCTTTTCGCGTTCAGCCCGCCGATCTTTGCCTGTCCCCGTCACTGGGACGACGGATCACTCTAGCGCTCCTCGGAACAGGGCACATTGACATGGGCCTCACTCGATCAAATCCGCCTCCGGCCGACGCATGCCTCCCCTGGCGGTTCTTCGTGACCTCCGACTCCAGCGGCGAAAATGGAAGGATTTGAAATCGAACCTGTTGAATATCCATCGCACCGCCTTACCTTATCAGCGCATGCCCCAAACCCAGCCCACTCCAGCCTCCGTGGCACCGCTCTGGACCAACCAGCCCGGCGCTGCCTCGATGTACATCAACTCCGTCGCCGTCTGCTCCGATGCCTCGCGTATTGTGGCCGGCACCTTTTTCCACGCCTACGGGTCCATTCGGCCAACCGAAGCCGCAGCCCTCAAACCCGTCGACGCGTCGCAAGACGGAACGTATGGAACCTACTGCTACGATGCTGCCGGAAAGCTGACCTGGAAAAACGAGTTTGTCGGCTGGCAGGGGGTCTACTGGGTCGACATCTCCGACGACGGAACGGTGGCCGCCTCCGGAGGTTGGTTCACCAACACCCCCACCTACGCCGGATTTGTCCGAGCCTTCGATGCCGCGACCGGCGCGATGCTGCTCGACGTCCGCACCTCCGGTCGTGTGAGCCAAGTGGACCTCTCGGGCAACGGCGCATGGCTTCTCGCCGCCTCGGAGTCGCTCACGCTTTATAAACGCCAATCCGACGGCACCTTCAAAGCGACGGGCAGCTTCGTGCCTCCAGGCACCGGCAACTCCATCGTCACCGCGGCCCTCTCGACCGATGGCAGCTGGGCGGTGTGCGGGGATTACCTCGGGAGCATCTACCTTTTCGAAAACGAAGGTGGCATGCTCGCCTTGAACAAGGCCTGGCCCTTGCCGAGCGGTGGCTACAGCCATTGCGTGCGCATCACGCCGGAAGGCTCCGCCTTCGCGGTCGGCGGCGGCTCCGGCTGGTTCTACCTCCTCGACCGAAATGCATTCATCGCCGGCGGCCCGCCCCTCGTCTCCTACCAGGTCGCCAACCAGGGCAGCGTCTACGGCGTGGCCGTATCGGACGACGCCAGCACGGTCGTCGGGATCTCCAACCTCAAAGCGGGAAGCAACGAAGGCGGCATGGTCTATTCCGTCTCCAGGTCCGGTGCCCTCCAGTGGTCCTACCAGACCGACCGCAATCCCAACTGCGCCTCTCTGCTGCTCGAGCAAAACCTGCTCGCCGTCTCGGACGGACACCCCGACAACACGCCGGGAAATTTCTATCTCCTGGACGCCAGGTCCGGTGCGCTGATCTGGAAATACGGGACCCCGAACATGAGCTGGCCCATCATGCTTTCCGGGGATGGCACCTCGGTGGCCGCCGGCAGCGACGACTCGAACGTCTACTTCTTCAAGACCTAGCTACGCCCGGCCAGCGCTCGCACTCCGGCTGAACGTCGGCGTTTCAAAACGGGAAATCTCCCTCCGCAGGGGGTTTCAGCGCCTTCGGCTGCCTGGGGTTGTCCTTGCGGGCGAGTCCGTGTGTCCTAAGTCCGGATACCTCGATGGCCTTTACGGGCTGTACGGGGCAGGCGTATTCGCAGGCGCCGCAGCCGATGCACATGTCGCGGTCCACGGTCGGCAGGCGGAGGTTGTTACCGTACGGCACCGTGTACACCGCCTTGGTCGGACAGTGCTCCGAACAGGCCGCGCAGTCCGTGCCCTTGGTGGTGACGATGCACTTACCCGGGTCGAAATACGCGAGGCCGAGCTGCTCGGCCTGTTTCTGCGCGACGGGAATGCGCTCGAGCGCGCCGTCCGGGCACACATCGACGCACTTCGTGCAGTCGAAGTCGCAGAACGAGGCGGTGAAATCCATGCGCGGCTTCATCAGCCCCTCCAGACCGTACTCGAACACGGCCGGCTGAAGCACGTGTTTGGGGCAGGCGCTCACGCACAGGTGGCAGGCCGTGCAGCGGTCGAGGAAGCGGCGCACGCCGATCGACCCCGGCGGCGAGATCGCGTGCCTGCGCAGCGGGTCGATGTCGCGGATGCCCGCTGCGCCATCGCTCTCGGGCGTGGCCCCTCTTGGCGGGATCGGGCCAGCTGGCCCGACTGTCGGCTCGGCCGCACGTCCTCGGGCGAAGGCCCACAGGCCCGCGGCGACCAGCGTGAACGAGCGTCCCAGGAACGTGCGGCGCGGCTCCCGGGTCGCGCCCGTGTCCGATGCAACCGCCTGTCGCCGCTCCCGCGGCTTCGTGGCCGCATCCGGACGGCGTATCCATGAGAACTGATACCCGATTCCATGATCCTCGCAGACGCCGACGCAGTCGAAGCAGGCGACGCAGCGGTCGAAGTCCACCGCACCCGCGCGCAAATCGATGCACTGGGCCTTGCAGGCCCGAAAACAGGCGCCGCATTTCGTGCAGGCATCCTTGTCGATCGCGATTCGAAAGGCGGCCTTTCGCGAAAGAAGCCCCAACACCGTTCCCACCGGGCAGAATGTGTTGCAGTACAGGCGCCCCTTTCGCGCGGCAAGCACGGCGACCGCGGTGAGCACGAGCGAGGGCACAACCAGTGCTCCCAGCCCGTGCAGGGGAAGATCCACGCGGTAGACGCTCAGCAGCCCGATCTTGTTGGCGAGGCCCGTGGCCGCGTTGTTCGCCCAGGTGAGCAGCGGGCGGAAAAACGCCGAGACGATGCGCCCGTAGTTGCTGTACGGATCCACTAGCGCCAGGCCCAGGCCGCCCCACCCCGTGAGCGTGGCGGCCACCACCGCCCAAAGCACCGTCTGTCGCAGCCGCGTGTGCGGTTGCGCGAAGGCAAGCGGCCTCTTCCTCGATCCCGCGAGGCGCGCCACGCGGCTCACGACATCCTGAAAAACCCCCAGCGGACAGATCACCGAGCAATACACCCGCCCAAACAGGAGCGTCAGCACCACCAAGACCCCAAGGATCGCGGCCGACACCATCACACCCGCCGTCGCAGCGACGAGCGCCGGCACAAATTGGATCGCCGCAAGCCAATGCCCGAACCGCACCGGCACCAGTTCGCGAAAATCGACCAGCGCCGCCGTCAGGCTCAGGAAAACAGCCAGCGCCGCAGCAATGCGCAGACGCCGATAGAGGCGGACGGGCCGCCCGCCGCGTTGAATGCTTCGGGAAGAGGAGTGCGTTGGAGAGGCCACGTAAAAAAATGCAGTGCGCAAACCCCGGCCCGGCCCTCCAGGTCAGGCCATCGCGTGTCGCCGGACGTCGACCTGCGACAAATCCATGACCCCAAGTTTCATCTGTCCGGCCAGCGCGACGTGCCGGACCTTGGCCGGGTCGTATTCGAGCACCTTCGCACCCGCGGCGTCGATCGCCACGATGTCGCGCGAGGCAAACAGCATACGCTTCTCGACCACATCGTCCACGGACCGGCCGCGCGGGCCGTTGCGGAACATCGGGTGATAGGCGTCGAGAATGTTGAGGTCGGGTTTTTTGAAAGTGAGAAAATCGGCGATGCACTGGTGCAGGTCGGCGCGGTGGTAGAAGCCGCGGTCCCAAACCACGCCCATGAGGTTCTTCATGCACGCGGTCATGAGGGATCCCTGGTGATTCTTGAGCACCGGAACGTTGAAAAACACATCGCTCTCGAGCACGAGGCGGTGGACCTTCGCCGACTTGAGGATGCGTCCATTCGGAAGCGCCACCTCCCGGTAATAGTCCTCGTCGTTGCCCGGATAGACTTCACCGCCGGCGGCCTTCACGGCCGCCTCGATGCCACTGCGCGCGTAGCAGTCGGTCCATTTGTCGCAGGTCCGATCGAAGACCGCGACTTTCTTTGCGCCCGCGCCCACGCACAAAGCCACGAGGTGGCCTACAAGATCCGGATCCGTGTCAGCACCACGCTCGGGCGGCGTATTCCATCCGATGTTCGGTTTCACGAGCACCGTCTGACCGGGCTTTATGAAAGCCTGGATGCCGCCGAAGTCGGCGAGCGCCCGGTCGAGCATGGCCGGGCGCGTGCCGTCGCGCACGGCGGACAGAAGCGGTTTCTCGGTGGTTCCAGGAACAGAGGATGCAGGAGCGGCAAAAACCTTGCTGATCTCGGGCAGGACGCAGGCGGCGGCGCCGAGGGTGAGTCCGGTACGGAAAAAATCACGGCGAGTGTGCATGACAGGGGAGCGGGACGGCGTTGGGGTGCTGCCTGGCGGGCATACGTTGCCCACCAATACCAGGGGGACGAGTCTACCACTCGCAGGCCGGCGCCACCTGTCATGCCTTGGCAAAAGCGCCGCATCTTCTGGCCATGGCTCCACCTCAGGGGCGCCCGCCACCCAAGGGCTCCTAGCGCTTGTGCGGAACTTCCTGATGCAGCATCACAGTCCGCTCATCGCGGGCACCGTTCAGGTAAAGCACAAGTTTGATGGAGAGGTTTTGACCCGCCAGACCCAGCCTCGAGGTCATGGCGTCCGGCTCGGCTGAACCCAAGGAGGGAATCGTGAGTTTTTCCGGGCGCACCGCGAAATCGCCGAGCGCGGAGGTGAAGTCGAAGATGTCCACCGTGAGCGGCGCATTCGTCAGATTCTGAAACCGCAGGCGGATCATCACCGGCGGCATGTGGCTCTCCTCCGCCATGTGCATCGGGGCGCTGTCGTCGCCCGCCTCTTCGGGCGGAAAGTCGCCGGGCCCTGTGCGGTGTCCCATGCCGAAGTGACCGGCGGGACGTCGTTCCTCTCCTCCCTCCCTGCCTTGCGGGCCACCACCCAATCCGCGCGACACCAACGCCGTGACCTTCACTTTTCCGCCAAAAAAGACCTGGTCCCCGGTCAGAAAGGCGGGGGCCTCCTTCGCGCGTTCGACGGCGGCATCGAGATCCCGGCCACGCCCGTCTCGTCGGTCGGTCGAATAACAGCCGGCCAGAAAACCGGCCACGATGGCTAGTAGCAGAAACGGCGATAGGAGAAATCGATTCATGGCTGGAGGGCGCGGCATCAGACCACCAATCCGCCGCCCGGTGCCATGCAATACTTGCGGGGGGCGGAGCCGCTGCGCCCCCCGAAAACGCAGGATTCAGGCGTTCAATTGCTCCGGTTGAAGCAGCAACGCCGCTTCCACAAGCTTCGGAGCCCGCTCGAGCGAGGACTTGATCACCTCGCGGCACGTTTTTTCGCTCAGCAAAAGCATGCCCGCAGCCCTGCCGACCAGCCGGGTCACGCGATCATAAAGGAGCGCCGCAAGAAATGCCTCGCAGGGAGCCTCCATCCGACGCGCTTCCACCGCGGCACGCACCACTGCCGGGCCCGGCCGCGTTGCGTCCCCGACGCTCTCAGCGCGGGTTGCCCGACGACGTCGGACGGTCGTGGTTTCGGCGGCCGGCGCGGCTGCCCCGCTGTCCGGCGCCACCTCGCCCCCGGAGGCTCCGGCGGCCTCCCAGGCGCGCACAGCCAACGGAAGCTCCTCTCGCGCGAGCGCCGGAAGCACCCGTTCGGAAAGCAGCATCATCAGCGCGGCACGATCATCCACCCGGCCCTGACAGGCCAGACCGTCCAGGGCGTTCGTCCATCGGCCGACATTCCCAAGATCGAAGCCGTCAAACAAGGGGATGAGCTTTGCCACCCAAAGCGTGCTGAACGCGGCGCCCCCGGCGGGCCGGGGCGTCTTCAAAGTCTCGCCGTTCATGGGGAGCCCTCCTCAGTCATTCCCGCGGCGCACGCGGACTTGGACCATGGCGGCTTCGCTGTCGCGAGAGTGCTTCCACAGCAGCGCGCCGGCCACGAGCGCAGCCGCAGCCGTCCAGGCCAGGCTTTGCCAGGCCCAAATCGGCGGCGCGTCCGATCCCGGTGGATACACACCCGCTTGAACGGCCCGGCTCAAGGGTGCAATCGCGACAAGGGATGCAGAGGCGAGGACGAAGCGGTGATGCGTTTTCATGGCCTGCTCTTCGAAAGCAGGACTCGCGCCATGTTCCCGCATCACCCGGGCTTCCTTTCAGCCCTTGAGCGCACCGGCCGTCACGCCCTTGACGATGTGACGCTGCAAGAGCAGGTATACGAGCAGGATCGGCACGGTCACCAGCACGAGCCCGGCGAAAAGCACGCCGTAGTCGGAATGGTACTGCGAAGTGATGGCCAGGTTCGCCAGACCCAGGGGCAGTGTTTTCGCCGCCCCGGCCGCATCACCTCCCGTGAGCATGAAGGCGAAGAAGTACTCCTTCCACACGCCGATGAATTGGAAGATGGCCACCGTCACGAGCCCGGGGCGGGCCAGCGGCAGCATGACCCTCCAGAAGGCGGCAAATTCCCCGCAGCCGTCGATGATGGCGGCCTCGTGCAGAGAGCGGGGAAGGGAGCGGAAAAACGCCGAGAGCACGAAGACTGCGAACGGCAGTCCGTTTGCCGCGTAGACGAGCGTGAGGCCCAGGCGGGTGTTCAGCAGGCCGGCCGCGCGCATTTCGAAAAACAGCGGCACGATCGCCAACTGGGCAGGCAGGGTGAGCCCTGCGAGGAACAGCCAGAACAGGATCTTCCCTCCCGCGATGCGAAACCGCGCGATGGCATACGCCGCCAGCGCACCCAGCCCCACGATCAGGACCACGGAACCGAACGTGACGACCACGCTGTTCACAAAATAGGTCCCGAAGCGGGCCTCGGTCCACGCCCTCGAATAGTTGCCGAAGCGCAGGTCACCCGCCTTCGGCGGCGCGAAGGCATGCCGAAAAATCTCCGCATCCGGCTTCAGCGACGAGAACGCCATCCAGATCATCGGATAGACGACCCACAACGTGTACCCAAAAAGGCAGCACGCAAGCAGCCAGCCTGGAATCCGGGAGAGGGGGCGGGGGCGGTTCATGGCGGAAGCGGGTTCTAGTCGTCCGCACGGCGCACGCCGCCCAGCAGCGCCGCCGAGGCCGCGAGCACGAGCGCGAGCATCGTCGCCGCGATCGCCGTGGCGCGTCCGACGTCGAATTCCTTGAACAGCGTCGTCACCAGCAGCGTACCGAGCGTGTGGAGCGAGGTGGAGGGATCCTGGGAGGTGAGCAGCCACACCATTTCAAACGCGTTGAGCCCGCCGATGACCAGGAACACTGCGGAGATGGCGACGACCTCGCGGATCATCGGCAGTGTGATGGAGAAGAACTGGCGCCACTGGGGCGCCCCGTCGATCGCGGCGGCCTCGTAGAGCTCCGCGTCGACACCCTCCATCGCCGCGAGGTAGAGGATCAGGTTGAAGCCGCAGGCCATCCACACGTAGATGGGAATCATCGACCAATAGAGATACTCGGGCGCGAGCCAGGGAAAGCCGTTGAAGCCTGCCAGCCAGTGCCAGCCCACTGCGCGGCCCAGCGCCGACAGGCCTGCGTTCACGAGTCCTCCGTGTGGCTCATAGGCGTTCATCCACAGCAGCGTCGCCGCCACGCCACCCAGGAGGTTAGGAAACAGCAGGATCGTCCTGAGCGCCTTTCCACCCCAGACCCCGCGATGGATGAGGTAGGCGAGCCCGAGGGACAGCGGAATCACGACCGCCGCGGGGACGACCACGAGAAAGCCGTTGTTGCGGAGGGCAAACCAGAACGCGTCGCTCTCAAACACCAGCCATTTGAAGTTCGTGAGGCCCACCCAGACATGGCCGCCCAGGCCGTTCGAACGGGTAAAGGCCCAGCCGAGCGACACCAATCCGGGCGCAAGAATGAAGAGCGCGTACAGGACGAAGGCAGGGCCGACGAATCCCGCCGCCCTCCCCCAGCCCAGGTGCGGGCGGGCGTCCACCGCAGGCCGGCCCCCCGCGTCTCCGGACTCGCGGAGCGCGGCGGCGGGCGGACGCCGCCGCGAATGGACGAGCTTGAGACCCGCGAACCCCAGCGCCGCCACCATCACCAGAGCAATGAGGATCCTGCCCGCCACGGGGTGGCGAATCACCACGGCGTTGGGATTCGCGAGGCGCTCGCGCGAAGCCTTCGCCGCCGCCTCCAACCGCGCTCCGAAGGCCGCGGGCGTGGTCTGTCCCTCGAACAACTTCTGTCGCGCATCGGTCATCACCTGCAACAGGCCCTCCGGCTGAAGCATGCGCGGAGGCGACGAATACGCCGCCTTTGCGCGGTAGATCACGCGTGCGGATTCCCTCATCAGCGGCGAAAAGCGATCCAGGGAGACGCCCTTCACCGCGACCGGCGAGTCGAGCTGCGCGACAAAGGCGGCGGCCCTTGCGCGCGAGGTCAGGTAACGCAGAAAATCGACGGCGATCTGCGTGCGCCTTGGGTCCGCCTGCTTGAAAACGAAGTAGTAGTCGCTGCTCGTCTGGATCGCCGAGCGGTCGGCCACTCCGTTTGGCCAGACCGGAAAATTCATCGCGCCCAGCTCAAAGCCGGGCGGGATCTTGCCCTTCATCTCGTTGACGAACCAGGAGCCCGAAACCGTCATCGCCGCCCTTCCGTCGAGGAACGCGAGCTGTGCGCCGGTGTGGGTCATGCCCTCCCAGCCCGACATCAGGTCCTCCGCCGCCAGCCGTCGCACGACGCCGGCGGCGCGAATGAACGCGGGGCTCGTGCGTGCGCCGGGAGCCAGGGCGTTGTACGCGTCCCAGCCCGTCTTCCCCACCTGGTTGTAGTAGGCGGCGAGCAGGAACGTGTCACCATATCTCAGATACACTCCCGGAAGCGCGACGGGGGCGATGCCGGCCCTGCGGATCCGGTCGCAGGCCGCGAAAAACTCGTCCCAGGTCGCCGGCTCCCGGATGCCCAGCCGGCTGAAAATCCGTTTGTTGTAGAAAAGGGTCCAGCACGAGTAGGCAAAAGGCAGCGCGTAGGTGTGCCCGCCGAGGCGCCAGCCCTCGAGCGCGCCGGGCAAAAAGGTGTCCTTCCAGCGGGCATCCCCCTCCCAGTTCGGGCCGTTGAGATAGGGGGTCAGGTCGACCACCTTTCCCTCCGCGATGAGTTTGGGCCAGGGCAGGTCGACGGTGGTGACGTCGGGGTAGCTGCCTCCGATGACCCTCACGCGGACCTGCTCCGCCATGCGCGGATCGCCGTAGAGGCGGATTTTGACACCGGGGCGGAGCGCCTCGAACTGGCGTGCGGTCTCCTCGTAGAACTTGGTGCCGTAGCCGGCCGCGAGGATGGGGATGTCTATCACCGTCTCGGGCCGTGGAGCCGCCCCGGCCCACGACAGGGACGCCACGATCCCCGCGAACAGTACGGCCAGCCGCAGGCACGCCAGTAAACCCAGCCAGCCCTCCCTCTGGTGATCGTCATGGACTTTCCGCATCGCTCGTATCGGCCCAGACCAATCAGCAAGGCGCCGAGCGGACGCGAACGAAATCCACGGCACCCGTTCGCTTTTAGGAGGCGTTCAGACCCGTACCGAGAACCCCTCTTTGCGAAGCGCGCGGTGTAGCGCCGCAATATGAAGGCGGTCGCGCGTCTCCACGGTGCAGACCACGTTCACCGCGCTCACATCCGGTCCGCTGAAGGCGCGGTCGTGGGCGAGATCCTTGATGCTCGCGCCGCTGTCGGCGATCAGGCGTGCCAGCCGAGCGAGCCCACCCGGCCGGTCGCTGATCGTGACCGTGAAGCGGCTCTGCCTTCCGTCGTGCACGAGACCCTTTTCGATGACGCGGCTGAGGATGGACGGATCGATATTACCCCCGGTGGTGACGAGAACCACCGTGCGACCCTTGAGATCGGGCAGGCGCCCGGCCATCAACGCCGCGAGCGGCGCGGCGGCGGCGCCCTCGACGACGATCTTCTCCAGCTCGAGCATGCGCAGGATGGCCTGGGCGATGTACGATTCGTCGACGCGGACCACCTTGTCCACGCGTCCACGTGCCAGTTCAAAGGCGAGCGCGCCCACTTTCAGCACGGCAAGTCCGTCGGCCAGTGTCGGGGCTCGCGGAATCGCAACCGGATGACCGGCGCGCAGGGCAGCCGTGAAACTCGCCGTCGCGCGGCTCTCGACGCCTATCACCTGGACGCGTGGCTTGAGCGCCTTCACCGCAACCGCCAGGCCGCTGATCAGCCCGGCTCCGCCTATCGGGCACACGATGGCGTCGACGTCGGGCACCTGGCGGAGAATCTCGAGCGCGAGGGTCCCCTGCCCGGCGATGATCGCGGGGTCGTCGAAGCCGTGGATGTAGCTGAGCCCTTCGGCGGCGGCGAGGCGGTCCGCTTCGGCCCGAGCCTGCGCAAAATCCTCGCCTCCGATCACCACACGCGCGCCGAGCCGCCGGCAGGTCGTCACCTTGATCAGGGGAGCGTATCCAGGCATGACAACGGTCACCGGGATGCCGAGAAGACGGCCGTGGTAGGCGAGCCCGAGCGCGTGGTTACCCGCGCTGGCGGCGATCACCCCGCGGCGTGCGGCGGCGACGGGAAGACACCGAAGGGCGTTGCACGCGCCGCGCTCCTTGAACGAGCCCGTGCGTTGCAGGTTGTCGAGTTTGCAGAACACGCGCGATCCGGTGATTTCGCCCAGAGGAATCGATTCGGGGCAGGGCGTGACCGTGACCTTTCCGGCGATTCGCCGGGCGGCGGCGTGAATTTCCGCGAGAGTGACTTTCATCCGACAAGGTTAGGATAAACCCAGCGCCTCAAGAAGCCGGAACTCAGCACCGGCGGAGCGGCCTGGCCAGGTGGGGTCCACCGGGAGGATTAGCGTTGCGGATCAAAGGTCGCGGGACAGATTACTTGCGACTCGAACCATCCCTCCGCCCTCCCCTTTCCACTTTCCGCTCCCTTCCACCGCACACTCCAGCCGGCGCCCAAGCACTTTCACGAGATGTACCAGGTCACGTTTTCCGAACAGGCGATGCAGGAGCTGAACAGGCTCGACAAATTGTCCCAAATGGCGGCAATCGAGCCCCTTAGCGCCTTGAAGCCCGCGGACCTCACGCATCCGAGAGAGCCGCTTGGCCGCTTTCACCGGAGGGGAAGTGAACTTTATCGGCTGCGTGTCGACGATCATCGGTTCTACTTCACCGTGAAAAGTGAAGTCCTGCACGTGTGTTACATCCTACACCGCAATTCGCTGGAGGACTTCCTCCTGCGCAATAAACTTCCCGTCAGCGAACAGCAGCTTTTCGAGCAAAACTCCAAGTTTTGGAAGTACCTCGAGTCCTTGCGAAAATAGCCTCCGTTCAACGCCGTCCATCCATGGCACGCACTCCCGACGACGCTCAGCGCGAAGAAGAGGACCTCGCTTTCCGCGAGGACCCTTACAACGTCACCCAAGCCAGCCGCATTTTTTTCCTGCCCAACCTGATGACGGCCGGAAACCTGTTCTGCGGTTTCATGGCGGTCATTCAGTGCATTCAGGCTCGCCTGGCCGAGACGGCCTTGGACGGCCTCTACCTTCACGATTCGCCTGCCGCCCATTATCGGACTGCCGTTTACTTGATCTTCGCGGCTGCCGCGTTCGACATGCTCGACGGGCGTCTGGCCCGTCTGGGCGGGCGCGAGTCGCTGTTTGGAGCCGAATTCGATTCGCTGGCCGACGTGGTGTCCTTCGGAATCGCGCCGGCGATGATGATGTTCTTCTTCATCCTGAAACCGACCAGCGATTTCCCGTGGTTTCGCAATGTGGGCTGGTTTGTGGGCTTCATCTACCTGCTCTGCGCCGCCATGAGGCTGGCCCGCTTCAACGTCATCACCAACCCACTGCTCAAGCGGGGCGCCAAGGAGGCAAACAAGGATTTTCTCGGCCTGCCCGTGCCGGCCGCCGCGACCACCGTGGCGTCGATGGTCTTATTCCTGCTGGAGCTTCAGGCCTCCGACAAGTCGCTCGACCGGTGGTCGCTCGCCCTTCCCTTTCTCATGGTGCTGATCGCGTTCCTCATGATGAGCCCGGTCCGATACCCCAGCGGCAAGAATGTCAACATGCAGACCAAGACGAAGCTCCGCAGCTTCGTTCTGCTGTTCATCGCCGCTGCGCTTCTTGTCTATTACAAGGAAGTGGGGTTGCTTCTCATCTGTCTGGGTTACATATTCTTCGGCGTCGGGCGCCACGTTCGGCGCGTTCGACACCTCTCCCGACAGCAAAACACACCTGCGAATCCCGTGTGAGCAAGTTGCCAGCTTTCCCCCAATAACTCCCACCCCGTGAATAACCACCCCCTTTGCCCACAGATCCGCTGCGATTATTCACACTGCCCGCGAGGCGTTTTCTCCTCGGAAACTGAGGGGTTGCTGGTTCTATTCGCAGCCCATAATAAGACGGATATAATTCATTATTGATCCTCTTAATCTTTATCCATTGTTAACAGCGCAGGAAAATCCGACCAGCCAACGAAACGATGAAATTCAAGATCAACCGCGATCATTTTGCCAACGGTCTCGCCCAGGTGCTCAACGTGGTCGGCTCGAAAGCCACCATGCCGATCCTGAGCAATGTGCTGATCGAGGCTGAGAAGGATCAGATCTCGCTTTCGACCACGAACCTCGACCTCGGCATCCGGTGCAAGATCAAGGCTGAGGTGAAGGAGGGCGGTTCCGTGACGCTGCCCGTCAAGCGCTTGGCCAGCATCGTGCGAGAGCTGCCCAACATCGACGTCACGCTCGATTCTGCTCCCAACCACCAGGTTAAGCTGTCGTCCGGCGGATCGACTTTTCGCATCATGGGCATCGGCAAGGAGGAGTTTCCGCCGTTGCCGGAGTTTGGCGACGAGAAGAGTTACACGATCGACCAGGCCGAGCTGGCCTCGATGATCAAGAGCGTCGCGTACGCACAATCCCAGGACGAGACGCGTTACATCCTCAACGGCGTATTTTTCAACTTTCGCGATGGACGTTTCTCGCTGGTGGCGACCGATGGGCGCCGTCTGGCCATGACTTCGAAGGAGATGGAAATCAGCCCCGACAGCGCGGGGTCGATCATTCTTCCGGCCAAGACCGTGGCGGAGCTGACCCGCCTCCTGGACAAGGGAGAAAAGCTCAAGATCAACTTCAACGACCGTCGCTGCGCCTTCCAGATCGCAAGCAACAAGGATTCGAGCGGCCTGGTCGACTCGATCTACCTCTATTCCAAGGTGGTTGAGGGCAATTATCCCAACTACCAGCAGGTGATCCCGAAGGAGACGCACCAGCGCATCAAGCTCGAGCGCGAACTTTTCCTGCAGTGCATCCACCGCGCGGCGCTCGTGTGTTCCGAGAAGGCGAATTCGGTGAAGCTGAAGCTCACCAGCAATCTCATCGAGATCACGGCCCAAAGCCCCGATTTCGGCGAGGCGCACGAGTCGATGGCCATCAACTACAGCGGTCCCGATCTCCAGGTTGCCTTCAACCCCGCGTTTGTCATCGATCCGCTCAAGGCTCTCACGAAGGACGAGATCTATTTCGAGCTGAAGGATGAGATCAGTCCCGGCGTGTTTAAGACGCTCGACAACTTCGTCTGCGTCATCATGCCGGTGAGGCTGAGTTGAGCCCGTCCCGGGGCTTGTGCCCGGCGGCCAAACACGGCTGAATCTCCACTGCTAGTCCCGAGGGGCCGGCAAATTCTCGCATCGATGGACATTTCCTACCCGATCCTCGCCGGCATGGCGTTGTCGCTCATTCTCGCCCAGGCGAATCAGCGGCTCGCATCGCCTGTGATCGCAATAGTGAATCGGTGGATACGCTGGCTGGTGTTTGCCTTTGGACTGGGATATATCGCCGACGCCTTCCGCTGGCTCGACCGCCCGCTTTGGGCGCTGATCCTCATTTCCTTCCTGCTGTGGTTTCTGCTCGAGACGGTCTACAACTGGATGGCGGTCTCGGCCATGAGCCTGAGTCCGATGCCCCTTTTTCCGGCCTATCGTGCGAATCCCGCCGGGGACGAGTGGCCCATGCAGAAACGGATCCTGAACGTGCGGGATTGGCTGCGCCGCTCCGGCTACCGCCCTGTGAAGGCCCTGCGCGCCGAGATCGCGCCGGGGGTCTACCTTCGCCTGTCGGTGTATCAGGACGAGGGGGGGACGACGCGGGTGCAGATCATGTTCATGCCGCAGAGCAGTGGAGCGAGCGCCATGAGTTGCGTGATCACATCGTTTGTGGCGGACGGCCGGAGGATCGTCACCGACAACCTTCACATCCCGTACGGCGGGTTTTATCCGGAACGCTGGTGCGTGGAGCGGCTGCCCTGGAGGCGGTCGATCGAGAGCCTCATGGCGCGTCATAAGCGACGGCTCGTGGGCGAGGCGCTGGTCCCCTTCGATTTTGATCCGCTTTCCGACATCGACTCCACCCAGCGCGAGCTCGACCGCTTGAACACGGAGCTGGGGTTCCTGGTTCCTCACAGCGATCGCGAACAGCGCGGGAAGATCACGCACGAGGGCCGTTACCGGGTCTGGAAGGAGATCTGGATGCTGGATTATTTGGGGCGGAGCGCGAGGTACTCCTGAACGCCTTTGCGCTGCGATGGACGGAACGCGCGCCAGTTTCCCCCTTTCCCCGGTCGATGCGGAGCGCCTCGTGGCGGAGGCCACGCCGGACCTGGGCTCCGAACACGTCGCGCTTTCGGGGGCGCGCGGGAGAATCCTGCGCGAGGACATCGTGGCGGACAGGCCCTTTCCGTCCTTCGACCGTGTGACGCTCGACGGCTATGCGCTGCGTTCGAGTGAGGCGGCGGCCGGAGGGTGCGGCTTCCGGGTCGCGGGGTTTCAACCCGCGGGTCGCGCTCCGATGAGCCTGCCGGCGCAGGCGGGACATTGCATCGAGGTGGGAACGGGCGCTATCCTGCCCGTGGAGGCGGACTGTGTCGTGCCTTACGAATCGGTCGAACGCGCGGGCGACCGGATCATCCTGCGTGGAGGAGTAATTCCGCGTCCGGGCGATGCCGTGCATGCCCGCGGTTCCGACCGTATCGCGGGCTCGGTGCTGCTGCGCTCAGGCGTGCGGTTGGGAGGCCGCGAACTCGCGGTCGCCGCCGCCTGTGGTCGTGTATCGGTTCTCGTGGCGTCCGGTGTGCGTATTGGCCTATTGGTGACGGGAGACGAGCTCGTCGAACCGGGATGCCCCGTCCTTCCGTGGCAGCAGCGGCGCAGCAACGATCTGGCGCTTTGCGCGGCCCTCGAGGCGGCCGGCGCGGAGGTGTCGGTGAGGCATGCCCGCGACGACACGGCGCAGCTGGGCGCCGCCCTGAGCGGGCTGCTGGAGGGCTGCGACTTTCTCGTGACGACGGGAGGCATATCCCGGGGGAGGTTGGACCTGCTGCCCGAGCTGTTCGAGCGGGCGGGCGCGCAGAGGATCTTTCACGGGATTACCCAGCGCCCGGGAAAACCCCTGTGGTTTGGAACGGCTCGGGGAAAGCCAATCTTCGGGCTTCCGGGCAATCCGGTGTCCTCGTACACGTGCCTGCATCGCTTCGTGCTGCCGGCTCTCGGGCATGCGGCGGGAGCGACCGCGGCCGCGCCGGAATTTGTTTCCCTGGCCGAACCCGCGGCATCAGACCGGCGCCTCACACTCTATGTCCCGGCGGTTCTGGTGACGAGCGGACGGAGTGCCCGCCTGGCTCCATTCAATACATCGGGCGACCTGGCTGCGCTTCTGGAAACGGATGGCTTCGTGGAGATTCCCCCGGGGGGCGAGGGGGTTTCCGCCGGATTCCTTGCCCCTTTTCGGCGCTGGGTCTAGGGACTTTCGCGCATGTTCAGCCATTTGGATGAAAATGACAGGCCGGCGATGGTGAACGTCGGCGAAAAAGCCATTACCCACCGGACCGCCACCGCCGAGGCACGGGTGTGGCTGCCGGCGGCCCTTGCGGCGCTGTTGCGCGACGGGGAGATCGCCTCGAAGAAGGGGCCGGTATTTCAGACCGCGATCCTCGCGGGCATCATGGGGGCCAAAAAGACCTCCGAACTCATTCCGCTTTGCCATCCCCTGCCGCTAGAGGACTGCAGGGTGGAAATTCGCGCCGGTACACCGGAGGCCGACGGCTCCGTGGAGCTGGAGGTACGCTGCCATGTGGAGACGCATGCCCGCACCGGTGTCGAGATGGAGGCCCTCGCGGGCGTCAGCGTGGCCGCATTGACGCTGTACGACATGGGCAAGGCCGTGACCAAGGGCATCACGATCCGGGAAACGCGTTTGTTGGAGAAGACCGGCGGCAAGAGCGATTATCGCGCCTGACGCGGCCGGCGCCCAGACTTCATGCCTGCGGACCGACAGCGCCTTAGCGAGGCCGCCAAGATCATCGCCTCGGCCGAGGCGATTCTCGTGTGTGCCGGCGCGGGCCTGGGTGTCGATTCGGGCCTGCCCGACTATCGCGGCGCCGAGGGTTTCTGGCGGGCGTATCCTGCGGCGAAAAAGCTCGGTCTCTCGTTCGAGGAGCTTGCGAATCCACGCTGGTTCGACCTGGACCCGGGGCTTGCCTGGGGATTCTACGGGCACCGCTTCGAACTTTATCGCCGAACCTCCCCTCATCCCGGGCATGCGGTCCTGCTGCGCTGGGCGGAGTCCAAGAAACATGGATACTACGTATTCACGTCCAACGTGGACGGCCAGTTTCAGAAGGCGGGATTTTCGGACGAGCGGATCGTCGAATGCCACGGCTCGCTGCTGCACCTGCAATGTGTGAAGCCCTGTTGCTCGGCCTCGTGGCCCGCGCCGGCGGACCTGCGGTTCGACGTGGATCCGGAGACCCTGCGGCTGCGTTCCGAGCCCCCGCGCTGCATGAGTTGCAGCGGCCCCGCCAGGCCGAACGTGCTGATGTTCGATGACGTCCGTTGGACGGACGGGCGCAGTGCGGCGCGCCAGATCCGCTTCAGGTTGTGGCTTCGTGGCCTGACCAGGGGCCGGCTTGCGGTGATCGAACTTGGCGCAGGCGTGGCGGTGCCCACTGTGCGCACGACCGCCGAACAGGTGGCGAGCGCCGCGGGCGTACCGATCATTCGGATCAATCCGCGCAACGCCGAAACCTCGGACGGGGGACTGTCGATCGAGGCGGGAGCGCTCGAAGCGCTCACGCTCCTGGACGAGCGCATCCGCATGCTGATCTGAGACCTGTTGGGCAATGGGGTGGATTTTTCTTGGAGAGGGGGTGCTCCTCTCGTGGAGAGTGGTTTGTGGGCTGCCGATGGGACGGGTGCGGCGGAGTGCCCCGATTTGGCAAGCGATCTGCTTAAGGGCCGGATGGGCTCGCGCGATCGGGACCATTTGGTGCCGAGCGACGCCCAACCAAGCACAACACAATACCACACACGCTTATGTCCAAGCATCTGACCCTGTTAGCGGGTTGCGCAGTCACGGCCCTCGCGCTCGTTTCGAACGCCTCCGCCGACGTCAAGTTGAACGACAACATCACGCTCAGCGGATACGCGGCCGGCGCCTACATGAATTACAAGGCGACAGGCACCCCGGGCGTGGACTCGTTGTTCGACGCTTCGAAGCCGATCCCCGGAGGCGGCGATGCCAACGACCTGCTCACGAAGTTCACGTTCAACTACAAACCGGTGACGACCGTGATCAGTTTCAACTACTTCCCGAACCTGACGGGAAGCGAGTTCACAGTACTCGACGCCTACGCGACCTACGATTTTGGCAACGGATTCTCCATCACGGGTGGAAAATTCCTGAGCTACATGGGCTACGAGTCGTTCTATCCCGCGAGCATGGACCAGATCAGTTACGCGGATGGCGATTTCCTCGCGCCGATTCCCGGATACCACACCGGCGTGCACATGGACTACACCCAGGGCGCGATCAGCACGGGTGTTGCGGCGCTCGACTCCGTTTACTCGCCCTACGGCCCGACCAAGGGTGATGGCGAGCTCAAGCACAACGCCGGCTTCGAGGGCTATGTGACGTATAGCGCGAACGGGCTGACCTTGTGGGGCGGGGTCGCACACGACACGAAGGGCGGCTTCGAGGTGCATTCCGTCACCACCGTCGACGTCTGGTCCAGCTATCAGGCCACCAAGGATGCCCGGCTCGGCGCCGAGTTCGTCTCGAAGGACGGCGGCCCGGGCGCCAAGGGCACCAACTGGATAGCCTTTATGGACTACAGCTTCTCCCCGACCGTCTCGTCGGCCTTCCGCGTGAGCGGCGAGGAGATGGCCGACGGTGGCCCGAAGTTCACCAAGTACACGATATGCCCCGCGCTGGCCGTGACGCCCGCGCTCTCGGTCCGCGTCGAGTATTCGTATTACTCCTACAGCAACTACACTTCGAGCAGCGCCAACTTCATCGGCATCCAGTCGATCTTCAAATTCTGATCGGTCCGGTTTCCCGTCTATTGGCGCCGGCGTTCCGCTTTAAGGCGGATTCCGGCGCCTTTTCCCCTCCCCGGGGGTCTTCGCCCAGGCGAGGACCTATCCTGATAAACGCATCCTTTCACCACACTGGTGGCGCATCCGCCTTGGGCGGTGCGTGCCCTCACATCCCCAGCTCAACACCCACGATTCATGATCAAGAAATTGCCTAAACTGCTCGGCGTCGGGGCCCTCGCCCTGAGCGCTTTGGTCGGCTCCGCCCGTGCGGAGGATACCGTCAAGGTCGGCGTGCTCCATTCCCTCAGCGGCACCATGGCCATCAGCGAGACCTCCCTGCGAGACGTCCTGCTGTTCGCCTTCGACCAAATCAACGCCCAGGGCGGCGTGCTCGGGCACAAGATTGAGCCGGTGGTCGTAGACGGCGCGTCCAACTGGCCACTCTTCGCCGAGAAGGCCAAGGAGCTGCTCGAACAGGACAAGGTGCCCGTCGTCTTCGGCTGCTGGACCTCGGTGAGCCGCAAGTCCGTCCTCCCCGTCTTTGAGAAGGACAATGGCCTGCTGTTCTATCCCGTGCAGTTCGAGGGGGAAGAGCTATCCAAGGACATCTTCTACACGGCCGAGGCCGTCAACCAGCAGGCCATCCCCGCGGTCGACTACCTCCTCGCCCAGGGTGTGAAGAAGTTCTACCTCATCGGCACCGACTACGTCTATCCGCAGACCACCAACCTGATCCTCTACAAGTACCTCCTGCTGCACGGCGTCCCGATCCAGAACATCGGCGGCGGCCTGCGCAAGGGGTCGGACGGCAAGGTGATGTCCGCCGGCAAGTACGTGCCGTTCGGATACACCGACTTCCAGCAGATCGTCGCGGACATCAAGCAGTTCGCCGCCAGCGGCGATGCCTGCGTGATCAACACGATCAACGGCGACTCGAACGTTCCGTTCTTCAAGCAGATCGTCGCCGCGGGCCTGAGCCCGTCGGACTGCCCGGTCGTCTCGTTCAGCCTTGCGGAGGATGAGCTCCGCAGCATGCCGACCCGCAATCTCGTGGGCGAACTTGGCTGCTGGACCTACTTCCAGTCGTTGAAGACGCCGGAAAACAAGGCGTTTCTCAAGAGTTGGAATGCCTGGCTGGCCACCGAGAATTACCCCGGTGTCGTGAAGGAACACCGCGTCGTAGACAGTCCGATGGTGCTGTCCTACGACGGCGTCTATCTTTGGAAGGCGGCGGTCGAGAAGGCCGGCTCCTTCGACGTGGACAAGGTCCGCAAGGTGCTTGAGTCGGGCACGATCAGCTTCGACGGTCCCGGCGGAAAGATCACCGTCCAGGGCGATCACTACACGACGAAGAACGTGTACATCGGCGAGACGAAGGCCGACGGCCAGTTCCGCATCCTGAAAACCTTCGATCAGGTCGCCGGCGCGCCCTTCATCCTCAAGGGCCTCGGCGTACAACTCGCCGCGAAGGGCATGTAACCCGCCCCGCGCCAGGCGAGCTCCCACATCACGGCCCAGTTTGCCCGGGCGCCCGAGCGGCGCCCCGGTGGGCGGCCCAGAAAAGGTTTCTCGTTCAGGGGCGGAGGTTCATACCACCGCCCCTTTTTCCAGTCCATGAATCCCCTCCCACGACCCATTCTTTTTCTCCTTCTCACCCTCGGTCTCCTTACTCCGCGCCTGCTCGCGGGGCCTGGGACGGAGGCCGAAGTCCGTCACGACCTCGTGCTGACCCTGCTCAGCCACGGACCCGAGCGGCATGAGCTGCTGCACCAACTCGCGCGCTCCGGCTCCAAGGTGGCCGCGTCGGTCCTCACCTCGTGGACGCGAGGCGAGATCTATGCCTACCGGACACCCGGCGGTAAGACGATCCCTGTGACGCTCGAGGAGCAGGAGGACGCGAAGGGCCTGGCCCGCGCGATCCGCATCGACACAGGCGCGGTCCTGGTCGACGCAAAGGGGAAGGCCCTGAAGTTCGACGACAGCACGCTGGACACGATCGACACCGACATGCGGCTGCGCATGGACATCCAGCAGGCGATCGACGTGTTGTCGCTGGCCAGTCCGGTACCGGACGAACGACGCTCGGCTGCGGTGAAGCTGGGCAACTCGGGCAAGATGGCGTATCTGCCCTATCTTGAGGAGCGGCTCACGGAGGAAAAGATCGCCGACGTCCGGCGCACGATCGAGGAGGCTATCGCAACGCTCAAGCTCGGTTCCTCCGATCCTTCGGTCCAGATCAAGGCGGCCCGGAACCTGGCGCGCCTGAACGCGCTGGGCGCCGTGGACGTGCTCACGCAGTTTGTCGCGAACAAGTCGGCCGATCCCGACGCCCTCGCGGCCGCGCGCATCGCGCTGCGCTCCATCCAGGAGCACATCTCGCTGGTCAATTTCTTCGGCACCCTCTTCCGCGGCGTGAGCCTCGGCTCCATCCTGCTGGTCGTATCGCTCGGCCTGGCGATCACCTTCGGTCTGATGGGCGTGATCAACATGGCTCACGGCGAAATGATCGCGGTGGGCGCCTACACGGCCTACCTCGTCGAGAATATCTTCGGCTCCGGCATCACCCTGCCCTTCTTCGGATTCGGCCTGCACGTGCCGGGGCTGCATGCGACGGGCTCGTTCTACGAAAGCAATTTTATCTTCGCGATCCCCGCGAGCTTCGTCACCGCGGCCATCGCGGGCCTGGTGCTCGAGCGGCTCGTGATCCGCTTCCTCTACCGTCGGCCGCTCGAGTCGCTGCTCGCGACCTGGGGCGTCTCGCTGGTCATGCAGCAGGGCTTCCGGATGGTGTTTGGCGCAAACAACGTGCAGGTCGACTCCCCCTCCTGGCTGCTTGGGCACTTCAGCATCGATGACGTGATGTTTGGCTACAACCGCGTGTTCGTGGTGGGTTTTGCGATCGCGATCGTGCTGGGGACCTGGCTGCTGCTGACGAAGACGCCGCTCGGCCTGCTGATCCGCTCGGTCATGCAGAACCGCCGCATGGCCTCCTGCATGGGCGTGCGCACCGACTGGGTGAACATGCTCACGTTCGCCTTCGGCTCGGGCCTCGCGGGCCTGGCAGGAGCCTTTCTTTCGCAGATCGGAAATGTCGGACCGAGCATGGGTCAGACCTATATCGTCGACAGCTTCATGGTCGTGGTGGTTGGCGGTGTCGGCAGCATCGTGGGCACGGTGTATGCGTCGCTCGGCATGGGAAGCGCCGACCAGGTGCTGCAGCAGGTCCTGGGTTCGCCCGTGCTCGGCAAGATCATCGTGCTGTGCTTCATCATCCTGTTCCTGCAGTGGAAACCGGGCGGTCTTTTCGCGACCCGCAGCCGCAACCTCGATTGAACCATGCGCTCGGAACGTTCCCGCTTTGAATTGTGGTTCCTGGCGCTGTTCGCGCTGGTGATCCTCGTGATCCTGCCGGGCCTGAATGCGTTCACGTCGGCGGCCAGCGCGCTGCATGTGAGCGATTTCACGATCAACCTGTACGGAAAATACCTGTGCTACGCGGTGCTCGCCATCAGCGTGGACCTGCTCTGGGGCTACACGGGGCTGCTCAGCCTCGGGCAGTGCCTGTTCTTCGCGCTGGGAGGGTATGCCTTCGGCATGTACCTGATGCTGATGATCGGAAAGCTCGGGCAGTACCACAGCAACCTGCCCGACTTCATGGTCTTCCTGGGCTATCCGAGGCTGCCCGCGCACTGGGTCCCCTTCCGGCATTTCTGGTTCGCCGCGCTGGCGGTCATGTGGGTCCCCGGCCTCGTGGCCTACATCTTCGGCTTCCTGGCCTTCCGCTCGCGCATTCGCGGCGTCTATTTCTCGATCCTGACGCAGGCGCTCACGTACGCGGCCTGCCTGATGTTCTTTCGAAACGATTTCACGTTCGGAGGAAACAACGGGCTGACGGATTTCAAGTTCGTGCTCGGCTACGACCTGAGAAGCGCGGCGACGCAGCGGGTGCTGTACCTCCTGACCGGCGTGCTCCTGTTCGCGACCTACGGGTTCTGCCGCTGGCTCACGTCGTCGAAGTTCGGCAAGGTCCAGCGTGCGATCCGCGACAGCGAGAACCGTGTGCTCTTTTCCGGATACTCGACTCCCAACTTCAAACTCTTCGTCTTCGTGGTGTGCGCGGTGATCGCCGGTCTCGCCGGGGCGCTCTATGTGCCGCAGGTGGGCATCATCAACCCGAGCGAGATGGCCACGGACAAGTCCTTGGAGGTTATCGTCTGGGTGGCCGTCGGCGGACGCGGCACGCTGATCGGACCGATCATCGGAGCCATCGTCGTCAATGCGATCAAGAGCTGGGCCACGCGCGCCTTCCCCGACCTGTGGCTCTTCATCCTAGGCGGCATGTTCATCCTGGTCGTCCTCTTCCTGCCCGGCGGCATCGTGAGCCTTCCGGAGCGCCTCGGCGAACTGGCCCGGAAATTCCGTCGCGCCCGCGCGGCCGTGCCCGAACCCGTGGCCGACTCCGCCGAGGCGAAACCCGCCCCCGAACCCGACCGCACATGAGCCACCCGATTCTCAACGTCGAGGACGTCACGAAGACCTACGACGGGTTCAAGGCCATCTCGAACCTGACGTTTTACCTGTTCAAAGGCGAGTTGCGCACCGTCATCGGTCCGAACGGGGCCGGCAAATCCACGTTCTTCGACCTGCTGACAGGACGGGCCAAGCCGGACTCCGGCACGATCGTCTTCGGCCAGAACACCGACCTGACCTCGATGAACGAGTATCAGATCAATCGGCTCGGCATAGGCCGGAAGTTCCAGACGCCGTCGGTCTATACCGATCACACCGTCTGGGAAAACCTCCTGCTGTCGCTCAAGGGGCCGCGCGGCGTGTTTGCCACGCTGTTCAGCCGGACTACCGCCGCCCAGCGCGGGCGCATCGACGAGCTGTTGGAGACCATTCGCCTGGGTGAGAAACGCCACTGGCTCGCGGGTCAGCTCGCCCACGGTGAAAAGCAGTGGCTGGAGATCGGCATGCTGCTGGCCCAGGAGCCCGAGGTGCTGCTTGTGGACGAACCCGCCGCGGGCATGACCGACGAGGAGACCGCCCGCACCGGCGAGCTTTTGATCAGCCTCGCCGGCAAGCACACCATCGTGGTGGTCGAGCACGATATGACCTTCGTGAAGCAGATCGCACGCGACGGGACCGTGACCGTCCTGCACCAGGGCAGCGTGCTGTGCGAGGGAACCTTCGATTTTGTCCAGAGCCACCCGCGGGTCCGCGAAGTGTATCTCGGACGCGGAAAATAGTCCTCACCCGACATGCTTTCACTCACCGGAATCCAGGCCGACATCGGCGGCTCACGCATCCTTCGAGGCTTCGATCTTGAGGCGGCAGGAGGCCAGGTCGTGTGCCTGATGGGGCGCAATGGCGTTGGCAAGACGACCACGTTGCGCACGATCATGGGACTGCTCCCCCTGCGCGATGGCACCATCACCCTGGCGGGTGAACCGCTCGACGGTCTCCGCACCGACCAGCGCGCGCTGCGCGGCATCGGCTACGTTCCCCAGGGCCGCGATATCTTTCCGCATCTCACCGTGGAGGAAAACCTGCAGATCGGTCTTGTCGTCCATCGCCGCGGGCGCGCCTCGGACGCCGCCTCCCTGGAACGGGTGTACACGCTGTTCCCGGTGCTCAAGTCCATGCTGGCGCGCAAGGGCGGCGTGCTCTCCGGCGGACAGCAGCAGCAACTCGCCATCGCGCGCGCCCTGCTCACCCAGCCCAAGCTTCTCATGCTCGACGAGCCCACCGAGGGCATCCAGCCCTCGATCATCGACGAGATCGGCGACACGATCAAACGCCTGAAGTCGGACTCAGGCCTCACCATCCTGCTTGTCGAACAGTATGTTGATTTTTGCCGTGAAGTGGGCGACCAGTTCTACGCCATGGACCGCGGTACCGTCGTCGCCTCCGGTCCCATCTCCGACCTCACCGACGACGTCGTGAAACGCCACCTCCAGGTCTGACCAACCAAGCCGATTCAAGACAGGGAACAGAAGGTAACGAAGCGTTCTGCCCCAAATCACGCCAAGGGAAACAGCTCCACCCTACAGAACCCCAGCCATGGAACCCCGACTCTGCTAATCGAAGCACGCTTCGCTTCCCGCTTCTCGATTCTTCCCCCCATGCACCTCACCCCCCGCGAACGCGAAAAACTCCTCGTCGTCACGGCCGCGGACCTGGCGCGCCGTCGCCAAGCCCGAGGACTCAAGCTCAACTACCCCGAGGCGGTCGCCATCATCACCTACGAGATCATGGAAGGTGCCCGCGACGGGAAGTCCGTGGCCGAGCTGATGAGTTTTGGCACGACGATCCTCAAGGTTTCGGACGTGATGGAGGGCGTCGCCGCGATGATCCACGAAGTCCAGGTCGAGGCCACCTTCCCCGACGGCACCAAGCTCGTCACCGTGCACAATCCGATCCGCTGACCATGATCCCCGGCGAAATCATCCCCGCGGCCGACACCGCACCGCTCGAGTCCAACCTTGGGCTCGAGACGAAGGCGGTCTCGGTGGCCAACACCGGCGACCGCCCCATCCAGGTGGGCTCACACTTCCATTTTTTCGAGGTCAACGGCGCCCTTCGCTTCGACCGCTCCGCCGCGCGCGGCTTCCGCCTCAACATTCCCGCAGGCACCGCCGTGCGGTTCGAGGCGGGCGACACCAAGTCCGTGGAGCTCGTCGCCTTGTCCGGCGCCCGCGAAGTCTTCGGCCTCAACGCCCGCATCAACGGCAAACTCGACTGACCCCGCCATGCCCCTCCGACTCACCCGACGCCAATATGCCGAGATGTTCGGCCCCACCTTTGGCGACCGTTTCC
>JAJXVO010000203.1 GCA_021782105.1 bacterium
TTGACCTGCGCTCACGCCCTATGGCGTCACGGGGGTGCTCTCCGACCCCATGCTCGAGTTGTACGACCAAGTCGGCCCCACGCTGATCGCGAGCGACGACAACTGGGGAGACAATCCCTCGATGGCTGCGGCGATCGCGACGGTGGGCAAGCGGGTGGGCGCCTTTGCCTGGACCGCCGGCTCGAAGGATGCGGCGCTGCTGGTGACGCTCAACCCGGGCATCTACACGGCGCAGGTCAAGGGCGTGAACGGGGCGACGGGAGTGACGCTGATGGAAGTGTACGACGCCGATTAAGGCGTTTGGAAAGAAGCGAGGGGCGAGAAGCGTGGAGTGAGAAGGAATTCAGCCCGGTTTCTCAGAGCCAAAGTCCACGGCGTCCCGCCGGCCCCCTGACTTCCGCCCTCCGACCTCCGGCTATGACCGGAGTTCTTCTGGCGTTGCCAAAGGCGTACGGGCGCCTGTGGTAGTGGGGCGATGGCCGACTCGCCCGAGCCCAACGAAGCCGCCAAGCCCCGCGGAAACGGAGCCGTCGCTCCCGCACGCGGCGTATTTGGCCCTTGGATTTCCCTTGTGGGCGTCACTGCCCTGATGCTGACGCTCCTGGTGCTGCGCCCTGGAAGTTTCTTCGATCTTGGCATCAACTCCTACGGCACCTGGTTTCTCGACTCCTACGCCATCCTGGCCTCGAACGATGCGCAGGCGCTGGGGCTCGATGTCTACAAGCCCAACCCGCTGGATCCCTTTCACCGGCCTCACGTCTATTCTTCGTGGTGGCTTTATCTGGGGCGTTTTGGTCTCACACGGGCGGATACGGGTTGGGTGGGCCTGGTGCTGGTGGGCGGCTTCGTCGCGACGGCGCTCGCGACGCTGCGACCCCGGCGGTATTCCGAGGCGGCATGGTACGCGGCGGTGCTGCTCGCGCCTCCGGTGCTGCTGGCCGTCAACCGGGCGAACAACGACCTCGTGGTGTTCCTGCTGCTCGCGATCCTCCCGGCCTGCGTGCTCGCGAGAAGCCGGATCGTCCGGAACGTCGTACCCTTCCTCATCGCATTTGCGACGGGTTTGAAATACTACCCCGCCGCGGCTGCTTTGCTCCTGCTGGCTGGACGGGACCGCCGTGAGGCCCGCGCCCGGGTCGTGATCCAGGCCCTTCTCTTCGCGGTCGTTGGCGTGAGCATCGCTGGGGATCTTCGGAGGCTGCCCGGACTGATGCCCAAGACCGAGGGCCTCATGACTTTTGGTTCCACGGCCATCCCATCGGTTCTGAACTGGCGCCTCGGGCCCTGGGTCGTGCTCGCGGGATTCGTTGGTCTGGGCATTGCCACTGCGCTCTGGGCCCGGCAGGCGCGATCAGGGCAGTCCAGAAAATTGGCTGGCGAGGCCGACACCTGCGAACTGCGTTTCGTCCTGGGCGCCGCCCTCCTGTGCGCCTGTTTCTGGCTGGGCATGAACCAGGGCTACCGCTGGGTCTTTGCGATTTGGCTGGCGCCCTGGCTCTGGCGCGAGGGTTTCTCGCGCGACGATGGTGCGCCGCGAGACCGGCTGGCGCGGGCCACGGGCGTGCTCCTGTTTTGCGTGTTGTGGACCGATTCGGCGATCGCGGTCGGCTCGAACCGATTCATTGGAAGGGTCCCGCTGGATTCCATTCTCCGCTGGACGAACATCCTCTACTTCGTGGAGCAACCGATGACCTGGGCCTTCTTCCTCTGCCTGCTAGCCCTTCTCGTACGCCACCTGCGCTCCCACTCGGTGCTGCGCCGGCAGGAGGCGTGACCGTGACTTGGTGGGCCGGATCAGCGATGAAGCTTCTGTCCAGAGCGTGCGGCTTGGATGGCGGCCTGCCACTCGGACCAGGGGCCTGAGACGGCGGCGTGGACTTCGGTTTCGGTGAGCCGGTAGATCAGAATCGAATAGCCGATTTCGGTGTCGGGTGTGCGTGCCCTGAGGTAGGCGCACAGGCGTGCGAAGCGGAGCAGCGAAAATCGTTCCCAGGCGCGATTCCAGAGGCGGGCGGGCGCCTGCCTCTCGATCTCCCCGCGTTTTGCAGGCGATGCGGCCGCGTAGGCGTAGAGTGCGGGCTCGAGCCGGCGCAGCGTCTGGTACTCCCGCTCATCGTCGAGCGTCCAGGTGCGGCCCACGGGGCTGTAGACCTGTTGAAGCATTGTGGCGCTGACGCAATAGACGCCGCCATGCAGCGGGGACCAGGTGTCGGTGCCTGGTTGCCTGGGGATCGACGGCAGGAAATTGACGTGGATGCCGTAATAGGGCGGGTACCCAGTTCCAAAATACGCAAGATAGACGGGGGTTCCGGAGCGGGCTTCGGCGTCGGAGTGCAGCCACCGCGCCAGCCCGGGCAAGTCCTGGCCCCAATCGAGGGAGCTGTCGACGAGGTGGCGGTAGCCGTTGGAGGAGCCCCCTGCAATGGTGTTGAAGAAAGCGAGGTAGTGGGGGGCCACGGACAGGCTGGCGGCGGCCTGACCGACGACGAGCACGGCGACGAGGCCTCGTGCGGCGCGACCGGCAGAGGCGGCCCAGGAACCCAGGGCGCCGGCGGCGATAAACAGGATCGGATAGAGCGGAAAAAGGTGGCGAATACCGATGTTGAGATGACTCGTGAGTGCGGCGGCCGAGTAGAACACGAACGCGACCACGAGCGGCGCCGTGGCGAACAGGTCTGCGCGCAGGAGAGCACGTCGTGCCGCTCCCGCGGTCGCTCCAAGCCAGCGGCGCAGGACGAGGATCAGGGTCCCCAGGAGGGCTCCAAGGAAGGCGAGCGGGGTTTTGACCAGGTAGGCGTAGGGGAAAAACCAGTGCCACCCCGTGAGGCTCGTGTGGCCGTTCAGAAACGCGCCGCGCTCGCGAGACATGTCGATCACGAATGCGAATCCGTAGACATAGGCGTCGGGAAGCAGCTTCCACGCGCGGATGCGGTCGAGCAGCGAACCCAGGCCGCCAAGTTCTGTGCGGATCACGGCCCAGGGGCGGTAGTAGTCCGCCATGGGCGGCAGCAGGGACGAGGCGGTCGCGTTTCGGAAACCGAAGAACAGCCAGATCATGCCCCAGGCCACCGCCGCGTGCGCGGCCAGGATCGCGATGCCGGCCGCCGCGCCGCGGAATCCACGCCGGCCTGCAAGCCCGGGCCCGCGAAGCTGAAGGCCGGTCAGCACGAGAAAGACCCCGGGGAGGAGCGCGGCGGAATACTTGGCGACGCAGGCCAGGCCGAAGACCACGCAGGAAAGCGCGAGCGTCGCGGGCCCGGGTTTCCGCAGACACCTCCAGAAGGCGCCCGCGCTTGCGACGAAAAAGAAGGTCATGCACATGTCCGACGCCGCAAGCGCCCCGTTCCCCAGCATGTCCGGGCAAAACGCGTAGAAGGCAAGGGATACCAATCCCCCAGTCCGCCCAAAAAGCGTGCGGGACCAGACGAAGATCAGGACGGCAGTGGCGAGCGTCCAAAGCAGGCTCACTGCGCGTCCGGCGGCGAGGATGGCCCCGGCTGCGCCCGGTTGCCCGTAGAAATAGTCGTGTCCCACGGACCACACGTCGCTTTTCCTCCAGCCCGGAGCCGAGGGAGACGGGAAGGGGCGGTTCTCGAGCCAGGCGGGCAGGCCGACCCAGCGCTGGGGAAGGATTCCGTTCTCAGGCTGGAGCCGATAGTCTCCATAGGTCCAATAAGCACGCCCGGCCGTCAGATGGGCGATTTCATCGGCCGTGGTGCACTCGCCCAGCGTCGAGGAAAACGCCAGCCAGGCGTGCACGAGCAGCAGAAGCGCGACGGCGCCAGCCTCGTACCACGAGAAGGGTCGGCGTCGGGCGGTGGAGGCGGTCGGAGCGGACATCGGTTGGGGAGGCTGGACCGTAGCGGCGGAGCGGGAGCGACCGCAAGGACACAGCGGACAAGGACGGCCGGGGCTCGCCTATTTTCCGTAAATCGGATTCGGTTCGCGTTCCGCACGCGCCTTTCGTGGCGCCAATGTCAAACTGAACCCAGACAAGCCCCGTAACCCCGATTGAACCCCAAAGGCACAGAAGCCACGGAGAAGACATCCTGGAAAGGCCGCCTGACCGGCGCCTCCGCCTATTCTGGGAATTTTCGCGATGCGGCGTTTCCGCTTGGATTCCCGGGTGAATCCGTGGGTCGATCGGAACATCGCAACCGGACATGAACGCCGACGAATACACGAACCTCGAGCGCGTGGAGCGAGACCACTGGTATTATGCGGGCAAGCGGGAGCTGGTGTCGGCATGGCTCGAGCGCTGCGGTCCGGTGCGCCCGGAGCACACCCTGATCGACTGCGGCGCCGGCACCGGGATCTTCGCCCAGGAGATGGCGGCGCGCTGCAAGGTGTATGTCCTCGACGACCACGAGGAATCGATCCGGATCCTGCGCACGCGATTTTCGGAGGAACGCATCCTCCGCGTCTCCGGCACGGGGATACCGCTGCCCGACGGCGCGGTGGATTTTCTCACGGCGCTGGACGTGCTGGAACACATCGAGCGGGACGCGGCGGCGGCCGACGAATTTGCGCGGGTGCTCAGGCCCGGCGGCTCCGCGGTGATCACCGTGCCGGCGTCGATGGCGCTTTGGAGCGACTGGGACGTGGCGCTGCATCACTTTCGGCGCTATGATCGCGCGAGACTGGTGGCGCTGTTCGATCCGGCAAAATGGGAGCTGCTGCATGTGAACTACACCAACGTCGTGGCATTCCCCGCCGTGTGGGCGATCCGCCGCTGGAGGAGTCTGCGCGCGCCGCGCGCCGGAGCGCCCGTGCATCGTACGGAGGATGCCGTGCCTGCGTCGCCGGTGAATGCCCTGCTGAGGCGCGTCTTCGTCGGACTGGGCAAGGTGCGCGGCGTGCGCTTTCCGTTTGGCGTGAGTCTGATCCTAGTGGCCCGACGCCGGGCCTAGTGGGTCGGTGCTCGAGTTCGGTCAGTGCACGAATCGGGCCTCGGCGAGGGACCGGCCGTTGTGGTCCAGGAGGTAGAGTATGCCGTTGTCCGAGGGAATGCGCTTCGGGTAGGTGTTCGTGAGCAGGTCGACTCGGAATAGTCCCGAGGCGGAGAATGGAAACCGAACTTCCCGTTCGGGCCCCGCCGCACTCCCGGCGGGCGTGAGTGGGGTTAGGTAGACGCGGGAGTTGCTGGCGTTCCAGAGTGTGACGGGAACACTCGAGGTGTCTGTGAACTGCCGGAACTGGACTGTCTCGACACCGCGAAGGTGTGGCTCCGCGAGGGTGACCGAGATCCGATATCGCGGTTCGGCGGGGTCGATGCCTTGGAACACACGTGCGGTGTCGAGCTCGGCGATCGACCGGCCCTTGTGCACCCAGAACTCGTAACCATCGAGGCCGAACGCGGGTGCGAACTCGCGCTTGATGAGGAGGGTGAGCGGGCTCTCCGTTGGGATGCCTCGTGTGCGGAGGTAATCGTACAAGCTGCGCTGGACGATGATGCAGGCGCGGGGAGAACTCGTCAAAATGCGTCCGATATCGGCCTGTTTATCCGCGGACAGCAAAGTGAACCAATGCGTGGCGTTTTGATCGGTGGGTGTCGGCACGCCGGTCCAGAGGTTGAAGCTATACATGCCCGGCAGGCTGAACAGCACGTTGGCATGCGCGGCGATGTTCTGGGCGAGCACACGCAGGCCGCTCGAAAAGCTCTCGGGGAGAAACAGCCGGTCTGCTCCCGGAAGCCGGACATAATCGCCGTTGGAGGCCCGATCGCGCACAATGGAGGCGAAGCCGAAGATGGACGAAAGCACAATCCCTCCGGCCACGACTGACACCGCGCCGGTGATGGGACGCAGGCCCGCGGAGAGACGGGGCCGGATCTCGTTCGCGGCGTCCCACAGGCCCGAGATCGCCAACGGAATCCAAAGGAATGTGCCCCAGCTGATCTGACTGCCCGCCACCGGGTAGGCGTGCAGAGCCTGGGGCACGAGCAGCAAAGCCAGCCACAGTCGCATTGAGAGGCCGGCGTCAGGGCGACGGAGCGGGACGACGAACAACCATGCGGTTGCGAGGCCGAAATTGAGCGCGAACGCGTGTTGATTCAGCCCGATCATCGATGCCCAGGTCAGAAGGAACGCTCCCGCCGCCGCGACGCGTCCGGTGGCGATGATCCAAAATCGGACGGTTTCGGAGAGGCGGGGCAGGACGATCGCGAGTGCGAGCGAGGCAAGGGCGACGATGGGCGCTCCGGCAAGCCACTTCACCGGGCTCGTGTAATCGAGCGGCAGGCGCAGCGGATCGAGGATCACCCCTGCGAGCAGGCCGTGCAGCGTGGTGCCGTTGAGAAGGACTGCCACCACCGTGGCAAAACCCACTCCGGCAAGGGCGCCGAATCCCCAGAGCCCCGTGGATGCGTCCAATTGTCCGCCCGGTGACTCTGCGGCTGTCGTCAGCAGAGCCCAGGCCGATGTGCAGACCATCAGGGCGAAGATCAAGACCCAGGTCTCGGTCAGCAGCGCCTTCATCAGGACGACGGTCATAAGCGTCATCAAGGTTCCAAGCGCGAGCGTCACGGTCCGCCGGGAGAACGGGACCCGGGCGTGGAGCGCCCACCAGGATCCGGCGCCGGCGACGAGAAAGATGCCCACATTGATCTTGGTCAGCAGCAGCGCTCCCGCGGCGGCTCCGAGCACGACCATGACGGACCTGGGGCGCTCGAATGCGCGCGTGCCTGCGTAAGCCGAGGCGGCGACGATCAGGCAAATCACCCCGCCGGGGTGTGACGGTTCGCTGATCATCGGCCACAGGTAGACGAAACTCAGCGCCAGCGCGGCGCCGGCGGCCAGGGTGTCGCGTGTTGCCCGCCAGGCGATCGCGGCGCAAAAGCCGCAGGCGCCCATCCATTCGAAGAAACTCAACTGTCGTGCCCCTGTGTTGGTGATCGCCCAGCCGAGGTGGTGCAGGTCGTCGAGCAGGACGTAGTAGAACGGTCCGTACTGGCTGAACACCCGGTCGTAGAGCCCTCCATGCAAGCAGAAGTTGTGGACCGAATACAACACGTAGCCCTCGTCGTCGTACATCATGTACGTCGACATCAGCAGCCGGAGCGCAGTCAGGGCGAGCAGGCAGATC
>JAJXVO010000204.1 GCA_021782105.1 bacterium
CCGCGCACTTCGACGGCCGAGCTCGTCCCTTGTCATTTGCCGATCCACTCCGCACGGTGGACGACTGTCATGTCCATGAGCTCTGATCCCGCCCCTCACGACGTCCATGCGTTCTCCGACAGCGAACGGGAGGCGGTTTATCGCGCGATCCATTCGCGTCGCGACGTGCGCAGCCAGTTCCTGCCCAAACCGGTGCCCGTCGATGTACTCAGTCGGATACTACACGCGGCACACCACGCTCCCTCGGTCGGCTTCATGCAGCCCTGGAACTTCATCATCGTCGAATCCCCGGAGACGAAGCGTCGCGTTCACGAGGCCTTCGAACGGGCGAATCGCGAGGCGGCCGAGAAATTCGCCGGCGATCGGCAGGAACTGTATCGGAGCCTGAAGCTCGAGGGCATCCTCGAGGCGCCCATCGGCATCTGCGTCACCTGCGATCGCGGACGCACGGGCCCCGTGGTGCTCGGTCGCACGCACATGCCGACGATGGACCTCTACAGCAGCGTCTGCGCGGTGCAGAACCTGTGGCTCGCGGCGCGCGCAGAGGGCCTCGGCATGGGTTGGGTGAGCATCTTCAGCCCGGAGGTGCTTCAGCAGGCGCTCGCCATTCCCGAGCACATCACCCTGATCGGGTATTTCTGCCTTGGGTACGTCAGCGCCTTCAAGGCGAAGCCCGACCTCGAGACCGTCGGCTGGCTGCCGCGCGCTCCGCTCGAGGAGCTGGTGTACTTCGACCACTGGGGCCAGAGCGACGCCGCACACCCGCTCACGGGACACCTTCGCGAGAGGGACGAAGTCCTGGGCTGAACGTTCAGCGGTTGCGGTTCGCCAGTTCCTCGCGCACGGGAGTCACGATCGCCTTCAGCAGGTCGATGCGTTCACGGTAGCTGATCGAGAGGCCGCGCAAGGCGTCGATCCGGGCCGGATTCGCGTTGCCCGCCGCCGCGCGCTCGGCCTGGTCCTTGGCCACCTCGCTCTCGTGATTCAGATCGAGGATCGTCTGCTCCAGCTTCACAAGCAGCTTGGTGAGGCGGTCGGTGGACCAGTCGCGAAGAATTCCCGGAAGCTGCTCGACCTTGGCGCTGACGATCGCCCGGTTGCGTTCCCGGGCGAAGGTGACCGACGGATCCGAGCTCGCCAGGAGATCCGGGAGCTGGGCCGCCTTCATGTCCGACAGAGCCTTCTCCCGGGCGGGTTCATCCAGTCGGTAGTTGACCGCCTCGGCCAGCGAAGTCTCCAGGCGCGGAAGCATCGCGGACACCAGACGGATGGTGCCCAGGATCATGGCCCTGTAGCCGTCCACGTGACCGAAATCGGCCACCTTGTAGCGAACCCCATTCGCCCCCACGCACTCCACGCCGATGGACCCCTCCCCCGTGCTGGAGGAGATGACCTTGCCCGTCGCAGGGTCCACCGACTCCAACGTCAACACCCCATGGATCTCCCGTGCGTTTGCGGAGGGCGCCATGACCAGCTTGTACTCGAAACGCGCGACGACCTTCAGGTCCGGCCGGCCGCCGCCGACGTCGACCACACGCTCAAAGAGATCCGACGCCGCGATGGCTCGGGAGAGACTGGAGGAGATTCCCGCCATGAGGTTGTCGGAGCGGGCCGGCTCCATGGACGATGCGCTCGACCTCCAAAACGCGCGGAGGTCGGGCGGCATGATCGCGGTCGCCTCGATCGAGGCGACCTTGTTGACCTTGACCGGCAACCGTGGCGCCTCGAAGGACACCATGTGTTCGAACTGCTGGGTTGTCGGCGGAACGGCACAGCCAGCGAGCGCCAAAACGGCGACGGCCGCGAGGACCGGCCGCACCTGACGACGACGTTGCTGGATCATAAGAGTCTCCGGTTCAGCGGCTGCGGTTTGAAATCTCATCCTTCACGGCTGCGAGGATCGGTTTCAGCAGCTCAATTCGCTCGCGGTAACTGATCGCGAGCCCCCGCTGCTCGTCGACCCACGGGGATGCGCCGCCGGACGCAGCCGACTGCTCAGCGCGGTCCTTGGCCACCTCGCTCTCGTGGTTCAGATCGAGGATCGCCTGTTCCAGTTTGACGACGAACGCCGCGAGCTGATCGGTCTTCCAATCGCGGAGCATCGCTGGCAGCTGGGCGTTTTTCGCGGCGATCAGGTAGCGATTGCGTTCGCGCGCCAGTCCGACGGATCGATCTGAACTCACTATCAGCTCGGAGAGAGTCGCCTTCTGGAAGGCCTCCGCCTGCTTTTTGGCAATTTGCTGAGCGCGGGCCTGAATGTACGCGATGACGTCCTTCAGGATGCCCTCCTTAACCTTGTCCATCATCGACGGAAGGTAGTCTTTCAGGTTGGTGTCCCGCGCAGATTTGCCGGTCGACACCTCCTCAGTCCGACCGCCGATTCGCTGCTTGGACGCATTGAAGACCTCGTAGTGAATCTTGTACATGGGTCCTGGCCCAAGGTACTGCTCGCTGTCGATGTTGACGATGAAGTCGGGCTCCGGAGCGCTCGAAACAACCTTTGAGAATATGCCCGACTGCACGATGTCGTTTGCAATCACATTCACCACCGCCTGCTCGAAATTAGCGATGGTCTCGTCGTTCACCATCGAACTGAGCCACTGTTTCTTCACGTCAGGCGACAGGCTGTGACGGACGTGTAGCTCGACGGTCGCGTTGACCTTCGTCTTCGACTCCTGGACCGGATAGCTCAGGGCGCCGGTGAGCATACCCGTGGAGATCGTCATGCTGACGCAACCAGCGGCCAGCAGCACGCCGACGATCAGGCCTGCGGATGCCACGGACTGACGGAGGAATTTTGGTGTGTTCATAAGAGGTAACTCCAGTCGATTGCGACGCAGCGAGGGGCGGCGCATCCACGTCGCGATGGGCGCGCCGGAAAGGAAACGGTGTACCGGGCCTCGACGGGGCCGGAGCCCGCGTCAATCGCCCTCCCCCAGCAGGCCGGTCTCGCCCAGGTCGAGTTCGGCTTTGCTGAATCCCTGGCCGATGGCCAGGCGGTAGAACTCCACCCGGGCGGAGGCGTCCCTTTGCGCCAGGTCCTCCCAGTACGAGTGCGCGTAATCGCCGCCCCCCCCGGGCGCCGCGAGCGCGCGGACAAGTCCGCCGCTGTCGCCAAGCCCCCGCTCCAAGATGCGCTCGTAGGCGTCGCCCACGTCCTCGACGAGGCCCTTCCGCTGTTCGTTGAAATCGTACAGCGCCTTGGCGTAGGGCTGACCGGGCACGTTCTTCGCGAAGCCCCAGAGGGTCGCCTTGGCGGTTCCTTCGATGACCGTCTCGGAATACCATTTTTCGAGAACCGGACCGAAGTACGCCCCGAGGTCCCGGATCTGCCGCATCGTATCGGAATCCGACCGGGATGGTTCCTCCCCGGAATCCTCACTGAACCACGTGGGCGTCCTGAGTCCTGGCCGAAGAGCGGCCGTATCGGCGGCTGCAGGAATCGGGCTCGGCGAGGGCCGCACGACCAGGGAGCTTCCCCGAAGATCCACCGCGGACGGGTCTCCGTCGGCGTCCGACGGCAGTCCGTCACCCCGTCCGAGGAGGGCGGCGATCGCCGGGTCGATCCGCGTCGGCCTCCCGAAAAATGCGGTTCCAGTCGACACATCGAAGGCGCCATTGAGCTGGCGGTCGGTCTCCGCGTCGCGCGCGTCCCAGTCGGCGCGGTACCGGTGTGCCCTCAGAATGCGCGCCTTTCGTTCGTTCTCCTGCTGGATCCGAAAGGCCTCGGCCTGCGCCGCCGCGGCCGCGGCAGCCTTGGCGGCCGCCTCAGCCTGGGCCCTCTTCTTCGCGGAATCGTCGGAGAAAAGGGACTCGAACAGAAGACCCGCCACGGCTCCCGCCAATTCCGTGCGAAACGCCTGGTTCGCGTCAAAATGGGGCTTCGACACCTTGGGCTTTGTGTATTGAGGACTCGACGACGACGACCTGTCGACCTTTCCGCCGCTCAGCTCCTCAAGCTGCCCCAGGGCAGACTTGCTCTGGAAGCCCTGGTCAAATTTCTGAATTCCCCGCATCTCCTCGTACTGCCCGTCCAGGGCGCTGCCCGACAGTCCCGCCTGGGCGCGCCCGGACGAGGGCCACAGCACGCCGAGCGATGTCAGCGCGACTGCGCCCCAGAGGGTCGGACGACGTTCGCGGTTCGGTTTCATGGACGAGAGCGTTCAGCGGCGGTTCTTCAGGTCCTCAAGTTCCGCGGCGAGTGATGGCTTCAGCGACGGATCGATATCCACGGCCCGATCTAGGTTTTGCGCGGCTGACTTGTAACGCCGGAGCGCGAGGAAGGCGCGGCCCCGGATCGCATACGATTCGGCGTCGTTGGGGGCGATCTGCAGCGCCCTGCCCGCCGCGGCGGCCGCCTCCTCGTTGCGCCCCTGTCCCAGCAGGGCAAGCCCCAGCGTGGAGTAGCCCCAGGCGGAACCGGGCATCAGCTTGAGGGCCGCCGTGCAGTCGGTGATCGCACGGGCGGGATCGCCTCGTTTCAGCAGGATGCGCGCGCGCACCAACTGGGGGAGCGGCTGGTTCGGATCGAGCGCGATCGCCTTCTCGCAGTCGCCCAGCGCCTCGTCTATCCGCCCGTCGAGAAGCCGGCAATGCGCCCGCAGCGAGTAGGCATAGGTTGCCTTGGGATTCAGCTCGATGGCGCGGCTGCAGTCGCCGATCGCCGCTGCGTAGTCTCCCCGGTCGTGGAGCAGGGTCGCCCGCTCCAGGCGCAGGTGCCAGTCGTCGGGACGGACCGCGATCGCAAGCGCGAGTGCCTGACGTCCCTCCGCGACGTTCCCGGTGGCAATCAGGGCGCGCGCCTTCGACTGGAGCGCCTCCGCGTTGCGCGGGTCCGCCCGGACGACCTGGTCCGCATAACGCAGGGCGACGGTCCAGTTTCCCTGGCGTTCGTTCTCGCGGGCAACAAGCAGGTAGCCACGCGGGTCCTTGGACCCAAGGGCAATTGCCCGCCCCGCATCCGCCACCGCACGGTCCGAGTCCCCCAACCGCTCGCAGGCGAGGGCCCGAAGAAGATAGACGTTCGCCTGGTCCGGGCTCTCGCGGATGGCCAACGACAGGTCGGCGATGGCTCCGTCGTAGTCTCCGAGCTCCAGCCGCGCACGCCCGCGTCCCGACAAGGCTTCGGCAAGCCGCGGGGCGGAGCGCAGGACCCGTGTAAATGCATCCACCGAGGCCTTCCACTGACGTCCATCGAGATCCAGATGTCCAAGGTTCACGAGTGCGACCGGATCGTCCGGTCGAAGCGTCAGCAATCGCGAGAAGCTGGTCCGTGACGAAGCGGCGGCGCCGGACTCCCGATAGGCGACGCCCTGCACCATGAGCAGGTCCGCGTTGTCGGGCTCGCGGGCGAGACCCGCCGCTGCATCCTCAAGCGTGCCCGTCCAGTCATGGCGCAAAGCGCGCACCAGCGCGCGCTGCAGCCGCGCCCCGGCGTCCCCACCGTCCAGCCCCACCGCGCGGTCCGCGTCCGTCAGGGCCTCGTCGAGCTGGCCCAGGTTCCATCGGGCCCGGGCGCGCAGCACGAGGAGATCGACGCGCTCGGGCGCACCTCCGAGCGCGCTCGTGCAGTCGGCCACCACGTCGGGCCAGCGTCCCAGCTGCGACAACAGCCGGGCCCGGTTCGCGCGATACTCCACGTTGAAGGGATCCAGCCGGATCGCCTGGCTGAAGTCCTCGTCCGCCCCGAGTGTATCCTTTAACTTGATGCGTGTCTGTCCGCGCGCGAACCACAGCGCCGCGTCCTGGGGCTGGGCCTTCAAGGCCGTGGTCTCCCTGGCCATCGCGTCGTCGTTGGATGAGGCGCGCGCCGCGGGCGCCAAGATCGAGGCGACGGCCAGAAGCCGCAGCGCCGTACGATGAATGCCCATGGACATGAAGGGTCCACAGGTAGGAATGGGGAGCGGAAGTGTCGTCATGGGGTAAAACCTTCACGCCAGCAACCGCCGCCACCGGCGGTCACAACTGGGATCGTATTCGCTAATCGCTTCTCCACGATCTCATTCCGAAATAGCCGTACGATATAAGCCGACTTCATCACCACCACGACAACCCACTGGTTTAATGAACCTTACACATCCATCGGCAAAAAAGGAGTAGTCCGGGAAAATCGTGCCCTACGGACCCAGGCTACGCGGTGGTCACTAGCAACATCAGTGTGTCGGGATCGAGGCACTTAGGCCCTTCCAGCCGCCTCCAACTGTGAACTCTCTGTTAAATGAGGAACCCGTCACGCGACTTTATCCGCGTTTCGATTACTCTAACACCTCATTTGGTTACGCTCGCCTGCAGGGCGGCCGTAAAGCGAGTCCGGAAAAATCCACAATCATCGGGTGGTCGCGAGGCCGCCTCATCCTATAGAATCTCATGAATCCAATCGGTCGTTTAAAGACAATGATCCACGCCTTGCGCACGACAGCCTTGCCTCGTACCCGAATCCGAAGCCGCACCGGTTTCGCAGCTCTCCTCGCCTGCTCCTTGTTGGCGCTGTCCCTCCCGCTTCAGGCTGACCAGTCTTCCTCGGACTCGTCTTCCACGTCTTCGAGCGACACCGGGAGTGCAACCGGAACTTCGACACCAACCATCACCCAACAACCGGCGAATACCACCGTGAACGTCGGCAGCTCGGTCACGTTGTTCGTCATCGCCACGGGGTCTGGAGACTTGTCCTACCAGTGGCGCAAGGACGGCGTGGCACTCCCGGACGCAACCGATGCAACGTTCACAATTGAGGAGGCCGCGTCATCGGACGCAGGCATCTACGACGTGGTGATATCCAACGGCGGCGTATCGGTGACCTCTTCGGGCGCCACCCTCACCGTCTCCACTGCCAACGCAGCACCCTCGATCACGGAACAACCCGAAAATACCGAAGCCCAGGTGGGGGCAACGGCGACTCTCTCAGTCTCCGCCACCGGAACCCCAGCGCCGTCGTATCAATGGCGAAAAGACGGAACCGCGATCGCAGGAGCCACCTCCGCCAAACTGGTCATCGCCAGTGTGCAGACCACCGATGCCGGAAGCTACGACGTGGTCGTGAGCAACAG
>JAJXVO010000205.1 GCA_021782105.1 bacterium
GTAGACGAGCATGGTCGCCATGTTCGGCTCGATCATGCCGGCGCCCTTCGCGATGCCCACGATGCGGCCGCCGTTGAGCGAGACGCTGCGGACTTTCGGATAGAGGTCGGTGGTCACGATGCCCTCCGCCGCCGGCATCACCGATCCGCCGGCCAGTGCGCCCACCGCCGACGGAAGCGCCTGGACCATCGCATCGACGGGCAGGCCCCAGCCGATCACCCCCGTCGAACTCGGGAGAATCTCCTCGGGGCGCATGCCCAGCAGCCGGGCCGCCTCCGCGCAGATCCGCTCCGCGCTTTCCACGCCGCCAGGCGCACACACGTTCGAGATCTTGTTGTTCACCAGGATCGCACCTAGCGCCGCGCCCGACAGACGCCTGCGGCCGACGACAACCGGAGCTCCCGGAAATGCATTCTTCGTGAACACCGCGGCGAAACGCGGACTGGGTTGATTGAGCGCGATCAGCGTGAGTGTCATCTTCGCGGGCTTCGGTGCCTCGCGCGGGACAAACTCGAAACGGGCGGTGCCGACGCGAAAACCCGTGGGCAGGGCTGCCTGTTGCTTGAGCCAGTCGCGGTGCGACTCGGCGGACGTGAAGGTGAGGGAAGTGCTCGGCACGGTAAGCACAACTGAAACGGCACATCGTCCGAGTGAAGGAAATAGTGACAGCGTCTTCGGCATAGGCCTTGGCGGCCCGGTTCCACTTTTTGGTGGAAATGCCCGGTCGCCCTGCGCTAGTCCTTGATCCCTCTTTAATCGAAACACGTGAACGAAGTCTGTTTCCTCCCTCATAATCGGCCGGCCGCGGTCCCAGCGAACTAACGTCGCCATGACGATCGACGAAATCACGGCCAAGGCAAAGGTCCTCCTCGAGGCGTTGCCCTACATTCAGGATTTCCGCGGTTCCACCTTCGTGGTGAAGTACGGCGGGAGCTTCATGGACGATCCGAATCCGGAAATCCGCAACCGCGTGGCCTACGACATCGCCTTCCTGGCCGCCGTCGGAATCAATGTCGTGGTCGTCCACGGGGGTGGCAAGGCCATCACCCGGGCCATGGCGGAATCCGGGCTGAAGGCCAATTTCATCAACGGCCTGCGCGTGACCGACGAGGCCACCGTTCAGATCGTCAAGCGCACGCTCGACGAGGTCGTCAATCGCGACGTGTGCGAGGCGATCACCAAGGCCCGGGGCAAGGCCGCCGGCATGCCAGGGGACTCCGTCCTCATCTGCCAGAAGCTGGAGCAGGACGACGATGGCAATCCGATCGACCTGGGCTACGTCGGCGACGTCACCGAGGTGAAGGTGAAGATGATCAAGAAGGAGATCATGGAAGGCGCCGTGCCTGTGATTTCGCCGGTTGCCGCGGGCGTCGACGGCAAGCCCTACAACGTGAATGCCGACACCGCCGCGGGCCGCGTGGCCAGCGCGCTGCGGGCCCGCCGCCTGGTCTACATGAGCGACGTGCCTGGCCTGCTCGCCAATCCCGCCGACCCCTCCTCGCTCATCTCCACGCTTCGCATCAGCCAGGTCGACGACCTGAAAAAGGACGGCGTCATTGACAAGGGCATGCGCCCGAAGGTTGCGAGCGCGATCCGCGCGCTTCAGGAGGGTGTTCAACGCGTCCACTTCATCGACGGACGCCTGCCGCACAGCCTGCTGCTCGAGATTTTCACCGACACGGGAATCGGCACCGAAATCGTTCACGGCTGAGGCCGGCTCCCTCCTTGCGGATCGTAGTCATCGCAGAACGCGGTGGAACGTTCCCCGGACTGTGCCGTTTCAGCATCCCGATATCCGACCTCATCCAACCCACCTATCATGGAACCCACGATCGTCCGCACGAGTGCCGCTGAGCTGTACGACGCCTATGTTCTTAAGAACTATGGGCGCCCCGCGATCACGCTTGTGCGCGGCCGCGGCGCGCAGGTCTGGGACGATCAAGGCAAGGCTTACCTGGACTTCACCTCGGGCATTGCCGTCAACGCGCTCGGCCACTGCCATCCCTACTGGGTGGCTGCCGTGCAGCGCCAGGCTGGCGAGTTGATCCATGTCAGCAATCTGTTCCGCAACCCCAATCAGGCCGACCTGGCCCGGAGGCTGGTGGGGTATGCCGGTCCGGGTCGTGTGTTCTTCTGCAACAGCGGCGCCGAGGCCAACGAGGGCTTGATCAAGCTCGCGCGACTTCATGGCCAGAAGAAGGCCGGCGGTGAAGAGGGGAAATGCTTCAAGATCATCTGCGCGAAGAATGCCTTCCACGGCCGCACCTACGGGGGCATGAGTGCGACTCCGCAGGAAAAGATCCAGAAGGGCTTCAGGCCGCTGGTTCCGGGTTTTGCCTTCGGCGAGCTCAATGATCTGAAAAGCTTTGCCGACCAGGTCGACGACACGACGGCGGCGATCTTCGTCGAGCCGATCCAGGGCGAGAGCGGCGTCAACGCCTGCACCACTGAGTTTCTCCTCGGCCTGCGCGATCTCTGCAACCGCAACAATCTCCTGCTTTTGCTCGACGAGGTGCAATGCGGTGTCGGGCGCACGGGCACGTTTTATGCCTTTGAGCAGGCGGGAATCCGTCCCGATGGGGTTGCCATGGCCAAGGGCCTGGGCGGTGGCATGCCGATTGGCGCGGTGTGGATTTCCGAACAGTCCGCGGACTTGTTCCACCCTGGCTCCCACGGCACGACGTTCGGCGGCACTCCGCTTGCCTGCGCGGCGGCGCTCGCAGTGCTCGACGTGATCGAGAAGGAAGGGCTGCTCGGGCACGTGCGATCGGAGGGTGAGCGGTGGCTTTCCGAGCTCCAGAAGCTTGCAACCCAGTTTCCCGGGAAGGTCGTCGGGGCACGCGGCCGTGGTTTTATGGTCGGAGTGCAACTGACTTCGGATCCCACGCCCGTGGTTGCTGCGCTGCGCGAGGAGGGGCTACTCGTGCCCGGTTCCGGCGGCAACGTGTTCCGACTGCTCCCGCCGCTCACCGCCACCCGCGCCGAACTCGACCGGGCAACCGATATCATTCGCGCGGTGCTGGCCAGGTCCTGAGGCCGGTTCCCGGGCCGGCCCTTCGGGATTGGCTGAAAGTGGACCCGTAAGGCCCCCGAATACTGCGCCCATGCGCCGTTTCTAACGGAAACGTTTCCCTGCAGGGCTGTCCGAGGCGCCGTTTTTTACCTCGTACAGCCATTTGCAGCCCGTATACTGCCCGTTTTTTCCCTATGAGACACTTCCTTCACGAGACCGACTTTGCTCCAAAGGAAATCGGCGACGTGTTTGCGCTGGCCCGGACCTACAAGCGGCAGCGTGGCCGCCCGTGCTCGGTGCTGGCCGGGAAGACTTGGGCTCTGATTTTCTCCAAATCGAGCACCCGTACGCGCGTGTCGTTTGAAGTGGGCATCCGCGAACTCGGAGGCAATACGTTGTTTCTCAACCGCAACGACATCCAGCTGGGCCGGGGCGAGACGATCGAGGACACGGCGAAAGTCCTTTCCCGCTATGTCCACGGACTCGTTGTGCGCACCTACGATCATGCGGATGTCGAGCGCCTGGCTGCTGCCGGGACCGTTCCGGTCATCAACGCGCTGACCGATTTTCTGCATCCATGCCAGATCTACGCCGACGCCTTCACCTTGGCGGAGCGCTGGGCAGGTAAACGTTCCAACAATCTGATTGGGGCTCTGAAAGGCAGGAAGATCGCGTTTCTGGGCGATACCGCGTGCAATGTCGCCAACTCCTGGGTGATTGGTGCGAACCTGTTGGGGATGAAGATCTCCCTTGCAGGCCCAAAGGGCTTTGCGCCCTCGAAGACGCTCGATCGCATGCTCGAGGTCCAGGGCTTGAAGGAAGGCTACCAATTTACCACGGATCCCTATGAGGCGGTCCGCGGCGCCGATGTCGTCTACACCGACGTGTGGGTCAGCATGGGCAAGGAGGAGGAGACCCGGAAGCGGGTGGGGCAGCTATCGTCCTATGCGGTCACCGCCAAGCTCTTCGCCGCCGCCAAGCCGGATGCCTTTTTCATGCACTGCCTGCCGGCGCATCCGGGCGAGGAAGTGACCCAGGAGGTCCTCGATAACCCCCGTTCCATCATCTTCGATCAGGCCGAGAATCGTCTCCACGTCCAGAAGGCGATCATCACCAAACTCGTCGCCCCGAAGAAGCGCAGTTCCTGAGGGGACTCACACACTCTCAATCATCACGCCTATGAAAATCGTGCTCGCCTACTCGGGAGGTCTCGACACCTCCGTCATCGTCAAGTGGCTGAAGGAGACTTACGACGCGGAGATCGTGACGTTCGCCGCGGACATTGGTCAGGAAGAGGAGCTCAAGGGGCTTTCGCAAAAAGCGAAGAAGACCGGCGCCTCGAAGCATTACACGCTCGACCTCGTCGAGGAATTTGCCCGTGACTTCATCTACCCGATGATCCGCGCCAACGCGATCTACGAGAGCCAATACTACCTTGGCACTTCGATCGCCCGTCCCCTGATCGCCAAGGCTCAAATCGAGATCGCCCGCAAGGAAAACGCCGACACCGTGGCCCACGGTGCGACCGGCAAGGGCAACGACCAGTGCCGGTTCGAGCTGACGTACATGGCGCTTTCGCCCGACCTGCAGATCATTGCCCCGTGGAAGCTGGAGGAGTTCCGCAAGACATTCCCCGGCCGGGCCGAGATGATCGACTACTGCCAGGTCCACAAGATCCCGGTCGAGGCCTCGCTCAAAAAGCCGTACTCAATGGACCGCAACCTCCTGCACATCTCGTACGAGGCCGGCATTCTTGAGGATCCGTGGTTCGACCCGACCACTCCTGCGAACAAGGGCATGTTCAAGCTTTCCGTCTCTCCCGAGGACGCGCCCAACAAGGCCGAGTACGTTGAGCTCGAGTTTGAGCAGGGCAATTGCGTTGCGGTGAACGGCAAGAAGCTCTCGCCCGCCGGCGTGCTAAGCACGCTCAACAAGCTGGGCGGCAAGCACGGCATCGGTCGCGTCGATCTCGTTGAGAATCGATTCGTCGGCATGAAGTCCCGCGGCGTGTACGAGACACCCGGCGGCACCATCCTCATGCACGGCCACCGCCAGGTGGAGAGCCTGACGATGGATCGCGAAGTCATGCACCTGCGCGACTCCCTGGTTCCGAAGTATGCCGAGCTGGTGTATTACGGGTTTTGGTACGCCCCCGAGCGCGAGGCGCTCCAGGCCTTTGTGGACGAGAGCCAGAAGTACGTCTCCGGAACGGTGCGACTCAAGCTCTACAAGGGTAACATCATCACCTGCGGCCGTAAATCGAAGTACTCGCTCTACGACATGAACATCGCCTCGATGGAGGGCGTGAAGAGCTGGTACAACCAAAGCGATGCGACCGGCTTCATCCGGCTGAACGGCCTGCGCCTGCGCGCCAGGTATCACGCCCAGCTCAAGAAGCGCCGCTGAACCGATTGCCTTAAGTCACATTTAGGTGAAAACCACCAGGGCCGGCGATGATCGCCGGCCCTTTTGTTTGAAATTTCACCAAGTCACCGCACCCCAAATCGGTGCAAAAGGCATGACGAATTGGGCTAAAGAGGACCGCGGAAGGATTCTAAATCAGGCCTAGACAGGTTCCGGAGTTTTTTTTTGAACGCCAAGGGAAAATCGCGAACAGATATTTGCATTATTAAACTATTTATAATCAATTAGTTATATATAAAATTGCCGAGGTGATGAAGGGAGTGTTTTCCTGAATACAAAATTTCTACACAGACGAGTAACAAAACTCATCCCCAGGGGGGAGGCTAGCGTGTATGATGGCGCTCCCCCCTATGTGCCACCCCTAATGGCACACCCCGTTTCGTGGGGCACTACTAACCCTAATAACATCAATGAACCGTACATATGCGTCGGTGGGGTCTATCCTCGCCCTTATGCTCGTTGCGGCTACGCCTCGATTGCAGGCTCAAGCCGCTTCTAATCCCCCGGTCAGCACGGACTCGACGGGCGCGACGACCACCACCAAGGCATCCGATGATTCGGATGCCATTGTGTTGTCGCCGTTTACCGTGAGTGCGAGTAATGACACCGGGTATGCCGCCAAAACCACCCTGGCAGGAACTCGCATTAACACCAATTTGGACGACGTCGCGTCGTCCATCAGTGTGGTGACCTCGCAGTTCCTGAAAGACACGGGTGTCACGAATCAGCAACAGCTGCTCGTTTACACGACCAACACGGAAGTGGGTGGCACCACTGGAAACTTCGGTGGTTTGGGCAACGCGAACGGGTTCAAAGAGAACTCCGCCTTGCTCCATCCCGACCAGAACACCCGTGTTCGTGGTCTGGATTCGGCCGATAACACCCGGGATTACTTCAAGACGGATATTCCGTGGGATTCCTACAACGTTGATCGCGTCGATCTGCAGCGTGGACCGAATTCCATTCTGTTCGGCGTCGGCAGCCCGGCTGGTATCATCAACACCCAGTTGATGAACGCGGAATTCAAGAATTCCGGCCAGGTTCAGAACCGAATCGGCAATTACGGCAGCCTCCGCGATTCGCTCAACGTCAATCAGGAGTTGATCAAGAACGTCTTGGCGGTGCGTGTCGCGGCTCTCTACGATGACACCGAATATCAGCAGAGGCCTGCGTTTGACAAAGACCAGCGTCTGTACGGTGCGATCCGTTTTGATCCCAAGCTGTTTGGCAATGCGGCTCAGACCTCCATCAATCTGAATTTCGAACACGGCAACATCAGCGCGAATCGCCCGCGTGACACGCCGCCGGTCGACCAGATCACGCCGTTTTTTGCCACCTCTTCGCAGAATCCGAGTGACCCGAGCGAACCGGTGATCAATCGGCAGGGATATGAGCCCTGGCAGTTCCAGTATGTGACCCTCCCGCAGGGTACTTACACGACGGGAAATAACCTGCTTTGGACGAATTATTCCCCCAAGACGACCTGGAATCCCTGGATGGGTGCCTCCATGGCCCGCCTTGGCAGCGCCGATCCGGTGTTCTGGTACAACAGCAACTCGGGTGCTGCCATGAATGTGCAGCAGTCCAATAGAT
>JAJXVO010000206.1 GCA_021782105.1 bacterium
GAACGGGATAGGACGCGGCCGCTGGCGGAGTGAAACGGTGAGGGGTCGAGACGCATGGTGGGCTTCAACATGAAAACGCGGGGGAGTTTTGTCCAGACGCCCGATTGCATCAAAAGTTTCCCCCACCGGGGTCCTCGGCCCCCCCTTTTACATTCACCCCGGCGGTTTCACCCCTCAAGCTCCCGGCCATGTCCCCCCGCCAGCTCGATTCGCTCAGGCGTCTGCTCTGCGATCTCCAGGCGCACATCCGTGATACCGTCCTCTCCGCCCGCGCGCGCCAGGGGCTCACCCTTACCCGTGTCGCAGCCGTGACCGCTGCGGACACCATCTACGCGATCGATCGTGTGAGCGAAGAAGCCATCCTCGCCTGGTTTGAACGGCATTGGCCACGCGCCATTTCCGTCTGTCTGGTCATGGAGGGCCTCGACGAGCGCGCCGCCCCCGTGACCTTTCCCCGCGGCATGGCCCCGGTCAAAACCCTCTTCACGTGCATCATCGACCCGATCGACGGCACCCGGAACCTGATGTACGACAAGCGCAGCGGTTGGATCCTCGCGGGGATCGCACCCACGCGCGGAGCACAGCCGCGCCTGGGCGATATCTTCGTCGCGGCCATGACCGAGCTGCCCACCTCCAAGCAGGAGCGCTCCGACCAGATCAGTGCGGTGCGCGGCGGCCCGCTCCATGCCTCAGCCTTCGACTTGCGCACGCGGCGCAGTCGACGCCTGACCCTCCACCCGTCGCCCGCGGGGGATTTCACGCACGGCTTTGCCAGTGTCGCCAAATTTTTTCCCGCCGGCAAAACGCTGCTCGCCCGTTGGGAGGAGGCGCTTTGGCAGCAGCTGAAAGTCGCGCCCCGCGGCCATTCGCCCCTCATCTTCGACGACCAGTATATCAGTACGGGAGGACAGCTCTACGAGCTGATCGCCGGACACGACCGTTTCGTGGCCGACCTCAGGCCGCTCGCCTTTGCCGCACTGGGCCTTCCAAGCGAACTGGTCTGCCATCCCTATGATCTCTGCACGGCCCTCCTCCTCGAGGCCGCCGGAGGCGTGATTGAGCAGCCGAACGGACGCCCCTTGGACGCTCCACTCGACACCACTTATGCTGTAAGCTGGGTCGGATACGCCAACCCCTCCCTTGCCCGGCTGGCGCGGCCCTCCGTGATCCGACTCTGCCGGAGATTTTTCCCCGGGACGTCCATGCGTCCCAAGGCGAAACGCGGAAAATGACCTGCGCCGCGGCGCGGCCGCCCTTGTGGACCGGGGCCGAATACACCGAGTCCCGGAACTCCCGTCCCGGGACCCGAGCTACGCGGGCGTCCGGACTTACTCGGACGTCGGTTCGACCACCCCAAGCGCCTTCGGAATCTCGGCCGGAGGCTGGGAGCCATTCCCGACGCTGATCTCGAGTCCAAGCGTCTCGATGAACTTTTTCATCGCCGGCGTGAGGACGCGGCCCTTGCGATGCAGGATGGCCAGCGGGCGGGTAAACTCCTTGCCCTTGATCTGCACGATCGAAAGCGTGTTCTGCCTGCCCTCTTGGATCACGGTCGCCTGCGGGACGATCGCGATGCCGTGGTCGATCTCGACCGCACGTTTCACCGTCTCGATATTGTCGAACTCCATCACCGGTTCGATATCCAGCTTGTTCTCGCGGAAGATATGATCGATCGCCTTGCGTGTCGGGATGTCCGGGTCAAATCCGATGAATTTGTGCCCCTGCAAATCCTTCATCTCAATCTCGGTACGCTTCGAGAGCACGTGCGCCGGATGAGTGATCAGAACCAGGCGATCGTTGCGGAAAGGCAACACCTCGATCTGGCGGATCTTGGCCGGAAAGGCGACGAGGCCGAAATCGACCGAATTGTGCAGGATATCCTCATACACCAGATTCGACCTGCGATATTCCACGCGGACATTGACGGAAGGGTAATCGTGGAGGAACCGCTTGATGTACGGCGGCAGCTCATGAAGCCCGATCGAGTAGATCGTCGAGATCCGAATCGTGCCGCTGATCACCTTTTTCATCTCCTGTAGTTCACTCAGGAGCTTGTCATAGGCATGGAGCAACTCCTTGGCTGACTCATAGACGCGCATCCCTTCCCGAGTCAGTTGAAACTGCTTTTGGCTACGGTCGATGAGCAGGGTCTTGAAATGGCGCTCCATCGCACGCGCCTGCTGGCTGACCGCAGACTGCGTGATATTGTTGAGTTTAGCCGCCTTCGAGAAACTCTTCGTCTCGACCAAGTCGGCGAATATCTTAAAATTCTCAATCTGCATGACGAAACTTGATTAGAAGCATAGAATGAAATGTTCTTATCCGAAGGTAAACCCTTAAGTATTTTTTCTACGCTCTTTTCGGCCTTCTGCAGTATAAGGCTCCCGAAATATCGGACCGTGTTCTGCTTGCGTTAAATTAATCTGATAACCTGTGGTCCTTCCTCCAAGCCCTGCCCTCTTGCCGTCTTTCCGACCTTAACTCATCCCTGCGCCATGGATCAACCGGAGGAGTTTCTCAGCTATGAAGCGTTCAGGCAGCGGGCGGAAGTCGTGCTGGCGGAGATAGCCGAAGCGTGCGGGCGAAGCGGGAGAAAACCTGCGGAGGTCGAGCTGCTGGCGGTCACAAAGAACCATCCGCCCGCCGCAGCCGAGTACGCGGCGCGCCTCGGTCTGCGGGCCGTCGGCGAAAATCGCGTGCAGGAAGGCGTGGCGAAACGCCAGGCATCGAATGCGCCGGCGCTCGCGTGGGAGCTGATCGGACACCTGCAGTCCAACAAGGCAAAACTCGCCGCGGCCCATTTCGACCGCATCCAAAGCGTCGACGGGCCGAAGCTCCTGGACCATCTCGCGCGGGCCGCGGCGGAGGCCGGACGCGTATTGCCCGTTTTGTTACAGGTCAACGCGGGCCGCGATCCCGCCAAGTTCGGAGCCGAGCTCGAGGACGCGCCGGCGCTGCTCGACCGGGCGCTCGCGCTGCCCTCGCTGCGTATCGACGGTTTGATGACAATCGCCCCGCTCTCGGGTGATCCTCTCTGCGCACGGCGCGCCTTCGCGGCCCTTCGCGAGCTGCGCGACCGCCTCGCCGCCGCGTCGGGACTGCCCCTCGCGACGTTGTCGATGGGCATGAGCGGTGACCTCGGCGACGCGGTCGCCGAGGGCAGCACGCAGGTGCGAATCGGCACCGCGCTTTTCGGTTCGCGGGCCCGAATCGCCTGAACCGCTCGATTCGATGCGTAGAATTTTTTTTCGCAGAATTGTCCCCCGCTCTTGACTATCACGTGCATCTCGGTCGATCTTAGCACGTTCCCAAAACTCAACCACTATGAGCAAACAAACCAAGAAAGTCACAAAGAAGGTCGCACCGAAGAAGGCCAAAAAGGCCCCGGCTAAAAAGGCGACCAAGTCAAAAGCGAAGAAATAACTTCCCCCAAAACCGCGGCGCGAGCCGCGGTTTTTTTGTCGACGCATTTCCCGGTGCAATCCTGCGCGGGCGTTTGCACCACGGCGGAGGCTCCTCTACCGTCCCATCCTCTCAGCATGATCAAAGTCAGTCTCATCTCCCTCGGTTGCGCCAAGAATCTCGTCGATAGCGAGATCATGGTCGGCCATCTCCACAAGGCCGGCATGCAGGTCGTGCCAGAGGCCGAAACGGCCGACGTGGTCATCGTGAACACCTGCTCGTTCATCGAGGCCTCCAAGGAGGAATCGATCCAGAGCATCCTCGAGGTGAATCAGCACCGCGGCATGAGGAAGCGCCGCAAGGAGCAGAAGCTGATCGTCGCGGGCTGCATGTCGCAGCGCTTCTCCAAGGAGCTTCCGGACGCCCTTCCCGAAGTCGACGCCTTCATCGGACTCGACCAGGTCACCCAGGTTGCCCCCATCATCGAGGCGATCTTCGCCAGGGAGCGCGGCAAGGCCGACGCCCCCGAATCCTTCGTCACTCCCCGCTCCACCTACATCCCGGATTACGACACGCCCCGCTTCCGGCTCACGCCAAAGCACACTGCCTACATCAAGATCGCCGAGGGCTGCAACCACCCCTGCACCTTCTGCATCATTCCGCAGATCCGCGGCCGACATCGCAGCCGCACGGTACAAAGCGTCGTCGCGGAGGCCCGCCAGCTCGTGAAGGAGGGCGTGAAGGAGCTCAACCTGATTTCCCAGGACACCACCTTCTTCGGGATGGATCAGTGGGAGGAACGCGCGGGTCCCCGCGCCAAGGTCGACTCCTCCAGGGGCGATGCGCTCACCACCCTCCTGCGCGAACTCCAGGCGATAGAAGGTGATTTCTGGATACGCCTTCTCTATACCCACCCGGCCCACTGGAGCGACGAGCTCATCGCCACCATCGCCGAATGCGACAAGGTCGCCCGCTACGTCGACATGCCGCTGCAGCACATCAGCGACCGCATGCTCGAGATCATGCAGCGCGAGACCAGCGGCGCCTATATCCGCGACCTCGTGCGCCGCATCCGCGCGGGCATCCCCGACATCGCCCTGCGCACCACCTTCATCGTCGGCTTCCCGGGCGAGACCCAGGCCGACGTCGACGAACTCTGCGCGTTCATCGAGGAGACGAAATTCGAGCGACTCGGCGTGTTCCGCTATTCCCAGGAGGAGGGCACGCGTGCGGCGAAGATGGACGATCAGATTTCCGCCAAGGAAAAGGAGAAACGCTGGCGCCAGACCATGGCGCTGCAAAAGCGCATCGCCGGCGAGCACAGCGCCGCTCGGGTGGGCTCGCGCCTGCGCGTGCTCGTCGAGTCGAAGGGCGTCGCCCGGGGCCAGGCCGACGCGCCCGACATCGACGGCCGCGTCTACGTGTCCGACTCCCTGCCCGTCGGCGAATTCGCAGACGTCCCGATCACCGGCTACCACGACTACGACCTGCTCTCCCTCCCCCCCGGCATCAAACCCGCCGAGTGGGTCCAGGCCAAGCAGGCGCAGTGAGATAGGAGGGGAGAAGAAGCGAGGAGCGAGGAGCGGGAAGCGAGAATGGACACCGGCAGCGGTCGCAGTCCGCCGCTCGCCGGCAGGGCGGACTCCGAGCCGTCCGCCGGGACCGCGGACCATGCGCGTATGGCGTGTCCGCAGCATTACCCGCCAAGCTTCGCGGGAGTGGCGTGCGAGGACCCCGTTCTCACGGTTGACTGGGCCGCTGCAGGCCGCGCGACCGGAAATTCCAGCGCCACCGGCGCGCTGGAATCATTACCGCTTCCCGCTCCTCTCTTCTTCCCTGATCAGACGCTTTCGAGCAGCTTGTTGAGGCGCTGGACCATCGCTGTGGGATCGTCGAGCAGGCCGGCGGCCATCAGCGCGTTGTCGAGGAGCTGTTCGGCAACAAGCTTCGCCTTCTCAGGCGCCGTGTCGCGCGTGGCGGCCAGGCGCTTCACCACGGCGTGGCGAGGGTTGATCTCCAGGTTGACGCGCACCGGCGAGTCCGCGCCCTCGCGGTTCATCGCCTTCATCACGCGACGCATCTGGGGCGTCATGAACTTGTCGGCATTCAAGGCGACCACCGGGGAATCCACCAGGCGTTCGCTCGAGCTCACCTCGGCCACGCGCTCGCCCAGGATTTCCTTCAGCCACTTTGCGAGTGCCTTGGTTTCGTCCTTGCTCAGTCCGGTCTCCTCAGGCGGCTTCGGCAGATCGTCGAGCTTGGTGTCGACATGGTCGGCTGCGGCCAGCTTCTTACCGTCGAATTCGCGCACGTGGCCCATCACGTACTCGTCCACAGCCTCGGTGCAGAAGAGCACTTCGAGGTTGCGGGCCTTGAAACCCTCCAGGTACGGGCCGTTCTCGATTGCCTGGCGGCTGGGACCTACGAGGTAATAAATCTCCTTCTGCCCTTCCTTCATGCGGCCGACATAATCGGCGAGGCTCGTGAGCTTGCCCTTCTCGGTGAGGGAACTCTCAAAGCGGAGCAGCTTGGCGATCGTGTCGCGGTGGGTGAAATCGAGCGCGGCTCCCTCCTTGAGATAGACGCCGAACTCGCGGAAAAACTGCTCGTAGTCCTCGGGCTTGTTCTTCGCCTCGTCCTCGAGGAATTTCAGGAAGCGCTTTGTGATGACCTTGTTCAGTTTGTCGAGCAGCGCCTTGTCCTGCATCGTCTCGCGGGAGATGTGCAGCGGGAGATCCTCGCTGTCGACGACGCCCTTGAGGAAGCGGAGCCACTCGGGGAGCAGGTCCTTGGGCTGCGATTCGATCAGGACCTTGCGGCAGTAGAGCGCCACGGACGGCTCGGCGCGCGCCATGCCGAACTTTTCGGTGTTCTCCTTCGGCACAAAGAGCAGCGCGTTGATCTGCAGCGGGGCGTCGGCCGAGAAATGAAGGCGGCTGCGCGGCTCCTCGGAGGCATGCGCCTGATACTTGTAGAAATCGACGTACTCCTCGTCCTTGATCTCGTTCTTGTTCCGCAGCCAGAGCGCCTGGACCGTGTTGAGGCGTTTGCCGTTGAGATTGATCGGGAATCCGACGAACGCACTGTAGCGCTCGAGGATCTCCTTGGTGCGCCAGTCCTGCGAAAATTCCGAGCACTCGTCCTTGAGTTCGATCACGATCTTGCAGCCGCGGCGCTGTCCTTCCGCCTCCTCGATCTCGTAGCTGCCGGAGCCGTCACTCGTCCAGAGCTGGCCCGGCTCGTCCTTGCGCCAGGAACGCGAATAGACCTTCACGCTCTTGGCCGCCATGAACGCCGAATAGAAGCCGACGCCGAACTGGCCGATGAGATTGGCGTTCTTGGCGCCGTTCTCGCCGAGCGCCTTCAGGAAGGCTTTCGAGCCCGAATGCGCGATGGTGCCTAGGTTTTCGACGAGCTCGGCACGCGTCATGCCGATGCCGAAATCCTGGATCGTCACCGTCTTCGCCTTGTCGTCGGTCGTGATGTTGACCTCGAGGTCGAGATTGTCGTCGGCGATGTCCTTTTCGGTCAGCTGGACGTGCCGGAGTTTCTCGAGCGAGTCGGAGGCGTTGGAGACCAGT
>JAJXVO010000207.1 GCA_021782105.1 bacterium
CATCTGGGCCAAGACAGAGTTTTGGAAGCTAATTACGAGGCGGGCGGTGTCCAACGAAAACCGCGATTTGCAGCGCGTGGATGCTGAGGCGGGATATATTGAACGGAGGGCGAGGGGCGGCGTCTTACCTGCTGTTACCCGTTCTTTTTTCTTAGTTCATAGTCATATCTAGTCGGCAAGGGCGTCGGGAATTTCCCGGCGCCCTTTCTGTTGAGGGGCCCGGCGGACGCATGGGCCTGCCCGCTGAGCGAATCCGATCGGAAGGGGGCCGCGGCTAGAGCAGGCCGGACTCGTGGAAGCTGTAGAGGCCGCGGCCGGAAGGGTCGGCGTCGGGGGTGCCGATGATGACGTGATCGACGAGATCGATATTGAGGATGCGGGCGGCCTCGCGGAGCTGGCGGGTGACTTGGATATCGGCGGCGCTGGGCTGGGGGTCGCCGCTGGGGTGGTTATGCACGACGATCACGGCGGTGGCGGAGAGGCGAATGGCGTCGCGAAAGACCTCGCGCGGATGGGCCAGGCTGGCTGTGGCGGTGCCGGAGGTGGCTTCGATGCAGCGGATAAGGCGGTGGCGGGTGTTGAGGCAGAGCACCCAGAATTTCTCGACTTCGAGGCCACGTGTGAGGGGAGCCATGTGTTCGAGCACATCGGTGGGGAGGCGCAGGAACGGCGGGAGGCGGCCGGCATTGGCCTGCATACGCCGAGAGAGTTCGACTGCGCTGAGCAATTGGAGGGCCTTGATCCGTCCGATGCCGGGAATACGCGTGAAATCGGCGGGACTCCAGGAGGCCAGGGAGGCGAGGGAGCCGGCTTCGAGCAGGAGGGCCTCGGCGACGTGGAGGACATCGCGCCCGGAGGTTCCGGTGCGCAGGAGAAGCGCGAGCAGTTCCTCGTCGCGGAGTGCGGATGGACCGAGTCGTTCGATCCGTTCCCTGGGTTGTTCGTGCACGCACAATTGGCCAAGGGTGAAGGAGGGCATGGCCCAAATAGAAAACAAAAATAACCTGATTAAAACAAAAATAGTAGACCTAAAATTGATACGAGAATAGTGCCGCGGGGGCCTGGTGTTGTGAACTGCGCGGTGGGGGATGGTGGCGTGGGCTTCAGGTTATCCGCGTCGAAGTGGGGGCCGACGAGGCCTGGCAGGAATTTCGGTTGAGAAGCGGTGGGGGCTGGGGCATCAGGGCAGTGGAGAAAACAACACCATGCCCGACTATCGTTCCTATTGCGCCCCTGCGACCTGGGATCCCAAAGAGATCACGCTGACTTCCGACGAGTCGCATCACCTGGTGGGGGTGAATCGAGCGCGGATTGGGGACACGGTGGTGGCGTTTGACGGGCAGGGCACGGAGTGGATTTGCACTTTGAAGTCGGACAGGCGTCAGGCGGCGGTCTTGGAGGTGCGGTTTGCGCAGAAGGCGAAGCCCTTGCCGTATGAAATCACGCTTGGGCAGGCCCTGCCGAAGGGGCCATCGATGGAGGCGATTGTGCGGAAGGCGACGGAGATTGGGGTGGCGCGGATCGTGCCGTTGGAGAGCGAGCGCACGCAGGTGAAGCTCGACGAGGAGCGGCAGGATCGGAAGACGGGGAAGTGGGAAGTGGCGGCGCTGGAGGCGGCGAAGCAGTGTGGCAACGCGTGGTTGCCGGAGATTCAACCGCTTGAGAGGGCGTCGGTTTTCATGGAGCAGGCGAAGGGGTATGACCTGAAACTGATCGCGAGCCTTCAGCCCGGGGCGAAATCGCTCAAGACGGTGCTTGCGGCGTATCGGGTGGCGCAGGGGCATTCGCCAAAGCGGGTACTGTGGATGATCGGGCCGGAGGGGGACTTCACGCCGGCGGAAATGAGTTTGTCGCAGAGCAGTGGATTTGAGCCCGTGACGCTTGGGCCGCTGGTGCTCCGGTGCGAGACGGCGGCGGTGTATGCGCTGAGCATCCTCAGCTATGAGCTGCAGAATGCGTGAGGTGAGGTCGGAGGGCGGAAGTCAGAGGACAAAGGTGAGAAGCCGGAAGCCAGAAGCCAGAGGATCGAGGACTGAAGTCAGGGGGCGGAAGTCGGAGGTCGGAGGGGCGATGACGGGAGTTGTTTCCTCCCTCGGTGGAGGCGTGGATTGGAATCCGGCTGGCGTCGCCTGGGTTATTTGACCTCGTAGACTTCGATGAGGGCGACGCCGGTGGCGCCGTTTTTGTCCTTGGTGATGGCGGTATAAAGTCCGGGCGGGAGGGTGACGAGGAGGGCGGCGTCGTTGGAGCCGTCGGGCCATGCGAAGGCGGCGGTGGCGGCCGCGGCTGCCTTGATGAGGGGGACTTCGTGGGGGTCGTCGCCCCAGTTGTCGTTGGTGGCGATGGGGGTGCCGGCCTGATTGTAGAGGGTGAGAGTGGGGTCGGGAAGGTAGTTGGAAATGCCATACGGAGCGAGGGCGGGGCCGGAGGCGCGGATGAGGACGGTCTTGAGGCCTGAGCCGTTGATGGCGAAGCCAGCGATCTGCACGTTGTCGCCGGTGGCGACAGAGGAGCGGGTAGAGATGTCGACTAGTCGCGACTCGGGGTGGTCGACCTCGTAGACCTCGACGAGAGCGACGCCGCTGCCGCCGTTTTTGTCCTGGACGGTTGCGGTGTAGAGGCCGGGCTTGAGGGTTATCAGGAGAGCGGCGTCCTTGCTGCCGGATGGCCAGGCGAAGGCGCTCGTCTGGGTGAAGGCGGCGGTCAGCGCGGCGACCTGCGTGGGATCGTCTCCCCAATTGTCGTTGGTTGCGATGACGGCGCCGGACTGGTCTTGGAGGGTGAGGGTCGGATCCGGGAGGAAGTCGGTGATGCCGTAGGGCTCGAGAGCGGGGCCGGAGGCGCGGATGAGGACGGTCTTCGGGGTGGTCCCGGAGATGGAGATGCCGGCGATCTGGACGTTGGCGCCGGTCTCGACGTAGGTGCGTGTGGAGATGGAGGTGAGGTGGGCGGACGGATTGGATACGGCGAGGGGGTCGACGACGAGGGAAGCGGCAGAGGAGGTGGCCATGCCTGCGATGTTGGTGACGGTGCAGGTGTAGGAGCCCTGGGCGAGCGTGGAGACCGAGGACAGAGTGAGCGTGGGCCCCGTGGCTCCGGCGACCGCTGTGCCGTCCTTATACCACTGATACGACAGGGGCGCTGAGCCGGAGGCGGAAACCGAGAAGAGGGCGGCGGTGTCGGCGGCGACGTCGATCGACGTCGGGCCGGAGCTGATGGTCGGGGGATGGAGGGGGGACAGGACGATCCTGCGGACGTTGTTGTTGAGGGAGTCGGCGACGTAGAGCACGCCGGACGCGTCGATCGCCACATCGGCCGGCTGATTGAAGCGAGCGGACAGCGGATAGTCGTCGGTCGCTTCGAAGGAGCCGGCTTGTCCCGCGACCGTGGTGACTCCGCCGGTCGGGCTCACCTTGCGGATCGTGTCGTTGACGGAATCGGCGACGTAGAGATTTCCGGAGGAGTCGACGGTGAGGCCGGAGGGGGTGTCGAAGCGGGCGCGGGATCCAAAATCGTCGATCGAGCCGGTGACTCCGGCCAGGCCTGCGAGGGTGGAGACGATGCCGCTGGTGTTGATGATGCGGATGGTGCTGTTGCCGGAGTCCGCGACGTAGACGTTGCCGGAGCTGTCGACCGCGACGGCGAGGGGCATGTTGAAACTTGCGGACGCCGCTGCGCCGTCGGTGGAGCCCTTGGTGCCGGTGCCCGCGAGGGTGGAGACGACGCCGGCGGGAGTGATCTTTCGGATCGTATTGCCCGCGCCGTCTGCGACGTAGACGTTGCCGGAGGAATCGACGGTGAGGTTTTCGGGGTCGGAGAATTCGGCTGCGGTGCCGGAGCCGTCGACGTGGCCGGAGACGCCGGCGCGGCCTGCGAGGGTGGAGACGACGCCGGCGGGGGTGATTTTTCGGATTGTATAGTTGCCGGTGTCGGCGACGAAGAGATCGCCGGAAGGGCTGGACGCGACGCCACCGACGCCGGAAAACCGAGCGGAGGAGGCGGGGCCGTCCGTGGTGCCGGAGGAGCCGGCGAGTCCGGCTACCGTCGAGACGAGTCCTTGGGCGGTGATTTTTCGTATGGTGTAATTCTGGCCGTCGGAGACGTAGACGTTGCCGGACGAATCCACGCAGATGCCGCCCGGGTAATTGAAGCGGGCGTTGCTGGCGAGGCCGTCCTGGCTACCGTAGGCACCGGCCCAGCCTGCGAGGGTGGAGACTCCGGTCGTGCCGATTGAGAGGGAGGCGGGCGCGGACGTGACGGCGCCGGAGGAATTGCTGACGACGCAATCGAACTGGTCGTCCGCCATGGCGGCGGTGGCCTCGGTAATCAGGAGGGAGTTGGTTTTGGAGCCTTGGTAGGTCGCGTCGTCGGACAGTTGTGTCCAGGTGGATGAGCCGGAGGGGAGGCGTTGCCAATTATACGACAGACTGGAGCCTCCGACGGCGGAAATGGCGAAGGTGACGCTCTGTCCGGCGGTCGTGAAGCGATTGGATTCTTGGGCGATGACGGCGGGGCTGGAGGCGGCCGAGAGCGAATCTTGGACGAGGACTGCGAGATTGGGCACGCCCAGGCCGGTGCACATATCGTAGCCGGTGAGGGCGGAGAAGGTGCCGTTGGATCCGGTGGTGATATCGCGGAAGGCGGAGGTTCCGAGCAGGGGGTAGAGTCGGGCGTTGAGGGCTCCGAGCGGGGAGAGACCGGCGGCGGAGCGGCTTTGGTTGATCAAGGCGCACAAGCCCGCCCAGACGGGTGTGGCCCAGCTGGTGCCACCCACGGTGTATTGTTTGCCGGACGAATAGATCAGGGCGCCGGTGGACGGATCGGCGGCGGCGGCGACGTCGGGCACGAGGCGTTTTGAGCCGGAGGCGACGCCCGTGCCGGTCTGCCAGGCGGGTCGGGAGAAATAGGCGCTGACGCCTCCACCCGAACCCGACCAGGTGGTTTCTGTGGCCACGGAGCCGTCGGTATTGAGCCGGAGGGTGGTGCCACCGACGCCGGTGACATCGGGATCACTGGCTGGATAATTGACCTGAAGAACCAAAGGCTTTGCGGAGTCGGCGTAGCCGCCGAGGTCGCCGGAGGAGGCGACCACGGTGACGCCTGCGCTGGCGAGTGCGGCGACATATTGGGACTCGATCAGCAGGTAGTCCTGATCGACCTCGTCCTCTGCGTAACCGAAGGAAATCGAAAATTGGTGGAGGGTGGGATTGGCAGGCAGGTCGGCGTAGACCTTGAGGAAGGCCTCGTCGAGGACGGCGGAGTCGGTGAGGTCTCCGCCGTAGACGCGGATGGCGGCTGCGGGCGCCATGGCGCCGGCCCATTCGACGTCGAGGTCGGCTTCCTCCATGGAGGTGGCATCGAACGTCGAGGACGGGCCGCCGTTCAAGGCGATGAGGGTGACGTTTGCGGAGGAGGCTGAGGAGCCTGCGAGGGTCCAGAAGGCGGTGAGATCGGACGACGAGGGGAAGGCGGCGGAGAAGATGGCGATGGTCTGGCCCGAACCGGTGAGGCCGGTGGAGGTGGCGTTATAGACGGCGGCGATCTGATTTGGGAGGTACGGGGGCTGGTTTCCGGAAACCGCCTGGGAGGAGAGGTGATTGAGGAGGTGTATCCGCTGCTGGGGTTGGAGTCCGTGGATGCCGAGCACGAAGGGTGCGATGGCCGATGGCAGGCTGGGGGCGGAAATTGCGGAGGTATAGTTTGAGGTTCCCCTGGTGACCCGGGCGAAGGAGGCGTTGAGCGCGTGGGAGAGGGTGGATACCGGGGCGCGTGCGAAAACGGCGAGGTGGGTCGGGTCGGTGCGTGAGATGGCGAAGCCCTGTGACTTCAGCCAATCGAGGAGTTGCTGCTGGTCGTCCAGGGTTGGAAAATAGCGTGCCTGCATCTCGGAGGGTGCGATACGTTCGCCCCGGGCGATGCGGCCTTGCAGCTCGTCGAAGTTTCGCATTCTCAGGGCGAATTCTACGGACATTGAGGCCGAGGCTTCGGCTGGCGTGAGGGAGGTGCGAGAGATGTAAGTCGTATGGCTCGACGGAGAGGTGCCGGCCTCGGAGGCGCTGAGCACGGAGCGAATGCTATTGGGGAACCGGATCGCGGATTTCGAGGCCGCCGCCAAGGTGGGCGCGAGAGCGAACACCAGGGCGAGGGCGAGGGAGCGGATGCGGAGCCTGTGCTGCCGCCGGGAGTTTGGACACGATGGACGGGTGGCTTGGAGGAGGTGCATCGTTCGGATGGAATCAGTTTTTGGGTGGAGATCGGTGCGCGGTGAGGGTCGCTTTCCCGAGAGTCGTCCACACATTTCGGGTTCCCACGTGGAAACGGGCCGTGGAATAGGACGGCATAGGACGGCGCGAAGGCGTAGGCATTAGTTGCGAGGGCGTGTCGCTGCGGGGACGCGGACATACGTCATCGGCGCCTTGCTGGAAAAGGCGCGAAGACGGTGGTGCGGGTGGCTGGGAATGTCCTGAAAACTACCAGATGAGCAAACCGCCGGCGAAGGTGAGTCCTGCGCCGACGCTGCAGAAGATGATCTTGTCGCCGGCGGTGAACACGCCCTCTTCGGCGGCGTAGCCGAGTGCCATGGAAACGGAGGCGGCGCTGGTGTTTCCGTATTTGGCGATGGTCACGATGAACTTCTCGAAGGGGATGCCGACGCGTTTGCTGACGGCCCTGAGGATGCGCTCATTGGCCTGGTGGGGGACGATCCAGGCGATGTCGTCGGGCGTCAGATTGTGGCGACTCATGGTGTCTTCGATCTCGTTGGTGAAGGCAACGACGGCGGCCTTGAAGACGGTGGCGCCGTTCATCTGAAGGTAAAAGTGGTCGATGTCGCAGCCGCTGGCCTGGGGCATGGGCTTGAGGGCGCCGCCG
>JAJXVO010000208.1 GCA_021782105.1 bacterium
GCGATCAGCGCGAAGCGGCCCGAGACCCGGGCACGACGGCTCGAACGCCTGATCGCCTTTTCGTTCAGGGGCGTGCGCTTGTTCTGACCGGGTCTCGGCGGCCGACCCGCGCGACGCGAGCTCATGGCCGGGCGATCTCCGCTGGCGTTATCCCTGCGATGCGGCAAGCCATTATCTGTAAGTGATTTTCGACCTCGCGACACTCTTCGGGGCAGGCTAGCCTTTCCTCTGTCGGTCCAGTGCCCACCATGCTCCGCCCCGAGCCAATATCCCCCATATCGCCGCGCCATCCCGCTGTGCGCGCCCTGCTGCCGCTTGCCTGCGCATCCAGCGCGTTGATCGCCCTCTATTCCCTGTGGGCCTGGCACAGCGGAGACTGGCACCTGGCAGCAGTCATCGACCAGACCGTGCCGACCGCACCCAGCACTGGGCTGTTGCTCCTGCTCGCGAGCCTCGCCGTGTTGCTCCACGCTGGCCCACGGCCGGACCGGTTGGCGAGGATCGCGTCCGCGGCGACGACGGCACTCGTCGCCGCCGTGGCCCTGGTCGTGGTCGCACAGAATCTCCTGGGCCTAGGTTCCCCTTGGGAGGCTTGGTTGTCCGGACCTTCGGTATCCCTGGGTTCGATACCGCTCGGGCGGATGTCCCCGTTCACCGCCGCGCTCTTCCTGCTCGCCGCCCTGAGCATCGCCGCGCTCGACCACGCACTGCGCGACCGGCCCGGCCCAAAAACGGCGGGACGGATCGCCGCGTTGCTTGGGGGCGGATTCGCAAGCGCCCAGGTGCTCGCCTACGCCACCGGGACCCCGCTCTTCTACAACGGCAGCGTGGTGCCCGTAGCCCTGCTGACCTCCGCCGCGTTCGTCCTCCTCAATCTCGCGCTGCTGCTCGCCAGTCGCATGGACGAGCCGCTGCACCGCTTCTTCTTTGGCGACCCGGACTCCTCGCGAGGCCGTGAGTCCATGCTTAATCAACAGCGCGTCTTCGTCGTCGCCACGATCCTGACCCTGTTGGTAATCACGCTCACCGCCTCGCTCTACCTTCGATTCATGCAGGCGACGCATCGCGAACGCATCGCCGGCGAACTGAAAAGCATCGCAGAGCTCAAGGTTGCCCAGCTGATGGAATGGCGCAATGAGCGCCGACGCGACGCCCAGCTGCTGATGCAGTCCCCGATCCTCATCCGCAGCCTCGAGGAGGGCATCCGGCCCGCCCCAAACGCCGCGCGGCGACGCGACCTCCGCTCGTGGCTGAATCAGATCGAACGAACCCAGGAACTCGATTCCGTCACGCTCTACGACCTCCACCACCGCGAGCTTCTCAGCGTCTCCCGCACCAACGATGAACCCCACGACGACATCTCGGGGTTCATCGCCAGCGCTGAAAAGTCTAAGGAGGTCACGTTTGGCGATTTTCGACGCGACCAGGGAAATCGCGTTCATCTGGAAATTGCAGCCCCGGTGCTGGATCCCGACCAGGGAACCGTCCTCGGAGCCGTGCTGATGTGCATCGACCCCTCCGTCCAGCTATACCCCATGGTCGAACGCATTCCGACTCCCGGAATCCACGTCAGCACGCGGCTCATCCGCAGAGTAGGCGAGCAACTCTGGTACGTCGACCGTTCGGGAATTTCACGCCAAGGGTCGACAACCTCGCGCGCGGACAACCCGTTTGCCTTGGCCGCCAGCGTCCTGTCTCAGGCTCCGGGTACGGTTGCGGAAGGCCCGGACGACCGGGGCGTCTCGGTCATGGCCCTCGGGCTCCCGGTGTCCGGCTCTCGCTGGACGCTGCTCGTGGAAGTTCCCCTCACCGAAGCCTACGCGCCGATGCGCCGGGAAGCATCCATTGTCGCTGTCCTCACATCGGCGCTTCTCTGTGCGGGCGCCTTCGGTGCGGGCCTCTTCTGGCGCCGCAAGAGCCTGTCGATCCTGCATCGCGCATTCACCGCCGAACGCGCCCAGGCCTCCGCCTCCAAACGACTGGCCCTCGTGATGCAGCACGCCAACGACATCATCCTACTCGCGGATGCCGATGGCCGCATTCTCGAGGCCAACGAGCGCGCCCTCCAGGCTTACGGCTATTCCCTCGAGCAACTGCGTGCGCTGTCGTTGCCAGGCATTTCGGCCTCCGAGCGCTCCCATGAACTAACCAACAAGGAAGAGACCCTGGAGTCGGAGCACCGGCGCAGGGACGGCACGACGTTTCCCGTCGAAATCAACCAAACCGTCCTGGAAATCGAGGGCCAGCGCTGTTCGCTCTGGATCTGCCGCGACATCTCCCAGCGGCTCGACCACGAGCACCAGATCAAACGGCTCAACCGGATCTACGCGGCGCTGAGCCAGGTAAATCACGCGCTCGTGCGATGCCGGGACCGAAGCGTGTTCCAGAACGAGGTCTGCGAGGCGCTCGTGGTTCACGGTGGTTTCAAGATGGCTTGGATCGGTCGTTCGGATCCCGTCACGAACCGCGCGGTCTCGATCGCCAGTCACGGGGACGAGAAGGGCTACCTGGAATCCATCCGGATCAATGTCGGCGCCCAACCCGAAGTACGCGGCCCGACCTGGGTCGCGCTCGTCGAAGGCCGCACCTACGTCTGCAACGACTTTCACGCCGATCCGAGAACCGCACCCTGGCACGCGCCGGCGGCCGTTTCCGGCTTCAACGCATCCATCTCCCTGCCGATCCGAGAGGAAGGCCAGGTCACCCATGCGCTCACGGTCTATGCCGGACAGAAACACTTTTTCGGCGCCACCGAAATCACCCTGCTCGAGGAGGTGGCCTCCGACATAGGCTTCGGCCTCGACCATCTCACCCGCGACGCCGCATTTCGCGACACCAGCTACCGACTCGCGACCCTCGTCGACTCAGCGCCGCTTGCGATCATCGTGCTCGATCATCGCGGGTGCATCGACCTCTGGAATCCTGCCGCCGAGTCCATGCTCGGCTGGACCGCCGCCGAGGTCCTCGGAAAGCCCCTACCCACCGTCCCCGACGACCTCGTCGACGAGACCCGCACCCTGCACGCGAGCCTGCTCAACGGCCGGTCCGTGCCCGTCATCGAAACCCGCCGCCGACGGAAGGACGGCACCATCATCGACGTCAGCATCTCCTTCTCGTCCCTGCGCGACGAACAGGGCCGGATCGTCAGCACGCTCGACATCTTCAGGGACATCACCGACCGCAAGCACGCCGAAGCCGCGCTGCGCACCAGTGAAACCCAGTTCCGCACCCTCTTCGAAAACAGCCTGGACGGTTTCCTCCTCACCAACCCCGACTCGGGAGCCGTGCTCCAGGCCAATGCCGCCGCCTGCCGGATGCTCGGCCGCACCGAGGACGAGCTGAGGCGCGCGCAGCGCACCGAAATCGTCGATCACGCAGACCCCCGTCTCGCCACCCTGCTCACCGTGCGCGAACTCACCGGACGGGCCGTCGCCGAGCTCACGTTCATCCGCGGCGACGGTTCCCGTTTCGAAGCCGAACTCGCATCGGCGGTCTACCTCACCGAGGCGGGCCCCCGGACGAGCATGATCATCCACGACATCACCGAGCGGAGAGCCCGCGAGCGGCGGATCCATGAACAGGCCGCGTTGCTCGACATGGCCAACGAGGCGATCGTCGCGACGGATCTCGAGGGGAGAATCAGCTACCTGAACCACGGTGCTGAGCGCCTTTTCGGCAAGGCCGCCGCCGGCCTTCGCGGACGCCCCATCACCGAGGTCTTCGCCTCGGTCGAGGCCCGCGGCGCCGCCGAGATCGTGGCCGCCTTCACACGCCCCGGAGGTTGGCGCGGCGAAATCCAGGCCCGGAACGCCGAGGGCAACCCCATCGTCATCGAGACGAGCCTCACCGAGCTTCGCGACCAGTCCGGCCAGCCGGCGGGACGCCTCAGCATCAGCACCGACGTCACCGAGAAGAAGCGCCTCGAGGAAAAATTCCTCCGCTCTCAGCGCCTCGAGAGCATCGGCATGCTCGCCGCCGGAATCGCCCACGACCTCAACAATGTCCTCGCCCCGATCAGCATGGCCGTCCCGATCCTGCGCGACCACGCGACGGTCTCCGCCGATATCCGGATGCTCAATACGCTGGAGCGCTGCGCCGAACGCGGTGCCGGCCTGGCGCGGCAGATCCTGGGCTTCGCCCACGGCGTGGGCGGCGAGCCCCGCGTGGTCCAGATCAAGCACCTGGTGCGCGACATCGCTAACGTCGTCACAGAAACCTTTCCCAAGTCGATCACGCTCTCCGATACCGTACCCTCCGATCTCTGGACTGTGGTCGCCAACCCGACGCAGATCCACCAGGTGTTGCTCAATCTCTGCGTCAACGCCCGGGACGCCATGGAAGGCGGAGGCTCGCTGCAATTGCGCGCCGAAAACCTGGAGCTTGATGCGCCTGCCGCTGCCGCTCTCGAGGGCGCGACGCCGGGCCGATGGGTCAGGCTCGAGGTCACCGACACCGGCTGCGGCATCCCGCCGGAATCCCTGGCCCGGATCTGGGAGCCGTTTTTCACAACCAAAGCGCCGGATCGTGGCACCGGCCTGGGCTTGTCGACCGTGCGGGGCATCGTCGAAACGCACCACGGATTCGTGACTGTCGAAAGTCGGGTCGGCCAGGGCACCACCTTCCGGGTTTACCTGCCTGCGGCCGAAAGCCCCGGGCCCGACGAGTCCGCAGGACCCGCAACGCGCAAAGCCCGCGGTCATGGGGAACTCATCCTCGTCGCCGACGACGAAGAGCCGCTCCGCGACACCCTCAGCTCCCTCCTGACCCGCGACGGCTACCGCGTCGTCCTCGCAGGCGACGGCGCCGAGGCCGCGGAACACTTCAATTCCCGGCCCGACGAGTTCGCGCTCGTGATCTCCGACCTGGACATGCCCAAGCTCGATGGTATCGCCCTCGGCCGGATCGTCCGCTCACTCAAGCCTTCCACCCCGATCCTTGCGATGAGCGGCCTGGCCGACGACGGTCGCGTGGCGGAAATCTCCTCCGAAACCACGTCCACCGGTTTCCTCAAGAAGCCGTTCACGGTCTTCGCCCTGCTCGACGCCGTGGAGCACCTCCTCGCGCGGAGGCAGGCGGGCGACTGAATCGATAAATGCAGTTGGATCAGAACCACAGAGCTCACGGAGAAAGGCAATTGAGGGGGGGTTCATCTCCAACCCCATTCACCTTCGAGGTGAGGCCTGGGACAGTCTCCCGCTGTGCTTTCTGACTCTGTGCCCTCCGTGTCTTGTGGTTCAGTCGCGGTCTTTAGGTTCAACTGCGGCCATCGGTCCGCCTCAGGAGCGGAGAGTTACTTCGTCGCAGGCTTCAGCACCACCAGGGTGCCACGCCCCTGCCGAGCCATCACGCGCACAAAAGTTTCGCCGGAGTGAAGGGGCGCTACGATCTCCGCAGGCACGGGATGCGTGCCGCCCTTGTAAGTCCACGACGCCGTCGCGACCGCACCGGCTCCGAGCTGGTCGGTCGGAAAGGCGACCAGGACCGAAAGCGGATCGTGGCCGTAGTTCATCACCATCGCCGTGCACGAACCGTCGGGCTGCACGGGCCCGACCTTCTCGAACAGGCGCCAGGGCTGGAGCACCTGGATCTTCACCGCGTTCCCGTCCACGCTCACCAGCAGGTAGTGCTGGAACCCGCCGTCCTGCGGCGCCCCATCGCTCGGCGCGCCGCCACCACCCGTGACGATGTAGCGCACGCCATCGTGCACCGATGCGTAATAGAGGTGCTCGTGACCCGAAAACACCGCCGTGACGTGATAACGCACAAACAGACGGTGCACCTCGTCGCGATTCGCCACGCTGGCAAACCCGGCCCTGGGATGGTCGGGGGTCGGGAAGAGCGGGTGATGCGAAAACACGAAAATGTGCTCGGCGCCACGATTGGCCTCCAGGTCCTTTCTCAGCCACTCGAGCTGCGCCGGGCCGACGCCCGGAGCGCGGTCGGCCTCCTCGGTGTCCAGCGCGATGAAATGCGACCGGCCGTAGTCAAAAGAACCATACAGCCTGCCCATGCACGACTCGTAAACCCGCTCAAGCTCCGGCCTGCGGAAGATCTCGTGGTTTCCCGGCGCATTGAACACCGGCGTGGCTCCCGCCGCCGCCAGCCGCAGGAAGGCGGCGTACTCGCGGGCCGCCTCGCCCGGCGTGTCGTCCGAGCCGTAGATCGAGTCCCCCGTCCACAGGGCGAAGGCCGGCCGCAGCAGGCGCGTCTCCGCGAAGATCCGGGCGGCAGTCGGGGGCGGAGGCAGGTCCCGCGCGACGGAACGATTGTCGCCGCCCACCACAAAGGTGAATCGGCCCGGGTCCGCCGGGCTGGCCATGACCATTTCGCCCGGGATCGGCAGCGGCAACAGCGGCCGATCGGAGGCCGCACGGGCGGCGGTCACGAGCAAGGGGAATGCGGCGAGGAGCAGGAATGGGTGGCGCATGGTGTTGGAGTGCAGCGCCACCATCGCCAGTCCCGCACGCGCTTCAACCGCGCCGCGTTACGATCCGGCAACATCGGCGCCGGCCCCCGGTCGGGCCGCAACCCCGCAGGCGGCCGAAAATGCCGTCGCTCGGGCCGGTTTCCAATTTTGCTCGCCCGTCCTTCGCCGCACCCCTAGTCAAAACTCCTCCAGCCCGCCGCGTTCCAGGCCGACGCGCATCCTTGCCAGCCAGCCTCGTCTCCGTCCCAGCGTCCCCTCTCCCGGCGGCACTATCCACGCAACCCCCTCCAGCCATGATCCTACTCGGATTCCTCCTCGCCGTCGCCATCGTCGCCGGCATCGCCCTCGCCATCGGCGTCTACACCATCGGCCCCACGCAGCGAGGCCTCATCACCACGTTCGGACGCGTCCAACGCCTCGG
>JAJXVO010000209.1 GCA_021782105.1 bacterium
TATGGAACGTCTCTTCCTCCTCCCCCCGCTCTGTGAGGTCGTGCTCCTCGATGAAGTCGACAGCACCAACGACGAGGCCGCCCGCCAGCTCGCCGCGGGCAGGCATGCCCCCTTCGTGGTCATCGCGCGCCGCCAAATCAAGGGACGCGGCCGCTTTGGCCGCATCTGGCACAGCGATCGATCCGGCAATCTCTACGCGAGCTTCGGCTTCCGCCCCCAACTCGCCCCGGAGCGCATGCATACCTTCACCCTGTGGATGGGTGTCTGCGTCTGCGAACTGGTCTCCGAATTCAGCCGCATCGCCCCGGGCTTGAAATGGCCCAACGATCTGCTCTTCGAGGGCCGCAAGGCCGGCGGCATGCTCACCGAGGCCCGCATGGATTCCGACATGATCCGCGACCTGGTTTTCGGTATTGGCCTGAATCTCCATGCGCCCGCCGGCGGCTGGCCCGACGATCTCGCACGCCGCGCCACCTCCCTGTCCGAATACGCCTCCGAACCACTCGATTTAAACCGCCTCACCGCCATGCTCGTCGCCCAGGTGGTGCGCTGTTACAACCGCTTCGTCGACGGCAGCTATCGTCTGACCTTCGCCGACCAGTGGCAGCGCTTCGACCTGCTCCGCGGAAAACCCGTCGCTGTGCTTCAGGGCAACTCCCGCGTCGCGGGAACCGCCGTCGGCGTCGACGACGAGGGCGCCCTGCTCATCCGCGAGGAAAGCGGCCGCATCCAGCGCTTCCGCGCCGGAGAAGTCACCCTCGAGAAACCAGTCCTCTGATCCGGGCGTCCCTCCCCCGCGCGTCCGTTTTGGGGTTGTGCGCCACGAGGCCCGCCCCGAAAGTCCGCCCTTGGAATGAACGAAGCCGCGACACCCGCAATCGAAGTCTCACGCCTGGTCAAACACTACGCCAGCGTCACGGCGGTCAACGGAATCAGCTTCACGGTCGCCCGCGGTGAAATCCTCGGATTCCTCGGCCCAAACGGCGCGGGCAAATCCACCACGATGCGCATCCTCACCGGCTACCTCGCCGCCACCTCGGGAAGCGTCCGCGTCTGCGGCATCCCCGTGTCGACCCGCGCCGACGAGGTGAAACGTTTTGTCGGCTACATGCCCGAAAACAACCCCCTTCCCGAGGATATGCGCGTCAACGAGTACCTCTACTTCCGAGGCCGCCTCAAGGAGATGCCACGCAAACGCCTCTCCCCGCGCATCGACGAGGTGCTCGAGCTATGCGACCTCAAACGCGTCCGCCACCGCATCATCGGCAAACTTTCCAAGGGCTACCGCCAGCGCGTCGGCATCGCCGAGGCCATCCTCGCCGAACCGCCCGTCATCATCATGGACGAGCCCACGATCGGACTCGACCCGCATCAGATCCTCATCGTCCGCGACCTCATCGGCAGGTTGCGCGGCCGCATGTCGGTGATCATCTCCAGTCACATTCTCCCCGAAATCGAGGTCACCTGTGATCGGGTGCTGATCATCAACGCAGGCCGCGTCGTGGCCGAGGGCACGCCTTCCGAACTCCGCCGCGAGGTCCTCGGCCAATCCTCCTATCACCTTGAGGCGCAGGGCGACGTCGACTCGCTCGTGCACGCGGCCCAGGAAGTCGAAGCCTCGCTCGCCGTCGAACAAATCGGAGACCCCGACGCCACCGGATTCCGCTCGGTGAGGCTGAAAACAAGACGCGACGACGACATTGGGGAACTTCTGCTGCGGACGTTCGCGGCGGACTCACGATTCCGAATACGCGCGCTCAGCCGCGAACACCCGACCCTCGAGGACGTCTTCCTGGCGGCCACCCGCCGCAGCTGGGATGTCGTCGACACCCCCGGCAAGGGCGCTCCCGCCAACGGCGAATGAACCCGCAGGCTCCTGTCTCTGTCCATGCCCCCTTTGCCCGTCCCTAACCCGGCCCCCCCTTCCCATGCCGCCCATTTCCATTCCCATCCCCTTGCCGGGGCACGCCCGCTGAGACCGTTCCCGGCCCGCACCCCTTCCGCTCCATGCGCCACTTCTTCACCATTCTCGGCCACGAGATCCGCGCCCTGCTTGTCAACCCCAGCACCTACATCGCCGCCGTGCTGTTCCTGGGCGTGATGGGCTTTGTCTTCTCCGAGGTCCTGGACGTCTACAGCAAGATCCCCCAGGAAACCTCCCCGGCCGTCATCTTTTTCCGTTTCTTTCCGATTCCGGCCCTGTTCATCGTGCCGCTGCTGACGATGCGCTGCCTGGCCGAGGAACGGCGCCTGGGCACGATCGAGACGCTGCTGACAACTCCGGTGACCACCACCGAGGTCGTGCTGGGCAAGTACGGCGCCGCGTACCTCCTGTACGTCGGCCTTTGGGCGTGCACCAGCGGCTTCTTCTACATTCTGTATCGCTTTGCCGGTGACGCCCGCCTGATCGACCCCGGCCCGATGCTGGGCGGCTACTGCTTCATCGCGGTCTCCAGCCTGCTGTTCGTGGCGATCGGCGTGTTCGCCAGCTCGCTGTCGCGCAATCAGGCGGTCGCCGGAATCACGAGCTTCACCCTGCTCTTCGGACTGATCGTCGGCCTGCATTATGCGATCCAGCTGCCTGCAGTCCAGACGGCCCTTCCCCACCCAGTCCTCAGCGTGCTCGGCTCCGCCGAAGTCCTCAGCCATTTCAACGACTTCAGTCGCGGTATCGTGGATACCCACGAGGTCCTGTTTTACCTCAGCAGCACCGCCCTCACGCTGATCTTCAGCATCCTGAGCGTGGAAGCCAAACTCCTACACAGCTAGGCACGATGCACTTCGAAAGCTTCCGCGCAGTCAGGTGGATCCGGACGCTCAATCTCGTCCTCCAGGCGATCCTGTTCACGACCTTCTTCGGAGGGCTCAATTTCCTTGCGATCCACTTCTCCTGGCGCTTCGACCTCACGCGCAACCACCGCTTCACGCTGTCCCCCGAGACGCGTTCCTACCTGCACACCCTCAAGCGCCCGGTTCATATCGTGGCGACGTTCACGAGCGACTTCGCCGATCAGGACGCCGTGAGCGACATCAAGGGCCTGCTGCGCGAGTACGCCTTCGCCTCGGAGGCCAACGGGCCGACCGCCCGCATCAAGGTCGATTTCCTCGACGTGTATCGCAGCCCCCGCCTGGCCCGCGAACTCGGCGTCGATCAACCCAACACCATCTTCTTCATCTGCGGCGACCAGAAGCGGGAGGTCACTCCCAGCGACCTGTACCGGATTGTGGGCGGTGAAAAAAAGCAGTTCCTCGGCGAACAGGCGTTCACCGCCGCGATTCTCGACGTGTCTTCGCCCGGACAGAAGAAAATCTATTTCCTCGTAGGCCAGGGTGAATACCGGCTCGACGACGTCAGTCTCAACCGCGGCCTGTCCACGCTGCGCGACGAGCTCCGGCTCCGCAATTTCGACGTCGAGACCATCGACCTGAGCACGGTCCGCAAGGTACCCGACGATGCCGCGCTCGTCGTCGCGGTCGCCCCCCAGCGCGTCGACCCCTTCGTCGAGGAGCAGCTGCGCCAATACCTCAGTAACCACGCCGGTCGCCTGATCCTCCTGCTCGCCACACGCACCCCCAGCGGGCTCAACCGCCTGCTCGACGACTGGGGAATCTGGGATCAAGACGTCATCATCCACGATTCGAACCCCGAGTACGTGACGGAAGACGGCGATCTCAACATCCGCACCTTCAACGCCACCCACCCGATCACGCGCACGTTGATCGAACGCGACCTGACCCTTCAGGTCGGCGAATGCCGCTGCGAAATGCCCTATCCCGACAAGATGTCCGGGAGCGGGCTCACCATCACCACGCTCGCGGCGACCTCGACCACCGCCTGGGGCGAGCGCAATTACCGACTCCGACGCCAGGCCGTTTTCGATCCCAATCAGGATCTCCGGGGCACACCGACCGCCGACCCCAAGAACCGCCTTGGCATCGCCGTGGCCTCCGAGCGCGTGAGGGCCCGGGAGAACATGCCTTTCAGCGTGCGCAACGGACGCATCGTCGTCTTCGGCGCCGCCGATCTCGTCGTCAACAACCGCATCGCCGCCTCGCAGGGCAATGAGACCATCTTCCTGAACGCCGTGAACTGGTGCGTCGACCGCGACACCCAGCTCGCCATCCCCCCGCGCCCCATCGACCGCTTCCAACTTTCCCTCAGCCAGGCCGAATTGCTCCGGCTCCGCTACGCCCTGTGGTTCGGCGTACCCGGCATCGTCGCCCTCCTCGGGCTCGCGGTCTACTGGACGCGCCGCCACTGATCCACGCTCCGCCCACCATGCGCACCAAAGTCACACTCGTCCTCGTTTTCCTGAACGTCACGCTGTTCTTCTTCATCTTCTACGTCTACCCGCGCATCGTGGAGATCCGCGATCTCGGGGAAGCCCGCCGGCGCGTGCTCCCAGCCTCCGCCACCGACGTCCGGGCCATCGAAATCCAAACCGCCAAACAAACCATCCGCATGTCCAAACGCGGCGACCACTGGTTCATCGAACAGCCCGTGCAGTGGCCCGCTACCCCCCCCGCCGTCGGCGGCATCATCACCGAACTCCAACTGCTCGAGGACGAAACCTCCTTCGACGTCTCCAGTCTCGCCCAAAACAAGCTTTCGCTCGCCGACTACGGCCTCGATAAACCTGCCATCGTCGTGACCCTCACGCCCGCGCAACCCGCGGCCGGAGGCAAACCCGCCGAACCGGTCGTGCTCCGCATCGGCAACGTCACCAATGTCGGCAATCGCCTGTACGTGCTGTCCCCCGACGGCAAACGCATCCACGTCGTCTCCCGCAGCCTGGCCGACATCCTCAACCTCCCTGTCAGCGAGCTGCGCTCCCCCTCCGTGTTCGAAATCCCCTCCTTCGAGGCGCGCAGCGTGACCCTCCAGTTTCCGCCTCCCGCAAGTCGGGTGCGCATCCAACGCGACGAGGCGCGCTGGTACTTCGTATCGCCATTTGTAGGACGCGCAAACTCAGACGACGTCAAACTCACGCTCGCCAACCTGCTCGGCCTCAAGGTCGGCCCCTTCGTGATGGACCCCGTCCCGGCCGAACTGAGTCCCTCCGACAATCCGCTCATGCGCATCACGGTCGAGGGCAACAATCGCAGCGAGACGCTTCTGATCGGCGGCCAGGTTCCCGGCACCCCCGCCGCCAAACCCGAATATTATGCACAGATCGACGGGCGCCCCACGGTGTTCGCGCTCCCGATTTCCCAGGACCTGTTCGACACCATCCGCTCGGCCCAGGAAAAACTTCGCGAGCGCCGCCTGCTCGAATTCGATCCCGCCTCGCTTTCCGCCATCACCCTGCGCGCGCCCAACCAGCCCGATCTCACGCTCCAGCACCTCGAGGGCACCACGGGCGGCGACTCCCGCTGGCAGATCGTCCAGCGCATAGGCGACGCCGCGCCCATCACCCAGCCCGCCGACCCCGTCGCCGTGCAGGATCTCATCGATCGGCTCACCCAGCTCTCCGCGACCAAGTTCCTCAACGACGCCCCGTCCGCCGCGGCCGAGGAAGCCTGGGGCTTCAACAGACCCGAGCGCGTCGTCATTCTGCGCGCCTCCGACGCCGCACCCTCCGCGCCCGGCTCCCTGGCCCGCGCTCAGGCCAACCAGGCCATCCGCCTCGAGATCGGCGTGGGAGCGGAACGCGGTCCCCACGCCTACGCGCGACTCGCCTCCGCCCGCTACGTCTACGAGGTCGACTCCGAAATTCTCCGGGAAACCCCCGTCGACGCCAGGGCCTGGCGCAACCGAAAGCTGCGCGAGCTGCCCATCGGGGCGCGGATCGTGGCCGTGCGCATCGTCCGCCTCCCCGACGACAAGGTGGTGCGCGCGATCTCCCTGCCCGCCGGCGCAGCCGCCCCCGCAGAAGCCGCCGCCCCCAACGGCGCGCCCAAGGTCGAACGCGACGCCTGGCAGACGCTGCTCGGCGAACTGCGCACGCTCCGGGCAAAGACCTTTGTGTATGATCATTTCCGCGACACCGTCGCGCTCGCAGGCGTGATCCAGCCCTGGAAATACAGGATCGACATGGATATCGCCCTCACTGGCGGCGCCGGCGTGCAGACGAGCACGCAGTCGCTCCTGCTCACCGACCGCCTCGGAGGCACCCAGCAGATCGCGGGATCCAAGGATCTGGACGCCGTGTTCGAGATCGACCAGTCGATGATCGACGCCCTCTGGACGCTCACCTTCAAATCTCTGGCCGGCATATCCGACATCCCCACACCCGCGCCCCTCCCTGCCCTGGCCCCGGCCCACGCAGTCGAAGCCCCCGCACACTAGGGATCCAGCCGACGCCACGCGCGATGTCCCGACTGACTTCAGTCTGCGCCCGACTGCTCCGACAGCTGTTCGGCTGCCTTCTCTGCTTCGTGGTGTGGTCCCTTTGGACCCTTCTGATCGCCGCGCTCGGCATCCAGGCCTGGATCGCAGTCCGACATGAAATCGTACTCCCGGGTCCCCTGCTCCGGATCGTCGAGCGTCACTTGAGCACACCTTCCTACCGGGTGACGCTTGGTCACGCGGCGTTCGATCCCTCCGGAAACCTCGTCATTCAGGGGCTCGAGATCGAACTTCCCGGCTTCGAGGGACCCGTCCTCCGGGCAGGCCAGATTCAGACCCGGCTCGATCCGTGGGGCCTTTTCGTGGGACATCCCAACGCTCACCGGCTGGCGGTCACCGGCGCCGAGATTCTCTATCCGTCCCAGTTGTCCCCCACCGGCAGGCCCGAGGCGATCGTCCACAACCTCGACGCAGTGCTCCGGTTCGAGGGCAACCGCGTCGAGATCGACGCGCTGTCGGGCATGGCGGGGCCCGTAGATCG
>JAJXVO010000011.1 GCA_021782105.1 bacterium
CTCGGTCAGAAACACCGGGTTGCGAAAATCGTAGGTCTCGATCTTCGGCGAACTGTTCGGATCGATGCGGGTCCCGTCGGACTTGAAGATCAGCTGCTTTTGCTGGACATCCGCCGACGCCAGCAGCTTGTCGATCTCCGATTGATCGAGGATATCCGAACTGTTTCTGAGGGGATCGTCAGCCATGGGTCACTGTACGACGAAATCGGAGAAATAGATTTGATCCGCGACCTGGCTGCCCAGCGCCTGATTGTAGGACTGAACAAGCTTTTCGCGGATGATGTTCTTGGCGCCAGCCTCTTCGAGGTCGGCGAGGGTGAGTGAGGACAGCACGTTGATCGTGACGTCGACGAGCTTGGGTTTCTCCCTGATGAATATCTCGCGGAGCTTGGGGTTCTTGCTGGTGACGAGGAAGGAGGTCTTGAGATAGCGGGTGCCCATGGTGCCTGCGAGATTCACGACGATGTTGGTGAACTCGTAGGTATTGGCGGCGCCGGCGGGTCCCTTGTCACCCTTGCCGCCGGTACTTGCGGCGGCCTCGGAGAGGTCGTCGCGGGAAACCGCCACCGTACCGCTGGCGGCGGCGGCGCTGCCGAGTTTCTTCTCGATCTGGGGTAGCAGCACGTATTGGGCAACGGCCCAGGACACTGCGGGGGCGAGCAACACGACCAGGATCACGGGCACGAGGGCGCCGAGTTTGGACGATTTGGACGACGCCGCGTCCGCGGCCGGCGCTGGAACGGCCGGCGCGGCGGCTTGGGGATTTGCTTCTGGTTTCGGAGGCATGACGCTGAAGAAAGTGAACCTCGAGAGAGTCCGACGCAACTGGGTCGCCTGGGCCGGCCCGCATCGACGCTGGCCTGGCCGGCGTCGATCGCGCGAAGGCAGTCGTGTTTAGGAGCGCTTCAGATCGACAATCTCTTGAAGCACGCTGTCCGACACAGTCACCAGACGGGCCGCGGCCTGGAAGGACCGTTGTGCGGTGATCATATTGGCGAACTGCTCGGTGAGGTCCACGTTGGACTGTTCCAGGGTGCCGGATTCGATGGTTCCGAGTCCGTTGGTTCCCGCCGTCCCGGTCGTGCTCGTACCGCCGAGCGTGGTGCTGCCGACGAGACCCTGCGTGGGGCCGGCGTAGGCAATGCTCGTATACAGGCCGTTGCCGGTATCCATGAGCGAACTGGGCTGCTTGAAATCCTCGAGAAGGACTTTGCCCACGATGGCCGAGGTGCCGTCGGAGTAGAACTCGACGACCTCACCTGCCTTGTCGACGCTCAGGGACTGCACGGAGAGCGGGTTTCCACTGCCATCGAGAGGAGTCGGAGGAGTACCACCGGCCGACGTGCGCTTGATCGAACCCAGGCTTGTGCTGTAGGTCGGGGCGCCGCTGGTCGTCGGAGTCGCGACCGTGAGACCCTGAACCTGCAAGCCCTGGGAATTCACCAGGTACCCGTTGTCGTCCCAGCGGAAGGATCCCACACGCGTTGCGTACACGGAGCTGTCGGTGGCGTTCTTGACGAGGAAAAATCCGTTGCCGGAGATGCCGAGGTCCGTCGACGAACCGGTCGTCGCGAGGGCGCCCTGACTGTAGTTCACGTCAACACTGTTGAGCTTCACGCCGGTGCCGATCTGCGACGCCGCCACGTTGCTCTGGGTGGAGCTTCCGGGTGCCGAGGCCTGGAGCGTATTGATGAAATCCTCTCCGATCGAGACCGCGCTCGACTTGAACGCGGTCGTATTGACGTTGGCGATATTGTTGCCGATCACCTCGAGGTCCTTGGTGAAGGTCTTCAGGGCGCTGACGCCTGACGTGAGAGTGCCGATGAGTGCCATAACGATGATGAGTTTGGGTTGTAGTACGTAAGTGGATCTCGGAACCGCGGGAGCCTAGGCACCCGTGGGCGTCGTGGTCGTGGTGGAGGAGGTGGTCGCCTGGTCGATCTCCAAAACCGACGACACGGGATAACTGACACCGTTGACCTTGATCTGCGGCGTGGTGCCCGAGGCATCGACGCCGGTGACCACTCCCGTGACGGTCGGGTTGGTCGAAGTGCCCGTGTTCACCGTCACCTGCTTGCCAATGTAGGTCGTGGCCATTGCGAGAGTCTGGTCGGACGACATCGTATTGAAACTCGAGACCAGCTGATTCATCTGCGAGAGCGAGGTGAACGATGCCATCTGGGAGATCATCGCAGTATTGTCCTCGGGCTGCATCGGATCCTGATTCGAAAGCTGGGTCGTCAGCAGCTGCATGAAGTCGTCCGAGGTCAGAACCTGCTTGGTAGGTGTCGTTGTGTATCCAATCGGATTGGACTGGATATTCGTGGCGCCCGGGGTGGACGCGTAGGGATTGGTGGCGGTGACAGAGGACATGCGGAATCAGGCGAAGGTGTGGAGATGTCGTGATGTGTCGGAAACGGCCGACAGGGTCGCAGGCACGTCGTCAAGGTTTCCGGATTGGCGGGACGATTCCCGCCGGGCCGTGCGCGGGGAACCTGGAAAGGCCTGGGAACGCTGTGCGGATTCCTGGGCCGTCTGCTGCTGGAAAGTCTGTTGCTGCTGGCGAGGCTGGCCGCCCAGATCGAGGGAATTGTGGGCCGACGAAGCGTTGGAAAAGACCGGATCCGCCAAGCGCACCGAATGGTCTCCCTCGGACGAGGAGGGCATCTGGGCCTGCCAGTCCCGCGCGATGGCGTTTCGGAGTTCGCTTGAGTCCGTGTTAAAGGTCGTGTGCACGACCCCACCCCGGTACTCGAGCGAAACCGAGAGTTGCTCGCCCGAGCGGAAGCTCACCGAGAAATTGACGGTCTGGGCAGCCTTGGCCTGGATGCGTTCACTGACGTCGCGCACCACTTCGAGGGTGCGGGAGACGGTCCCCACCATGTTCGCCTGGGTCGAAGGCGGGGGCGCCGGGTGTCCCGCCGCCGCGCGAGACGCCGCGTCCGTCGAAGACGATGCCGCAACTGCAGGCTCCGCTGCATAAACAGCGTCGTGACTGGGGTTGCGGGAGGATGACATAACGTCGGAGTTACTAGCAGCACTGATGCCATCGAAAGATTTAGATGCCGTTTTCCCTTTTTCATCAAAAGGTTGGAAATCTTTTTTTGAAGCGCCGCTATTCTCGCCCCCTCCGCTCTGGTTCGGATCTGTCTGGGAGAGGGAAGAAATTGCCGAGCCTCCCGAGTCCGCTCCGGCAACGGTCGGAGCCGAACCTCCCGAGCTCCCGCTCACAGGTTTTGCTGAAAGGGCGGTCGGTGTCGGACCCTGGGACCCGGCGGCCGACTGTTCCGCCTGGACAGTCGCAATTGCCGGGGCGCCCTGAGCGTTGGCGGCGGGCTGCGGCGAAGCGGCCACGGACGTCGCCGGAATCGATCCCGAGACGACCGAAGTGGAGTTGGACGAAGCCAGCGCACCGCGAGGTGCAGGCACACTGTGCTGGGCTGTGAAATCGGACTGCTGCACTGCACCCGCCTGCGCCGAGGCGGGAGCCGCTCCGCTGCCCTGCATCCCATATGGCTTAGTCGAAGAGGCTGGAAGCCCTGTCGGCGAGCCCGACTGGAGAGCAACATGATCCGATGCACCCAACACAGTCGGTGCCGGCGATGCAGAGACCGTCGGAGCCGTCGGAGCGGAGCCCATGCCCTTCGCCGCCAGAGCTTGCGCCACAACCTGAACCAACGCGGGATCACCCGCGACGGAAACGACGGTGACAATGCCCTGCCCTGTCCCGGCCTCAGGCAATACAACCGACGCACCGCCCGATTGGGCAGGGCCGGCCTGTCGTTTCGAAGCCGCCATCAACTGAGGTAGGGTTACCGGCGATACGCCTCCGGATCCATCGGCCGGCATCACGATCCCGGGAGACGAACGAAAAGACGGGAGCAGCATCCACGGATCGGTCAAGCCGGCGGCGGACTGATGATTCGAACCAGACGAAGGCAGGCCGGCCGCCGATGCGGCAGCGGTTCCACCGGCGGTCGCTGCGAAAGTTCCCGTGGAGCTACCGTCGGTCGGAGAGAGCGTGGGGGTTGTCGTCTTCGCGGAGGCCGCGGGCAGGCAATCCACCGTCGGATTAAGACCGTCCCCCGACGGTGCTGTCGCCAGCTGGACCGGCGCAGGCGCCACGCCCAACACGACCGGCAAGCCGGCAAGCGCTGCCTGAGCCGCGAGATTATCTGATTTTCCCCCGTCCGCCCGGGCACCCTTCGTGGATCCTGTGGTCTTCGCGCTCACAGCGGTCTGCTTCCGGACTGACCCTGGTGTTGGCGATGCCATCGACAAACCGGCATCGGCCGCAGGGGCGTTGGTGGATACACTTGCCGCAATCATTGGCAACGATCCGCTCCGGCGGGCGGCGCCGCCCCCTGTCAAAGCGCCCAGAGATGGCCCGCCATTGTTCACCGATGCCGTGACACCGGGGTTGCCGGACGAAAGGTCAGCCTGCGTCTCGCCCCCGGGAAGCGGAGCCGCCTGAGCCAAATTTGTCGACGGCGACGTTTCAGCAGCAGCCTGAACCAGCGGCGCGGATTCCACCGCTGGCGCCGCGGCGACCAGCGAGTCCGATCCGGCGGAGCGGGAAAGTCTCCGTGAAGTGAGAGGCACGACCGGTGTCGCGGGCGCTGACGACGGAGTCGAAGGCGTGGAAGTACCGCCCTGCACCGAATCGGCGGGAGTACCCACGCCGTCCGTGGGCCCCGTCACCGACGCGGCGATCGTGGCGCCCGGTGGGTTCGTTCCGGTTGTCGCAATCGATGCATCGAAATGAACTCCGGCCGCCTGCGAGGTAGTCCCCGGATTGGACGCGTGCAGAGTATCGCCCATTGCCGTTGCAGTGGAGGCAGAGGGAGGAGTGACGGTCGCGACTCCAGCCGAACTGAGCAGGTCGCCAAAAGCATTCACTCCGGTACTCTGCTGAACTTGGGAAAGATCATCGGAAGAACCGAGAACGGAGGGCTCCGCTCCCGTCATGGTTGAGACGGGTTGTGGAGCAAGAGATGGGAGTGAAACGGGCATGAAATAGGATCCGTCCATCCCTGGACCTTGGAGCATCGGTCTCTTCCCTGAGACGTGCGTGCCGGCGCATGGAGCCGCCGGCTGCGCGTTGATCAATTTGTGGGAGGCGGTTTGGCGACCCGCACGAGCCTGAGTTGGTCGGTGATGGAGGCGGCTCGTTTCGCGAGATTGGGATCGACCGCGGATTCGCGACTCATCTCCTCGAAAATAGCCCCGACGACGTCGGGTTTCATGATTGAGAGCAGCTTCACCACCGTGCGGTCGCTCATGTCGCGGAAGATCGCGACAGCGGCTTTGGGAGAGAGCGTGGAGTAGCTCTGCGCCAGTTTTTTGAGATTGGCCTGTTCCCCGAGGCCGACCTCCACCAAGCGTTGGTCGATCGCCGTGCGCATGGCCTCGATCTGCCGTCGCGTCTTGGTGAGCTCCTGCTCCTCGACGTTCAACCTCGCCTCTCGCTGGTCGAGTTCATCCTCCTTTTTCTTCACCTGGGCGCGCTCGGCCTTGAGGTCGTTGGAGAGATTCTCGATAGCGACCGTCCAGAAATCCCAGGGTTTATCTGGCTTTTTCGCGGCCTCGGCGGCGGCGCGTTCCGCGACGAGCTTGTCGGCATAGAGGGAAGTCGTCTTCCAGAGGACATAGATCGTGGTGCCGGTGCCCAGAAGCAGGCCGAGAAGGACGAGCAGGATAGTCTTGAGGAGTCTACTCATGGTGTGAGCAAAGGAGCCCGGCCTGCGGTGGCGTTGGTCCGGTCGTCGAGGAGGGCCTGCTCCTCGTGGTCTGACTCCTTGCGATAATCGGCACGCGCACGCGTCTCAAGGTTGTCGATCACCCGAACATCGCGCCGGGAACCGATCCAGGTTTCCCTCGACTTTTCCAGCTGCTTTTTGGCACGGTCGAGATCTTCCTCGGCCCGTTTCACGCGCTCCCGCTGCACCTGGATTTCGAAGATATAGGCGACCTGTTCGGCCGGGAGGAAACAGCCGGCACGCTTCTCAGCCACGAGACGCTCGAGTTCCGTCTGATCGTCGCGCGCACCCGTGAGCGCAGCCTGCGCGGTCGCTTCGGCGCGGAGCGCCTCGCCGAACTGCTCCCGCGCTCGCAGCTCACGAATGTGACGCACGGTCTGCACCGATCTGAGCGTGAATCTGAATTTTTTCATGGGCCGACAATCTTGGAGAGCAACTCAAAGGTCCTCGTTCGTGGAATCCGCTCAAAGACCCCCTGACGCAGAAACGCACGCAGGGGCACGTTGAGGGCGACCGCCTGGTCGAGGGCCACGTTGCCCCCCTTCTGGTAGGCGCCGATCGTGATCAGGTCCTCGTTTTTACGATACAGGGCGAGCTGCTCTCGGGCCCGGCCCGCCATCTCGACTTCGGGCTGGGAGCAGATGTCACGCACGAGACGGCTGACACTCTCGAGTACGTCGATGGCCGGATAGTGATTCTGATGGGCGAGTGCGCGTGAAAGGACAATGTGACCGTCAAGGATGCCGCGCACGGCGTCGGCGACAGGCTCGTTCATGTCGTCGCCCTCGACGAGCACCGTATACAGGGCGGTGATCGCCCCGGTTTCGCCCGCGCCCGAGCGTTCGAGCAGGCGGGGCAGCATGGCAAACACGCTCGGAGTGTAGCCTCGCGTGGCGGGGGGTTCGCCCGTGGCCAGGCCGATCTCGCGCTGAGCCATCGCAAAACGGGTCACCGAGTCCATCAGCAGCAGCACGTTCTTCCCGGCGTCGCGGTACGCCTCCGCAAGGGCCGTCGCGGTGAATGCCGCACGAAGCCGCAGCGGCGCGGGGCTGTCGCTGGTGGCCACGACCACCACTGAGCGGGCGAGCCCCTCTTCGCCGAGATCCTTCTCCAAGAATTCGCGCACTTCGCGACCGCGCTCGCCCACGAGCCCGACGATCACGACGTCGGCCTCGGCATCGCGTGCGATCATGCCGAGCAGGGTGGACTTGCCCACGCCGGAGCCGGCGAACAGTCCCAGACGCTGTCCGCGGCCCACCGGAACAAAGGCGTCGATCGCACGCACGCCCGTGACAAATACATTCCGGATGCGCTGGCGCTTCAGGGGGTGCGGAGGTTTCGAGGACTGCGGATCGCCACGTTCCACCGCAAGCAGGCCGACTCCGTCGAGCGGCCGCCCCAGGGCATCAAGCACGCGCCCGAGCAGGTGCTCGTCGGCCACCGGAAGCGGAGGACGGTCTGCGGCCGCGACTTCGCAGCCCGGATGCAGGCCCCTGGTCTCGCCCAAGGGCATGAGAAGCACCCGCTCGCCTCGGAAGCCGACCACTTCGGCCATCACCGAGACATCCTCACGCTCCGAAGAGATGCGACAGAGTTCGCCGAGCCCCACGTTGGGCCCTTCGGACTCGATGATGAGGCCGGTGATGCCCGTGACGCGTCCGAGCCGGCGCGAGGGCGCGACAGCCCTCACTTGGGAGCGCAGGGCCTCTAGCATCGGAATGACGTTGGCTTGGGGCATGGTGAAGGAGGCGTTCAAGAGGCTCGGACCAGCTCGTTTTGGATGGTTTCGAGCTTGGCGCTGAGCCTGGCGTCGGTGAGACCGAAGCGACTGCGCACCTGGCAGTCGCCGGGCATGAGCGTGACGTCGGAGCGAATCTTTAGGCCGGGATATCGGGATGCGAGATCCGGCATATGTTTCAGGAGCAGGTCGGCATCGCGGGCGCAGACCACCAGTTCAAGATTTTCGCGCTCGGGAAACAGCTGCTCGAGCGCCTCGATGCAGAGTTTGGCGACGAGATCGCCAGGGGGTTCAAAATCGGCAAGCAGACGGCGTGCGATGTCGACGGCCAGAGCAGGGAGGCCGATTCTCAACTGATCGATCATCGCGGTATCCATGTGGGGAAGATTTTTCAGCAACCCATCCTGAAGCTGGTGGACCTCGTTCCGGAACTCGACCAGCTGACTATCCGCAAAAGCTCGGGCGGCATCGTAGCCTTCGCGATAGGCCGCGGCGCGGGCGGCGGCAAGATCAGCGGCGGAGTACTCCCGCACGGGGTGGCCGGGGATATGTGCGCCGGCGAGGGGCCGATCGAAAACGATGAGACGGTGCTGGGTTCCCATGGGATCGAGTGGGCCGGGGTCAGGCGACCACAGTGTCCTCCGAATTGTCGAGGCTGACCGACCCTTCCTCCTCCAGGCGACGAACCACCTGGATGATCGTATCCTGTGCGGTCTCGACGTCCTTCAGGCGAACAGGGCCGAGCATTGAAATCTCGTCGCGCAGGCTCTCCGCGGCGCGCTTGGAGATCGACCCGTAAATCTTGTCCCTGAGGACCTCGCTGGCCGACTTCATCGCCACGGCCAGATCCGCGGAATCGACTTCGCGCAGCACGCGCTGCAGATCGGCGGACTGGAGTCGCTGGAGGTCGTCGAAACTGAACATCTTCCTTCGGATCGCGGCACCGAGCTGAGCGTTGCGCTCCTCGAGTCGGGCGAGCAGGCCCTTGGACATTTCCTTGTCGATGCCGTTGAGCAGCGAGGCGACGGCGCGCACGCCGCCGCTGTGGTGGAAGGTGGGGCGCACCTTCGTGTCGAAGTGCTTCCCGAGGCTGCGCACGATCTTCGCCACGAGATCGAGGGAGGTGCTCTCGATCGAACCGAGGCGCTCGATCACGTCCTCGCGCACATCGGGCGCGAGCATGGTGAAAATCTCCCCGGATTTCGCGCTGTCCAAGTAGGAGATCACGAACGCGATCGTCTGCGGCTGCTCGTTTTTGATCAGGTTGAATATCTGCCGGCCTTCCATCTCGCTGATGTCCTTGATCACCTCCAGCGAGCTGCCCGTGGGGCCCACGCGTCCGATGATGGACGAGGCCTTGAAATCGCCTTTCGCGATTTCGAGCGTGCGCTGGGCGAAGGGCAGGCCGCCCATCGTGGCCATGCAGCTCTCCCCGATCAGCGGGGAAAACTCGTCGAACACCTGCTTGCGCACCTCATCCGAGATCATCGGATAATTCGACATCTCCCGGGCGATCAGCTCGATTTCCGTGTCGTCGAAGGTCTTCAGGATCTCGGCAGCCGCATCCGGCCCGATGACGATCAGGAAAATCGAGAGCTTCTGCTGACGGTTGAGTTTGGAGTAGTCGATGTCTGCCATGGCGGGATAGCCGGCTTCTCAGCTGACTTTCTTGATGCTGGCCCAGTCTCGCAAGGCTGTGCCAACGTTCATGGGTTTTTGACGTATGAGTTCGTTCAGGACGTCGGGTGTGATGCCGCCCGGGCCCAGCTGAAGCGAGCCGCGTTGACCGGAGTTGGGGGCCTCCGTGAGCAGTTCGACCGGCACGGGCTGGGGCTTCTGTTTCTTGAGCATCCTGAGGAACAGATAAAACAAACCGGCGGCGACGAAAAACGCCAGGTAACGGCTGCCCGCGGAGATCCACGACTGGACTGCGGTTTCCTTCTGGATCGTGGCGATCTCCTTGGAAACCGTCTCGGTCGTGAAGGGCACTTCCTGAAGGCTGACCAGGCTGTCAGGGGACTGGCCTGGGGCGAGGCGAAGGCCCAGCGCATTCATGACAATCTGGCGGAGCGCCTCCAGCTCCTGGGGCGACCGCGGCTGGGGGACCGGCTTCGAACCGGCGGGAGCCCCGGCGGGAGGAGCCGCCATGCGTTCGGCGATGAACACCGCCGCTGTCACCGCCTTCACGGCGCCGGGCGTGCGCGTGACATTGGTCACGGTGCGGTTGATCTCATAGGCCGTGGTCTGCGTCTTGCGCGAGGAATCCGTGGTGTTGACGGGGCGGGCTGTCTCCTGGGTGCCCGCACCGCCCGGGGTGTTCGAGCTCACGCCGGTCGCGCCGCCTGCGCGTGCTTCGGTGGTGTTATTGGTGTCGTCCGTGATGCTCTGGGTGCGCACGACCTGCCCGTCGGGATCGTACCGTTCCTGGGTCTGGGTGGTGCTCTCGTTGTCGATGTCGGCCGACACCCGGACGACGACCCGCCCGTCCCCAACCACGGGAACGAGCATGGATTCAACCTTCTTCGAAAGGTACTCCTCGATCTGTTGCTTATAGCGCATCTGGCTGGAGGCGGTTCCGAGGAGCGGATCCTCCTTCAATTCCTCGGAGAGCACGCGGCCGCGGTTATCGACCACGGCGACATCATCGGGCGCGAGCCCCTGGACGGCGTTCGCCACGAGGTGCCGGATCGCATTCACTGCTTCGGTCTTGAGCCGATCGCGGGAAAGTTCGACGAACACGGACGCGGTGGGCTTCACGCCCTGGTCCGTGAGCAGCAGCCTGTTTTCGGGTTGAACGATCATCACCCGGGCCGAACTCACGCCGTCCAGCTGATCGATGGTGCGCGCGAGTTCGCCCTGGAGGGCGCGCATGTAATTCGTGCGCTGGACGAAGTCGCTGAGTCCGAACTGGCCCTTGTCGAAGATCTCGAATCCAACGCCGTCGCCGGTGGGCAGCCCCTTCGACGCGAGATTCATGCGCAGCTTGTAGACCTGATCCGAGGGGACGTAGACCGTGCTGCCGCCGTTCTCGATTTTGTGGGGGATGTTTTCGGTTTCGAGCTCCGAGATGATCGCCGCGGAATCCTTCTCGGACAGACGTCCGTATAGAAGCTGGTAATCGGGTTGCCTCGACCAGATGACCAGCGCGACCAGTCCGGCGACCACCGCCAGCGAAGCGATGGTCAGGGAGACGCGCTGGTTGAGACCGAGATGCTTCCAGAGATTGAGGAGCGATTGGCCGAATTCTTTCACGGGAAAACGAGGAGGTTACGGGACGGCGTTGTGGGGTGGCTCACACGGGCAGGCGCATGAGTTCCTGATACGAATCCACCAACTTGTTGCGGACCTCGACCATCAGCGAGAAGGCGACTGAGGCCTCCTGCATCGCGATGACCGACTGATGAAGCTGATCGTTCTTGCCGAGCAGGACCTGCTGAGTGACGGCGTTGGCCTGAGATTCCTTCGCGTCCACAGCGTGGATCATGTTTTCGAACATCGATCCGAAGCCCTCCTTGACCGCGCCAGGCGCTCCCGCGAGAGCCGTCTGACCGGTGAGCTTCGTGTTTTCCGTCGGCGTGATCACGTCCGCCAGTTTTGCATAAGGCGAGGCGTTGATGCTGTTGACCGATCCGATGAGAGCCATGGCAGTGCAGATTCAGAGGTTCAAGGTGACGGCGTGGAGGGCGCTCACTTGCCGATTTCGAGGGCCTTGGTGGCCATGAGCTTTGCATTGTGGACAACGCTCAGGTTGGCCTCGTAGGCGCGCGAGGCTGAGATGAGGTCGACCATTTCGTAGGCCAGATTGACGTTGGGCATCTGCACGGTTCCATCGGGGCCGGCATCCGGATTTTGAGGATCGTAAATGCGCTGTCCGGGAGTGGGATCGTGGGAAATGCCCTCCACCTGCACACCCTCGAGCTGGGGACCGACCGTCGATCCATCGGCAGCCCGCTGCTTCATCAACTCGGACTCGAAGGTGACGATTTGCCGTTGATAGGGCCCCCCGTTCGGACCGTGCGTGGTCTGAGCGTTCGCGATGTTCTCGGCGATGATGTCGAGCCGTGTCTTTTCCGCGTTGAGCGCGCTGGCCGTAATGTCGACGCCTGAGATCAGATTCATGGTGAGCTCGGATTAAGGGGTTGCGGGGCCTCAGTTAGGCTGGCCGGTGATCGCGACTTTTAGCTGGCGGATATCGCGGCTCACGATTTCGGTCAGATAATCGTAATCGACGGTGTTCTTGTTCATCTCCACCAGCTCGTGCTCCACGTCGACCGTGTTGCCGTCCGGACGCATCGAGCGTGCGAACTGATCCTCGGCAATCTGCGGCTGAATATGATCGATGGCAGAGGTGGAGGCTCCGGATTCGACTATCGAAGCGAGTTCGCGGGAGAAGCTCGGAGCGAGATCGACACGGCGGTAACCTGGGGTCTCGGCGTTTGCGATGTTCGCGGCGATCGCATTCCCACGCAGGACGGACGCATCCAAGAGCTTCCGCGCCAGAGGGAAGTTGTCGGATTTGAAGAGCGGGTCGATCATGCAGCCTTTCGTTTAGCAACGTCGGTGCCACAGCCTGACCAAGGTCCTTATCCGCTTGAAATCAGGTGGTTTAAAATTTTTCTCATCGCGGCGGCTTTCGACCTCACCCAAACAACTTCGCGAGGATCCAATTATGGCGGCAATTTTTGCCCATCAGCCGCTCTCGCCTCCACGCAAATCAGAGAGGCACGCACAGCCCCTCGGCAAGTCTGAGGAGGCATCCCGAGAACGTGCGTTGTTCCCGTTCAGTAGGTCCGATTTGTGACGATGTTCCGCAGGTCCACTCATGATTAGAGATAGCGACTACGACTTCATCAGAAAATTGGTCTACAACCGAAGCCGCATCAATCTCGGCCCGGACAAGCGTGAACTCGTCACTGCAAGACTTAACAAGCGACTGAGGGCGACCAACTTGCCCAGTATCGGAGACTATTGCCGCTACCTAAAGGAGGCGAAGGACGAGGATGAGTTGAGCCATCTGATCGACGCCATTTCGACCAATCACACCTATTTTTTCCGGGAGAAGGAGCATTTTGACTTTCTCTATGGGCATATCCTGCCGGAGATGCTCAAACGCAAGGCGGCGGAACGCTGGAGTCGGTTCAATTTGTGGAGTGCGGCCTCGTCTTCAGGTGAAGAGCCCTATTCCATCGCAATCACGCTTGCAGAGTTCGTGCGTCGGCAGAACACAGACTGGCCCTGGCGCATCGAGGCGACCGACATCTCCCATCGCATTCTGGCGAAGGCGCGCGAGGCGGTTTATCGTGAGGAAACCGTTTCCAAGGTGCCCAAGGATCTGCTCACCCAATATTTCCAGAAAGGCTTCGGTCCGCACGAAGGCAATTTCCGGGTCAAACCCGATCTCGCCGAGCAGGTCCGTTTCAGCCAGATCAACCTTCTTCAGGGCGAACCTCCGAACTCGGATCCATTCCACGTGATTTTTTGCCGGAATGTGATGATCTACTTCGACCACCCCACCCAGCAGGAGCTCGTCAATCGACTCGCCCGCCGGCTAGTGCCGGGCGGCTATCTTCTCGTGGGCCACTCTGAAAGCCTGACAGCCATCCAGCACGGCCTCACGATGATCAAGCCGGCGATCTACCGCCTCCCTCTGTAGGCGCAATCCCTTCCCCCCTCTCACCATGGGCATCACGACCATCACCAACGCCTGGCGCACAGGGAGTGCGCACCGCGTGGGTATCCATTCGTTGGATTCCAGAATCCGTGCGTCCGCCCCCGCAGCGTCGCCTTCGACGGCGCTGTCCCCCTCGCCTTCCGCCACCCGCACCCGGGACGCCGCGCACTCGGCCCAAGACTCGCGTCCATGACCACCCCCCCGCCACGCAAGATCCGTGTGTTTGTCGTCGACGATTCGGCCGTCGTCCGCCGCCTCGTCACCGACGCGTTGAAAACCGATCCGGACATCGAGGTCGTCGGCACCGCGATGGATCCCTACATCGCGCGCAACAAACTGAAGGATCTCGAGCCGGACGTGATGACGCTCGACATCGAGATGCCACGGATGGACGGTCTGACGTTCCTGCAGCTGATCATGGAGCATCGTCCGATGCCCGTGATCATCATGAGTTCGCTTACGCAGCGGGGTTCCCATGCCGCGCTCGAAGCGCTTCAACTTGGAGCGATCGACGTTCTGGGAAAACCCGACGGCTCGTCCTCCTTCGGCGATCTCGGCCCGCAACTTATCGAGAAGGTCAAGGCTGCCGCGATCGCCAAATTAAAGCGCCGGAGCCCTCCGCCGGGTGTGCCGCCCGAGACCCCCGCCTCGCCGCAGGACCGTCCGCGCAAGGGCGCGGCCGACCGCTCCAAGGAAACGGGCGCAACAGCCGCCCAACCCGCGATCTGGCGGCCCACCCCTCTTCCAACGATCGCAAAACCCGCCGCCGCCTCAGCCTCCCAGCTGCTCTGCCGCGATCCGCGTGCACTCATCCTGCTTGGAGCATCGACAGGCGGCACGGAGGCCCTCAGCGAGATTCTCACCAAGCTACCCAACACGCTTCCGCCGATCGCGATCGTCCAGCACATCCCGCCCCGCTTCTCCCTGGCCTTTGCCCAGCGCCTCAACAAAATTTGCCAGCTTGAGGTGCGCGAGGCCGTCGACGGCGACATGCTGACGCCAGGCTTGGCGCTCATCGCCCCGGGCAACTTTCACATGATGGTCCAGCGGGTCGGAGACCGTTACCGGGTCCGGGTCGCGGACGGCCCCATGATCTGGCATCAGCGCCCCGCCGTCGACCTGCTGTTCAAATCCGGCGCCGATTGCGCCGGCCCCCATGTCCTGTCGGGCCTGCTGACCGGCATGGGCAAGGACGGCGCCGAAGGTCTGCTGCGCCTCAGGGAAAAGGGAGCAGTCACCTTCGCTCAGGACGAGGCCACCAGCGTCGTCTATGGCATGCCCAGGGTCGCCTGGGAGAACGGAGCCGCCCAACGCCAGCTTCCCATCGAGCGTGTGGCCGACTATATCATCAGCACCATCACTGCGTTCCCGGCCAATCCTTATCCGCCCACACAATCCGCAAATCCGGCCCTTTCCCCCGCATGATCGAACGTCCTCCTGTATCCGATTATCCGATTCTCGTCGTCGACGACGAGCCAATCGTGTTGTCGGCGCTCAAGGAGACGCTCGAGCGGGACTGCTTCCACGTCGTCGCCTTCACGAGTCCAACCAAGGCAATCGAGGCCCTTGGGAACCAGAAATTCGCCGTTATCATCTCCGACCAGCGCATGCCCGAGATGAGCGGTCTCGATTTTCTCATGGCGTGCAAGAAGGTGCAGCCCAACGCGACCCGCATCCTGATCACCGCGGTGCTCTCGCTGCCCACGATCATCGAGGCCATCAACAAGGGCGAGATCTTCCGCTTCGTCGCCAAACCCTGGCTGCGCGAAGAACTCACCACATCGATTCGCAACGCCTACCAGCGCTTTGAACTCGTCACGCACAATTCCGCCCTCTCTGGCGAGACGCGCCGTCTCAACGAGGAACTGAAGTCCGCCAACGCCACGCTCGAGCAGAAAGTCCGCGATCTCGAGTTGCAGAAGCGCGAGCTCGATGCGGTCAACGCACGCCTGGCCGAGAGCTACGATCACTCGCTCGAGCTGTGCACACGCGTGCTCAGCACGTACGACGAGATGCTCGGCGGCCAGACCAAGGAGCTCGTGGAGATCGCTCGCAAGCTCTGCGAGTCTCCCCACTTCAGCGCTGCCGACCGGAGCGTCCTGCTGTCGAGCGCCAGGTTGTGCGACATCGGCCTGATCGGGGTATCCCGCGAACTCCTTCGTGCCTTTCGCCAGCACCCCGACCGCCTCACCGAACGCGAACGCGAAACCCTGCACTCGCATCCGATCTTCAGCCAGACGCTCGCCGCCTATGTCGATCCGCGCCCAAGCGTGGGCGAAGTCGTGCGCGCGCACCACGAGCGCTTCGATGGCGAGGGGTACCCGGACAATCTTCGCGCCACCTCGATCCCGTGGCTCGCCCGCTGCCTAGCTGTGGCCGTGGCTTATGTCGAGAGTGGACTCCCCAGCGATCAGGCTGTCGAGGCGGTGCTCGCCGAATCCGGCAAGGGCCTGGATCCCGAAGCGGTCCGGCTCTTTCTCCAGACAACCCACGTCGTCACTCTCCCGCGCCAGGTGCGCGAGGTCATGCTTGAGGAGCTGCAGCCAGGAATGGTGCTCGCCACGGGCCTGCACAGCCCGCACGGCATGCTCCTGATCGGCGAGGGGCAGCCGCTCAGCCAGGCCATGATCATGAAGATCAGGAACCACAACCTGATCGCTCCGATCAGCCAGCGCCTGCTCGTCTATTCCTGAGGCGAGGACGGTGCGGCGCACGCCAGGGCGCGTCGTCGCACAGGCAAAAAAAGAAGCGAAGCCGTAGGGCTTCGCTTCGAAAGATTGGGAATCGACTGGGCCTGGACGGGCTCAGGCCACGCGCTCGACCACGAGCGGCGGCGGATTCGGACGCTTCGGCGCGAGGCGATAGGCATCCTTGAAGAAGTTCAGCGCCTGCTCGAGTTTGGACTCGTCGTTGTAGTGAATCATCATGAGCGGTTCGCCCTGCTTGACCTGCGTGCCGACCTTCTTGATTTCCGACACGCCCACGGAGTGGTCAACCTTGCCATGCGAATCGCGCCCGGCACCGAGCAGATGCACACCCTGGGCAATCATCGCGGCGCTGATCGTGTGGACGTATCCACGCTTCGGAGCCGGCAGCTTGCGGATGTGCTTTGCCTGGGCGAATTTTTCCGGATGGTCGATGAAGCTGGTGTCGCCGCCCTGTGCTTTCACGAGTTCCTTGAATTTCTCGAGCGCCGATCCGTCGTTGAGGTGGCGCTGCACAGTCTGCTTCGCCGAGAGCGTGGAACCCGCAACGCCGGCAAGGCGGACGATCTCCATGCCGAGCTTCAACACGAGTTCCTTCATGTCCTCGGGGCCACCGCCCTTCAGAAGCTGGATGGCCTCCTTGATCTCAAGCGACGTTCCGACGGAATCGCCCAAGGGTTGGTTCATGTCCGTGACAAGCGCCACGCAGCGGCGTTTCATCGAGCGGCCCACGCGGGTCATCGAACGAGCAAGCTGCTTGGCCTGTTCGAGGTCCTTGATGAAGGAACCGTTGCCCCATTTCACGTCGATCACGAGGCCCTCGGCGCCCTCGGCGAGTTTCTTCGAGAGGACCGATCCGGTGATCAGCGGGAGGCTCGGGATCGTGCCCGTCTCCTTGCGAATCTCATAAAACTTCGCGTCCGCAGGCGCCAGATCCGCAGTCTGCGCACAGATCGCGCCGTTGATGCGTGAAAGCTGCGTGGCGAATTGTTCGTTGGAAAGATTGGATTTGAACCCCGGAATCGCCGCGAGCTTGTCGAGCGTGCCCACCACGTAATCGTGCTCGGCGCCGCACATCATCGGCACCACCACTCCGGCCGCCATCGCCAGCGGGACGAGCACCAGCGAGGTCTTGTCGCCGATTCCTCCCGTCGAGTACTTGTCGATCTTCGGCTTCGCGATATGCGAGAGATCAATCACCTCACCGGAGAGCATCATTTCCTCGGTCAAATCCGCCGTTTCCTGGGCGGACATGTTCGCGAAATAGATCGCCATCAGTAGCGCCGCCAGCTGATGCTTTGGCATCTCGCCATCCAGCGTGCTATCAATGATATATCGAATTTCCTCTTGATTAAACTCCCCGTTATCACGTTTCTTTTCAATCAGAGATTCGAAACTCGGCTTTATGAATTTTCGAAGCGGCAGAACGCGTTTCGTCATGTTTTGTAGGTGAAGGAATAGTAACTTTGGTAACCCGGCCGTAAGCAGTAAGGCTTACTTATTCTAGTCATTTTTGTCGAGCCAAAATTACACAGTGCAGTGCTTTAGAAAACACATTGATTGAGGCCGGGACCCAGCGGGTTCGCGTGGTCAAACCAGGGTAAGCAGAGGAGCGGATTGTTCTTAAGTCGCTTTATTCTAAAACCTTAATAGGTATACGATAGCCCGCCGCCAGAGCTGCCGGATGCCAGGAGCCCGTGCCGCATCGGACGGCCAAGGGCGCTGGTTGATCAGGCTCCAGATTCCACCGACATCGCCCTCTTGGAGGGTCCGTCGATTTGGCTGCCCGATGGTTCGGCCCAGTCTGAACCGAGTATCAGGTCGATTGCCTCGCCCGCACCGGCAAACCCAAATGCGGCGGTCACTGCGACCGACGAACCGAGCCCGCTGGCGCAATCCATGCGCAGGGTCGACCCCGGCTCCCGCTCCGTCTGGCAAGAGCCATCAGCCCACGGGTAAACGGTCTTTTCCTGGGAATGAATGCAGCGAATGCCATAACGCTGTCCCTCCCCTCGGGCAAAGCCGTGGTCGCGCCTCAGTTTCTTGCGCACCTGTCGCAGGAGTTCGTCTCCCACCGACTCGCCGAGGTCGCCCCGTCGGATCCGGGTGCTGTCGCGTTTGCCGCCCGCGCCGCCGATGCAGACGCAAGGGAGCCTGCGCCGGGCGCAGGTCGCGATGAGCAAAGCCTTGCTGGTCATGCCGTCGATCGCATCCACGACACAGTCCATATCGTCCGAGAGCAGGCGGTCCGCCGAAGCCGCTGTGAAATAGGCGGCGAGGGTCTCCACCCGGCAGGCGGGGTTGATCAGCCGCACACGTTCGGCGAGCGCCGCCACCTTTGGGCGCCCGATCTGGCCATCGAGCGCGGGAAGCTGCCGATTGACGTTGGTAATGCACACGTCGTCGAGGTCGATCAGGGTAAGGCGCCCGATGCCACTGCGGGCCAGTCCTTCGACGGTCCACGAGCCCACGCCTCCGACGCCTACGACGCAGACGTGCGCTGCGGCGAGGCGGTCGAGCGCCGGCCGGCCATACAGCCGGGCCAGAGCCCCGAATCGGTTCAGATAATCTTCGCTCAATGCCTCGCTCATCACTGCAGCGTCAAAAAAATCCCGGCCAAAACTGCAATCCCAGAACGCATCCGCCCTCACACGCCGTCCAGATTCTCGACGGCGGCACGAGCAGTGGCGAAGCGCTCGTCCCAGCTTCCCCTCACCTCCACGAACCGAAGAGCGCGTTTCTCCAGCGTGGACTTCCACAATCTCATGCAGCGCTCGCGGGCTTCGGGTTCCGGGAAGCACCGCTGCGGATCCGCCGCGAAAGGAACGTCGGTCGCACACAACAGGTACAGGGTCGTCGTTTGCGCCCGACGGTCGGCCTCGGCCCGAACCCAGTCCGGGCAAGCTCCGGGAAAAAGAAGGTCGTCCCAGATCGTACAGGTCAGCAGGTCCGTATCCAAAAAGAACAGACTTCTGGCCCCGCCCCGGGCCGCGTCCTCGACCGCGATCTGGCCCCAGGCCACTTCGTCGAGATCCGTGGCTGTGATGACACCCAAACGCTCGTCCCAGAAACGCCTGACGTACTCCTCGGACCAGGGTTCGCGGAAATGCTCAGCAAGGCGGCGCGCGAGCGTGGTCTTGCCGGTCGACTCCGGTCCGAAGATGACGACTCGCCTAAGCACGGGCGGCCTCCCGATCCAGGTCCCGGCGCCATTCGCGGTAGCCACCGATGGCCATCAAAAGGAAGAGAAAGTAGAGCACCGAAAACCACGCCATGCCTCCAAGCCAGTAGACGGGCACGGCCGCCGCGTTCACAAGGATCCAACCATGCCAGTTTTCGAGCACTTTGCGCGACTGGAGCCACTGAGACACGATGCTGAAGCTCGAGATAAAGGCGTCGCGATAGGGCATCGCGGCGTCGGTATGGTGTTTCAGATACCAGCCCCAGACAAATCCGAACGCGACGGATGATCCAACTGCGCCCGCCCAGCCGCGGGAACTCAGCCGCGTGATGGGGCGCAAAGCGTCCTTTTTCGGCCCTCCGTGCGTCCAGTGCCACCAGCCGTAGGCCAGGGCGACAAAGAAGACACCCTGGAGCTTCATGTCGGCATAAAAACGGGCGCGGTAGAACACGATCGCGGAGAGTGCAACCTGCGCCATGCCGACCGGAAAGGCCCAGAGGCTCAGCCGGATCATGAGCCACACACCAAGCACCCCAAGCAGCGTCGCCGCCTGCTCCGTCGGCGAGGCGCCGGACATGCCGATCCAGATCTCGTGAAGCACGGAGTGCATCGTCCTAGGTTCCGCTTCCCCCGCCCACGAAGGCTTCGAGGGCTTCGCGCGTCACGACATGCCGGGCGCCACAGCGCGGGCAGCGCATCTCGATGCTCGGATCCCCCTGAAACAGGGCCTCGGGGTCTTCCCTGAACGACGGAGCCAGGACCTCGAGCATGCGGCCCTGGTTGCACCCGCAGTGCCAGCGGTAGACGCGCCGTTCGAGCGGTGCGATGGTCTCCGTTTGGTCGATACGGAGCGCACCCTCCGCATCAAGGGTCGAGAACCAGGCATGGTCGCAGTCGGGATGCTCGATCAGCATCACGAGGGTGTCGTCGCCCTGATCATACACACGGAGCCCACGCTGCTCGCTCCGGGCATAAAAGCCTCCGATGGCCGCAAGAAAATCGTCGCCCTCGAATTCGATCGCGCTGCGCCGCATGGGCTCGCGGCCACGGATGACATCCGCGTAGAAAAGGCTGGTTCCCATGACCTTCACGTCCTCGTCGAACAGGCGCCCTGTCACGGCCCCGGTCTCATTGTCCGCAGTCAGGAAAATGTTCAGTCCCAGTTTGTCGAAATGCAGGGTCCACGCACTGAGTTCGTTCCAGGGGCGGGTCGCGACGTGCAGGACAAAGGCCGCAAGGCAGCGCTTGAAGAGGAGATCGGCTTCCGCCGAACGCCGGATGCCGTGCTCGGCGAGATGAAGGTAGATGTCGACGTAGAGAGGGCCGAAGTCGGCGCGCGCCAGGAGGGCGTTGCGGTTTCTCACGAAGGCCGTTTCGACTTGCAGGCCGGAATCGGCGGCGTTGACGGGAGTTGAGTCGGGCATCGGAGTCCGGTCAGAACACGCGGCCGCGTCGGAAGCGCCGGCCGAAGAGAGTCGATGTGGAGCACAGTGCCATGGTCGTTCCACTAATGAGTGCCTCCGGCGCCTGTTGTCGACTCCCTCCTTCCGTTAGCTTCGGACCGCTCAGGCTCCCATCAGGAAATCGCGCCCCTCCACGAAGCCCCGAGTCCGGAGTTCCCCCCGGATGAACTCCCTCGCTCCGCGGGTGGATACGTAACCGAGCACAAAGACATCCGACGGCGCGGGCAGGTCACCGGGACCGATCACCGGGAGACCGGCCGGAGTGGTGCTGCCGATCTTTCTGGGAGCGATATCCACATGGCCGGCGATTCGCAGTCCGTGCCCCTCCAGCAGCTCTGCGCGCCGGCGGGTGAGCCTCCCCGCCCCCCACACGAAGAGCCGTCTCCCCGCGAGCAATCCCGCCGCGGCCCGCGCGAGATACGGGGCCTTCATGCGGAAGAAGGCCTCGCTGGAATAGCGGGGGTCGGTCCGGGAGAGACGCCCGGGCGGATCGTGCCAGACAACGAGCACGCGCGGCACTTTCGCCATCTGAATCCCCGACTCAAACCAGCGCAGCCAGAGTTCGTAATCCTCCGGGAAATCTCCGTCCCGGTAGGCTCCATGCAGCGCCACGAGTTCGCGTCGAAACATGACGCTGGGATGCGCGAAGGGAGACTCGACAAAACGGTTGAAGGCCAAGTCTACGGGTTCCACCAGCGAATTGAGCCAGTCGACATGAAGCGCATAGCCCGGCGACGATGCGCGGTCTCCGCCAAAACGCACCAGGCTCGACACCAGTCCAAGCTCCGGACGCTCCTCGAACAGGGCCGCCTGTTCCTCGAGCCGACCCGGCAGCATCTCGTCGTCCGCGTCGTGCCTGGCCACCAGTCGCCCGCGCGCCACCCCGAGTCCCGCATTGAGCGCAGCCACGATACCCCTGGCAGGTTGACGGAGGAGGCGCAGGCGGGGCTCCCGCGTCGCATAGTCCGCAAGCCACTCGCCTGTTCCGTCGTTCGAACCGTCGTCCACCGCCAACAGCTCCCAGTCCGGCGACGATTGCCGACAGACGCTGGCGACCGCCGCGCCAATCGACTTCACGGCATTGCGGACCGGCATCAGGACGGTCACGGCCGGAGGGCGCAGCGCAGTCGGGGAGGCCATGATCCCGGTCAAACCTAAGCTCGCCGCCTTGGCCACAAAAACCGGCAGCCCGTGCGGCCTGGAGTGCCGCGAGGCATTTCCAATTCCCGAGACCGGCGCTAGTGTTTCGGTTGGTGCGCGAGTTCCTTCTGGAGCTTTTGGATTTTCGGGCCGATCACGTACGCGCAGTAGTCGCGATCCGGATGTTTCTCAAAATAGTCCTGGTGGTAATCCTCGGCGCGCCAGAATTTCGTGAGAGGGGCGACGACTGTGACGATCTTCCTGCTATAACCCGCCTGGGCTTCAGCCAGTGATTTTTCCACGACCTCCTTCTGTGCCTCACTCGAGTACAAAATCGTCGACCGGTACTGGGTGCCCACGTCGGGGCCCTGGCGATTGAGCGAGGTGGGGTCGTGCAGTTTCCAAAAATACGCGAGGACGCGGTCCAGGGAGACGACGTTGGGATCGAAGTCGACCTTCACGACCTCCGCGTGGCCGGTTTCCCCGGTGCAGACTTCCTCGTAGGTCGGGTTGTCCGTGTGGCCTCCCGCGTAGCCGCAGGTTGTCGACACGACTCCGGGAAGGAGTTGATAGGCCGCCTGGACGCACCAGAAACAGCCTCCGCCGAGGACGATCGATTCGGTTTTGACGGGAGCCGAGGCTTGCATGGCACAACTTGCGAAGATCGCGGGGAAAATCAAAAGCAGGCGTCTCATGGCGCATACCATGCGCACAATTGCCCGAATTTCCAGCGAGCCGCGGCGGCCGCCGGGCGGCCACTGCCTCACCTCGCCAGGCGCCGGTATTTGATGCGGTGCGGGCGGTCGGCGTCGTGGCCCTTGCGCCTGCGGTAATCCTCGAGGTAGGCCGAGTAGTTGCCGGCAAACCAGTGCACCGCGCTGTCTCCCTCGAAGGCCAGGATGTGGGTCGCGATGCGGTCGAGAAACCAGCGGTCGTGACTGACGATCATTGCGCAGCCGGCAAAACCGTCGAGACCCTCCTCGAGGGCGCGGATCGAGTTCACATCGAGGTCGTTGGTCGGCTCGTCGAGAAGGATGAGGTTGCCGCCGCTCTTCAGGAGCCGGGCCAGGTGAACGCGGTTGCGTTCCCCGCCCGAGAGGACGCCCACCTTCTTCTGCTGGTCCGCTCCGGTGAAACCGAACTGCGCGCAGTACGCGCGGGAGTTGACCGTGCGTCCGCCCAGGTCCAGCAGCTCCTGTCCGCCGCTGATCGCCTCGTAGATCGAGGCTTCGCCCGGGAGCGAGTCCCGCGACTGGTCGACATAGGCGAGCTTCACGGTCTCGCCCACGCGCAGGGTGCCTGAATCCGGTTTCTCGATACCGAGGATCATCCGGCACAGGGTCGTCTTGCCCGCCCCGTTGGGGCCAACGACGCCGACGATCCCGCCCGGGGGAAGGTCGAAGGAAAGGGCCTCGAACAGGAGGCGGTCCCCGTAGGCCTTGGCCACGTCGCGCGCCTCGATGACGAGCGTTCCCAGGCGCGGCCCCGGGGGGATGACGATCTCGAACAGGCGCTCCTTCTCGGCGACGTCCTGCTTGAGCATCGCCTCGTACGCGTTGATGCGGGCCTGCCCCTTCGTCTGGCGCGCGCGGGCCGATTGCCGAATCCACTCGAGTTCGCGGGCCATGGCCTTCTGGCGGCGGTCCTCGGTGCGCTGCTCGATGGCGAGGCGTCGCTGCTTCTGCTCGAGCCACGAGGAATAGTTGCCCTTCCAGGGGATGCCGTGACCGCGGTCGAGTTCGAGGATCCAGCCCGCGACGTTGTCGAGGAAGTAGCGGTCGTGGGTGACGGCGATGACGGTGCCCTCGTAGCGGCTGAGGTGCTGTTCGAGCCACTGCACGCTCTCGGCATCGAGGTGGTTGGTCGGTTCGTCGAGCAGGAGGATGTCGGGCTTTTGCAGCAGCAACCGGGCAAGCGCCACGCGCCGTCGTTCACCACCCGAGATCTGGTCCACCACCGTCTCCGGCGGCGGACACCTGAGCGCATCCATCGCCATCTCCACATGGCTGCCCACGTCCCAGGCGCCGAGGGTGTCGATCTTCTCCTGCAAGTCACCCTGCTTTGCCAGGATCGCATCGCGCGCCCCCTCATCGGCCGCCGCATCAAGCTCCTCCCAGGTGGCGTCGTAGGCTGCGACGAGGTCAGCCAGGTGTTTCACGCCCTCTTCCACGCACTCCCGCACGGTTCTCCCGGAACTGAGCTGCGGCTCCTGCTCGAGCAGTCCGACCGCGTAGCCGGGCTCGAAGTGCACCGTGCCCTCGAACTCCTTGTCGCGTCCCGCGAGGATGCGCATGAGCGAGGACTTACCTGAACCGTTCAGGCCCAGCACGCCGATCTTGGCGCCGTAGTAGAACGAGAGCGAAACGTCGCGAATGATCTCCTTGCGCTCATGGCGCTTGGATACGCCGATCATCGAGAAAATCACCTTGGGCTCGTCCGGTTTGGCCATGGGCGCGCATTGAGTCGGAGGTGGCTGTGCACGCAAGCCTGGACGCTCCGCGCGTGAAGCCCGACCTTGACAGGGTGGCGGAAATTCCCCTTGGTGCCGTTCTCTCATCGTCATGCATCCCTCCGCGAATACGTCGTCAAAGACCCTCGGCCTCCTCAGTACGGTCGTCGTCAGCGTCGTCGTCGTGGTCGTTAGCCACGTGCCGCAGGGGTCATGACTTAACTGACACTTTACCCCTCCGGCACCGAACGCCGGAGGGGCTTTTTTTTGGGCTCCAAGGGCGGGCGATGTCGGGGCGGGCCGAAAACCACCCACCCATGAAACTCAACGGAGCTCAAATTCTGAAAACCCTGCTTGAGCGGCAGGGCATACGCATCCTGTCTGGCATTCCCGGCGGCCCCATCCTGCCGTTTTACGACGTCCTGCAAGGCAGTTCGATCCAACACATCCTCGCCCGCCACGAGCAGGGAGGAGGCTTCATCGCCCAGGGGATGGCGCGCGTCACCGGCAAAGCCGCCGTGTGCCTCGCAACCTCGGGCCCCGGTGTGACCAACCTGCTCACCGCAATCGCGGATGCCAGGCTGGACTCGATCCCTCTGGTGGCGATCACAGCCCAGGTTCCGCAGGCGTTGATTGGCACGGATGCGTTTCAGGAAGTCGACACCTACGGGCTCACACTTCCGATCACGAAGCACAACTTCCTGGTTCGATCCGTGCGCGAGCTGTTGGAGGTGATTCCCCTCGCCTTCACGCTGGCGGAATCTGGCCGCCCCGGCCCGGTGGCAGTCGACATTCCGAAAGACGTGTTCCTCGCCACCGAGGAGGACGTGAGCTGGCCTGCGCCCGGAGGGCGCACCCCGACTGCCCGCGCCGAGGACGAACCAATCGACCACCTTGCGCGCCTCATCCGCGGGGCACGACGTCCGGTGCTCTACCTGGGCGGCGGCATCGTGCACTCCGGAGCGTCGATGCTGGCGAGGCGCCTTTCGGAGAGCCAGGACATGCCTGCAGTGGCGACGCTGATGGCCCTGGGCACCCTGTCCCCCGAACATCCGCTTTTCATGGGCATGCTCGGCATGCACGGCACGCGCGCCACCAACACCCTGCTCGAGGAGGCCGACCTGCTTCTGGCCGTGGGCGCGCGCTTCGACGACCGGGCGACGGGGAAGGTCGCGGAGTTCTGTCCCCGTGCGACGATCGCCCACGTGGACATCGACCCCGCCGAGATCGGGAAGATCAAACGTCCCTTTCACAGCATCGTGGCCGACGCCGGCGACGTGCTCGGGCGCCTGCTCGAACGCCTGGCGCCCACGCCCCGTCCCGAGTGGAGCACACGGGCCCGCGAATTGCGCAGCCGCCACCCGGTCTACGCGCCTCCACGCACCGAGGATCCCCTGCATCCAGTGAACCTGTGCCGGCTGCTCGGTGAGATTCTGCCCGATGACGCGATCGTGACGACCGACGTGGGCCAGCACCAGATGTGGGTGGCCCAATCGTATCCGGTGCGGCGGCCTCGCACGCTGCTGACCTCCGGCGGTTTGGGCACCATGGGCTTCGGCCTGCCTGCGGCGATCGGCGCCGCGCTCGCGGCGCCGGGACGGCGCGTCGCCTGCGTGAGCGGCGACGGTTCGATCCTGATGAATATCCAGGAACTCGCCACCCTCGCCGAACACGACCTGCCCGTGGCGGTGCTGATCATGAACAACGCGCAGCTTGGCCTCGTGCGTCAGCAACAGGAGCTGTTCTACGGACGCAATTTCTCGGCGAGCCATTTCCACGCCGTGCCCGATTTCGCCGCGCTCGCCCGCTCCTTCGGTCTGCCAGGCGTGCGCATCGAACCGGGCAAGGATGCCCTGGCGCGCCTTCGCGAGGCCCTTGCACACTCCGGCCCGATCGTCATCGACATCCCGATACACGACGGCGCCAACGTGCTCCCGATGGTGCCTCCGGGCGCCCCCAACCGCGTCATGATCGACGAACGCGAACCCGCGCTCACTCCCGCCTGAGATCCCCAAGCCGTCAACATCCGCCAATCCATGAACACGACCCTCCTCGAACTCATTGTCAGAAACCATCCCGGCACGATGTCGCATGTGACAGGGCTTTTTGCGCGCCGCGGATTCAACCTCGACGCGATCCTCTGCGTTCCGCAGGCCGACACATCCACCAGCCGCATGCTCCTGCTCGTGGCAAACGAGCCGCGCCTCGAGCAGGTGCAGCGCCAGCTCGAACGGCTCCACGACGTGCTCCATGTGCGCCAGCGATCGGACCTCCCACACGATGTGTTCGAGCGCATGGCGCCGGTCTGGTCCACGCTGTCAATCGCGGCGGAATGATGCGTCCGTTCAAATCGTTTCCAGCGGCCGAGTCCGTGCCCCCGAGCCGGCGCGGACGCGGCCCGGAAGTGCCGGCGAATTCCCTCGCCCGAACGCAGTCAAACGCCTAGGGAAACGCGACCGGCCTCCAGAGACGCATGCCAGAACCCTCCCCATCCCTCCTCTCCCAAAGCCAGCGGCGCCTCGTGGGCGTTGCCCTCGCGCTCGCGGCCGCCGCGCTGATCGTGGCGGTGATCTGCGGATCGGTCTTCGTGTTGGGTCGCCTGCTCGCGCTGTTCGCCGGCGTGCTCTGGCCGCTCGCCGTCGCAGGCATCCTCGCGCTCATCCTCCGGCCCTGCGTGGCGATGATCGAGCGGCGCCTGCATGTGTCGAGGCTCGCCGCGGTGAGCCTGCTGTTCGCGGTATTCGTCGGAGGGGCCACGACGCTTCTCATCCTCGCGATCCCTCCCATTTTCTCCCAGTTGCTCGACTTCGTGGCCTACCTGCCGTCGCTCTGGCACAATGCCACGGTGTACGTCGACCAGCACTACCCGACCTGGATCGAACTTTTCCGGCGGCATGCAGACAATCCGGCGCTGCAGCGCATGTCGGAGTCGCTCGCCGTGGAAGCCAGGACCCTGATCGCCCAAACCGTGCCTTCGCTTAAGGCAGCGGGCGGCGGACTGCTGGTCGCAGGCAGCTTCGTCATCCGCGTCGCAATCATCCCGATCTACCTGTTCTTCTTCCTCCTGTCTCGGGGGGAACTGTCCTCGAGGATGGAGGCCCACCTCTCGTTTCTCGGTCAGCAGTTGCGCGATGATCTCGTGTTTCTGGGCGGTGAGTTCGTGGCGATCGTCGTGTCCTTTTTCCGCGGCCAGCTGCTCATCAGCCTGATCATGGGCATGCTCCTGGCCCTGGGATTTTCGATCATCGGCCTCAGGTTCGGCCTCTTCCTCGGACTCGCATTCGGCATCCTCAACATCGTCCCGTACCTCGGAACCATCGTCGGCCTGCTGATCGCCGTGCCTCTTGCCCTGTTCCAGCCCGGCGGCGGCTGGGAACTCGTCGGTCTCGTGCTGCTCGTCAAAATCATCGTCCAAGCCCTCGAAGGCTGGGTCCTCACTCCCAAGATCATGGGAGCGCGAACCGGGCTCCATCCTGTCGCGATCATCTTCGCCCTCTTTTTCTGGGGAATCGCCCTCGACGGCTTGCTCGGCATGGTGCTCGCCATCCCGTTGACAGCCTTTTTCGTGACTGCCTGGCGTCTCGTGAAACGGAAGTACCTGGCCTGAGGGACAACGCGATGCTCCGCGAATCCAGCGCGTCCCTGCATTTGCACTCTCTGGCCGCATTGGCTTTTTGAAGTCGCTCCGTTCAGCGTCCTCTTCCTTCGCCTAATCCGATCATTCGCGCATGCCTGTCGATCCCACTTCCGATTCTCAATCGGAGTCTCGGCCCGAGCCAGGTGCCTCCCGGCATCTGGCACCGGAGTCAGTCTACCCGCAGCCCGGCCACCGCTGGGGCCAGGATTACTTCGTCGAAGCCGCACTGAGCGATCCGACCGGAGCCGCCGCGTGGAGAGCGATCCATCTCCCTAGCGGGCGGGCGCTCCAGCTGCGCTTGTTCAGGTCCGCCGATCCGTTTCACGAACAGGCCTGGCAGCTGCTCGAGAGGATAAACTGCCCCCGGCTTCTGCGGGCGCTCGGCGCCAGGAAGTCCGGCGACCAGCGTGTCGAGCTGTTCGATCTTCCTCCGGGACGCACTCTGCGGGCCTGGCGCGCCGAGCAGGCATCAATCACCCTTCAGCAACTGACCTCGTTTCTTGGGGACATTCTCGAGGCACTCGAGGCACTCCACGGCGCGGGTCTGGTGCACGGACACATCGATCCCGATTCGTTTTGCGTGGACGAGGCCGGAACCAAACCCCACCTCGTACTGGGCCACCTGGAACGCGCCGCCCAATTCCACCGCGGCGATCTGCTTCCGATAGCGGGTGACCCCTTTTATACGCCGCCCGAAGCCGCCGGCCTGTACCGACACCAGGGAGGAGAAGGGCTGCTCGCCTGGGATTGGTGGTCGATAGGTCGCGTACTCCAGGAACTCGTCCTCGGTCGACACCTATGCGAGTTGGTGATCGGACGCCCCCTTAACCGCTCCGGACTCACCGAGCGCGAATACGCGGAGGGCTTCCTCCTCGAAAAGACCTCGGGCACATTCCGGTCCGGTGGAGTCGAGGCCATGCAGGGGATCGATCAGCGCACCGACCTGCTGCTGCGCGGCCTTCTGACTTCGGCACGCGAAGCGCGCTGGGGTGCGCACGAGGTGCGGGCGTGGCTTGCGGGCGAGTCGCCCAGAGAACGCTATTCGCTCGGGCGCAATGAACGTGTCTTCCGCTGGCGGGGCCAGCCCTACACGGTGCGCGAAGCCGCCGATGTCCTTCGCTCAGCTGAAAACTGGGAGGCCGCCTATGGACAGATCCTCGGCACTTCCGATCCAACCACGCTCTCCGCCTTCATCCGTGAGGTGCAGGGGCTCCGTCCAATCGCCCAAAAGCTCGATGCGACCCTGAAGATCCTCAACGACCCCGAACTGCAGGACTTTCCCCGGGAAGCCGTCGAGGAGATGGTACTCGCACTCGCTTTGAACGAACTCGCGGGAAATCATCTGGTGTGGCGCGGCAGACGCGTGGACGCAGGCATCCTCCGCGACACGCTCCGCAATGAGGACGGCTCGGGACACAAACTGGCCTGCGTCTGGACGCTCACCTCGGTGCCCATGATCGCCGCGCTCGAGAAGACCGACTCCGAAGTCGTGCGTATCCTGCTCGATGCATCCCACCTTGCAAAACGCGCCCTGGACAGGGCCTGGAAGTACGGATGGCTCGCCCAAAACGACATCAAGGGCATCGCACGGGTGTGGGAGCTCGCGTTCTCCCCTCCCTCGCTCTGGCACGAGGCGCGCACCGAACTCCGCCGCCTCTACGCCTGCAGCACCGTCGAGGAGGTCGACCAGATTTTCCAGAATGATCGCCCCGGCAACGACGAGGCCTTGCTGCTCGCGGTCCTCGCCCCCAACGCGCATCGCAGGGGATTCGTCACTCACGAGGAGTGGGAGCGCCGACAATACGCGACACTCGCCACCCGCGGACGCCGCCTGTCCGAGGTGTTGTTCTGGAAACGGCTCGGGCGCGTGCTGCGCGCCGGCCCCTGGTGCCTCGGCCACCTCCTGTGGTTCGCACTCGGCTGGACCGCCGTCGGCCTGCTGATCGCGATCGGCTGGCCAGGACCGCATTTCGTGGTGATCGCGTTCCTTCCGGGTCTCGTCGCCGTGGGTATCCGCCTCGTGCTCGTCGCCCTGCTGAGGCGCGAACTCGCGCATTCCAGTCCCGGCACCACCTGGCATTTCAGCGACGGCCCCGCCCGCTGCGAGAGCGCCACGGCCGCGACCCATGAACACACCGCCTCGTCGGTGGAACTCGAGGAGGATCTCCTGGATGTGAACGCCCAAATCGCAGGCCTCACACGTCTGAAGCCGCAGCCCGCCCGCGTGCCCGAGCCACCGGCGCTCCGTAAGCTGTGGACCTTCGCCTGGTTCAGCTGGGCGCTGTGGATTGGGATCGTGGGCCTGTGCGGCTGGCGTTTTCACGTCCATCGCCCGACGCTCCACGAGTTCACCGTCGCATGGACGAGTTCTGGGCAGAACGAAGCCAGCGCCGAAACAAGGTCGGTCAAGCAGCCCTGGCCCTTCACCGCTCCAGACTATGTTCGGACCATCGCTGCCTCCGACTCCCGATCTGCCAGCAGCGCCGACCTCGCAGCGGCCAGGCGCGCAGGCCGGAGTTTCACCAGCTCCTATTTGAGGTCCTCCATTTCAGCGCCGGTGCTCGTCTCCATCCCCTCCGACCAGGGATACGCCTTCATGATTTTCGACGGAAAGCGCGACGAGGTGGCCAACAGCACGGTCTATTACCTGCCGTACCTGCCGGAGCACGGCGCTTGGATGGAGCTCGACGGCCACGAAGTCATGACACCTTGAGCAGGGGTGATCGCCGCCAGGCGCCAACGATGTGCTCGAGGTGATGGGTACGGTTGAATTCCGGTATCGGAGCCAGCCGCCAGTTCCAGCGGCGATCCGGGGGGCGCAGCTCCGTCATGCCGGGCACCTCCTCCATTTCCACCTCCGTCCCGTCACGCGAGACCTTCCGTCTCTCCAAATCGGATACGAGCAGCATCGCACCTGTCCGGGACTCGAGCCAGCGGGCGTGGTGCCGGGCGCCTGCGGCCACCAGGCGCGTCTTCAGGCCGGACCCTCTCTCGCGCCGGCGAGCGATCCATTCGAACGGCAGCAGGAGCAGCTGCGAGCACAGGTTCGCCGACACGACGAGGTCCGGTTCGCCACCGCATTCGACCGGGAGACCGACCTCGGCTTCTGTAACACAGGCTTCGAGCGCGGAGTCGTCCATGCGTGCACCCGCCTCGTGGAGCCGTGCCGCCACCCCACTCGCATCAAACTCCGCGCAGACCACGTGTCCCCAACGCGGCGTGCGGCTCGCCGCGCTCCGGGCCGGTGAACGATGTCGGCCAGCACCACCCGTTCAAACGCGGCGACAAGAGCGTCCAAGGGAAGATCGTGATGCACTCCGGCCCCCAGAACGAGCACACAGCGGCGCCCCCGACTTCTTTCCACCGCCTCCACGATCTCCCGCTTCGTGGCCTCCAGGTGAGGCGCCCAGGCCTGGCGGTTGCGAGCCACCCTTGCATCGATCGCTATCTGCTCGCGCAGATAACCCATTTTCCGCCAGCGGCGCGGACACGGGGTAAGCAGATGCTCCAGGGCTTCCTTCAGCATTCATCCAGCCTCGCCGCCCACTCCCCCCTGCGCAACTCCGGCCTGCCTCGTCCCTCGCTCGTGCTTCAAAATTCCGCGATGCCGGGATGCGCCGCGTTCGCCGCCGCCTTCGGCATCGCCTCTTCGACCGCAGCGGCAAGCGGCCGACCCCGCGCGAATAACGCCTCGATCAGGCATGCCATCATCACGTCACCGGATCCTGTCGCGGACACCTCCACAACGCGCGGCGGATTCCTGCGCTCAGGCCGGCCACCCACCTCGGCAAACCAGACAGGACCGGCGCCGTCTGTCACCACCCACGCCCGCACCGGCCAGCGTTCCAACGCGAGCGACAGCAGATCGTCGACCTCTCCTGAGGCTTCCGCGCCAAACAGGCTCCTGAATTCGTCCGCATTGACCTTCACAAGCGAAACCGCCCGCTCCACGCACCACGCAAGCGGCGCCCCATAGGTGTCCACACAAACGGGCCGCTCTCGGGCGATCCATCGGTCGATGATCCCCCGAAACACCGCCGAGGTTTCGTCCGCCCAGCCCGGCACGCTACCGCACAGCGCAAACACAAGCCGTCTTCCTTCCTCCGCCC
>JAJXVO010000012.1 GCA_021782105.1 bacterium
CGGATAGGCGGCGCTGCTTCCGAGATGCTGATAACCGAGGTTGGCAAACGGTGTGGCAGGACCACCAGGGCGGAGCACGTCGACCTCGACCGACTCGTCGGTCTGGCCGGTCCCAAGACCCTTGTTCTGGTCCGCGGTGGGAAACTTCACTTTCGCACCCACGCTCGAGGTCCAGCCCTGCAAATCGTAGTCCAGTTTTCGGAAGACGGCCAGCGAGGCGTCACCCAAGCCCGAGGCCGAGTGATTCACGTACACTCCTCCCGTGCTTCCGACAACCGTGGCGGGGCCGCTGATGTGAACGAACGGAATGGACGCCTGCACCCGCCAGTCGCCCGATTTGTAGGTCGGGTTGACGAGCGCAATCGTCACGTCGGTGTTGGTCGGCAGGCCATAATTGCCGCGTGCAAACACAAGGCTGGTGTCGAGCTTGATGGTCTCGGCCGGGGCCGGTAGGGGTTTGCTCTGGGCAAAGCCGGCGGTGACGGTCGAGAGAGACAGCAGGACACATGCGAGGGATTTGGAATACATTGAAGTCTTGGAGAAAAGTGGATGTACGGAGACGCGGGCATGAAACTGCTCGCGTCCCCAGGGATGGTCTCAGGTCGGATGCGGCTCAGCGGCCGTCCACCTTCGCACTTTCGTTTTCCGAGGCCTCAGTGGTGCCCTTCTCGGCGTGAGAATTGGCGACCGCCGTCGCACGGGCCTGGCCCGTCACGTTCACCCTGTCATCACTCTTGATGTCCTTCTTCGAGTTCGGATTGGACGCCTGGACATCCGAGGAGGACTTCACATTCGCCGACGTGTCGGCGGAAGAGTCGGCGTCGGTATCCGCGGCCGCCTTGTCGCCGGAAGTCTCGGCAGCCTTCGCGGCTTCCGCGGCGGTGTGCTCATTGGCTTCGGCTTCGGCCTTGGCAGAGCTGGAGGCCGACGCTTCATCCGCATCGGCCTCCTTGGCCAGGGCCTGCTGCGCATTGACGTTGGCCGCAACGGCCGCATGAGGCAGTCCAGCGACGCTCGCCCGCACCGCTTCGGCGGATTCCGCAGACTCCGCGGCTTCGGCCGCGTCAGCGGATTCAGCCGCATGGGCCGCGACAGCTGCGGCGTGTGAGGCGTTGGCAGCCGTCGCAGCGGCTGTCGTCGCATCATCGGCGGCGTGCGAGGCATTCACCGCGGCACTGGCGGCATTCGCCGCATTCGTGGCGTTGACTGCGGCGCTGGCGGCAGCGGACGCGTGAGCTGCAGCCTGGGCGGCTTCAGCCGCATCCGCAGCTTCAACCGCATCGGTTGCGGCGTGAATGGCCTGGGCATGGAGGGAGAGCGGCAGCAGAACGCAGACGCCGGCCGCGACGGCGAGGGATCGATAGGTTTTCATGGTCATTCGGGTTTCGTCGGTGGTTTCTGATCGGGTGAGCCGGATCTTCCGGCCCACGAGGGTTGTGTGCGGCGGGTTAGTCTTGCCGATGATTTGCAGAGTTCCGTGCCCAGCCCTCCCAGACCCACCTCCGGCACACCATGACTAAATTTAATTCACTGATAAATATTATCTTATGGCCCGTCTAAAAAAATTTCCGCCTCCGCTCCATTTCCTGAGGCATCAAGCCTGCCGCAATGCCTTCAATTTGACTCCGCAAGCTATTCATTATCAACCGACTTAATCTCTATTCTCTGGACATGACAGCCAAAGCCGAGAAACCTGCGCCGATTTTTCCGCCTGTCCCCTGAAGATCTGCCCTCGTCTTCAACGAACCCGCCGAGGAAGCCGCTTACATTGTCCGCAAAATTGAGAGCTTGGTGGCCGATTCCATGGGGTCCGATTCCAAGGGGTCAAACCTTAATGTTTGCGGTCGCGTGGCTGGAATCCAAAAGGGCCTGTTAATCTTTCATTCAACCAGGCAGCATCCAGCGAGGTGGCAGGCGGCGAACCCGAGCGCCGCCTCAGCACGAAACTTCGCCGTTCGCGATGAGCGGCAAGAGCTGCGGAAAATAGCCGTCTAGCGCCTTGGCGGGCAGCGCGAGGGACACGGGACGCTTGGCTGACTCCGCTGCGAGCAGGCCAGCGGCAACTTCGCCCGGCAGGCTTCTGCACTGTCATTCTATTTTGTCCGGCGTGCTGCCGACGGGCGAAGCCAGGCATAGTCCGGTGCGCATCGGCCGAACGACCAAGATCCACGTTTCTTCCCGATTTCCGCGTCAATCTCGGTCCGCGTCGGCGGCCGGGCTTCGTGCCGCTCGGCGGCAACTTCGCCCGGCAGGCTTCTGCGCTGTCATTCCACTTTGTCCGGCGTGCTGCCGACGGGCGAAGCCAGGCATAGTCCGGTGCGCCAGCACCGACGAAGCCTGGCGGAGAGGGAGGGATTCGAACCCCCGGTACCTTGCGGCACACCTGATTTCGAGTCAGGCGCATTAGACCACTCTGCCACCTCTCCTGGGTGAAAGGCGGAACGTAGGAGCCCGCCTGCAAAACGGAAGCCGAAAAATAAAAAAACGCGCACCCCGAAGGATGCGCGTTTCGGAAAATTTCCCTCGTATCAGGCGCCCAGCTGGTAGCGCACGAAGCGACGGATCTGGATGTTCTCACCGGTCTTCTGAATCGTCTCGGTGAGCACATCCTTCACGGTCTTCTCCGGCAGCTTCACGAAGGGCTGGTCGAGCAGCGCAATCGTCGAGAAGTACTTGTCCAGCTTCCCCTCAACGATCTTCTGGATCGCCGCCGGCGGCTTGCCCGCGACCTGCGCCGCGGCAATCTCGCGCTCCTTGGCCACCTCGGCCTCGGGCACCTCCGTACGGGTCACGTACAGCGGACTCGACGCGGCGATCTGCAGGCAGATGTCGCGGACGAAGGCCTTGAACTCGTCGTTACGCGCGACGAAATCCGTCTCGCAGCCAACTTCAACGAGCACGCCCACCTTGCCGCCAAGGTGAATGTAGCTCTCAACGAGACCCGCATTCGTGGCGCGGTCCGACTTCTTGGCAGCCGTCGCAGCACCCTTCTTGCGGAGGATCGTGATCGCCTCCTCAACATTGCCGCTGGATTCCGTCAGCGCCTTTTTGCAGTCCATCAGGCCGGCGCCGGTCTTCTCGCGCAGGTCACTGACCATCTGGGCAGAAATGGTAACGCTCATGGTAGATATAATCTTATTCAGCCTTCGGAGCCGCTTTTTTGGCACGGGAGACAATCTTCTGCTCCTCGGTCTCCTCAAGCACGACGCCCTTCGGAAGCTCGATCTTTTCCTCAACGGCCTCAGCCGCTGCAGCGACCGCCGCCGTGGCAGCCTTCAGATCGTCCTGACCGCGGGAGGCACGGCGCGTGTCGCGCTGGGAAAGACCCGCCTGGACGGCCGCGATGATCGCATCAACGATGATGCGTATCGACTTCACGGCGTCGTCGTTTCCGGGAATCGGATACTTGATGAGCGTCGGATCGGAATTGGTGTCAACTAGCGCGATCGTCGGAATCCCGCAGCGTTCTCCTTCGGCCACCGCGATTTCCTCGTGGTTGACGTCAACGATGAACATCGCCGAGGGCATGGCGCCCATGTCCACGATGCCGGCAAAATTCCGGTTCATACGGGTCATCTCGCGCTTGATCGCGGACTCTTCCTTGGAGGGCAGCTTGGCGAGTTCGCCGCTGGTCTCCATCTGCTGGTACTTCTTGTACTTGGCGATGGAACGTTTGACGGTTTCGAAATTGGTGAGCGTGCCGCCCAGCCAGCGGTCAACGCAGTAGGGCATGTTGAGCGACATGGCGGCCTCGCGGACGATGTCCTGGGCTTGGCGCTTCGTGCCAACGAAGAGCACGTTGCCTCCGTTGCCGACGATCTCCTCGAGATAGGCACAGGCCTTTTCAAGGGCCGCGTGGGTCTTCGTCAGGTCGATGATCGAGATACCCTGGCGATGGTCGAAGACGTAGGGCTTCGAGCGCGGATTCCAGCGCTTGGTTTGATGGCCGAAGTGAACGCCCGCGTCGAGCAAGTCCTTGAGTGATACGCTAATACTCATGTTGTGATCGAATGTATCTTGTCGAGACACAGGTCGGCCAATGGGCCGCCTTATGATCGTCAATGTTGTGGTTGTTGTCGGTTGTTTGGATCGTTCTGTCGGAAGACAGAAAGGTGGAGGACACGGGACGCCGCCCCGACTGGCAAGCCCGAAGTTGGCTTCCCGGCCGAAGCCAAAGTGGGGCAAAGGGTGCAATGGACACGGATTCACCCACTACCCCAGGGGCGATCGCCAACTTAAGCCTCAACATATCAATTTCTTAAATACATCCAGCCATCCGCCAATCCACCGCCCCGACTTCAATTCCCCCAAGCCCCGGGCCCGCGTGAATGCACGCAGTGGGTCCAGTCTCCCCGCCGACCCCGCGGAGGTCTCTTCCCGATTCCCGCCGCGGCGCGCTTCGCCCGCTTTCATTGAGATTGCTTCCCCTCGGGATCGTGGTTCCAACCAGAAGTCCGCCTTCCCATGTCGTTTCCCATTCCCAAAGTGATCGCTATCTGGTTCGCAGCCGCAGTCCTGCCCATCCTGGTGCAGGCGATCACGCCCAGGGAGGAGTTTGCGGCGGCACTGGCCCACTTCAAAACCGAGGGCCCGCCAGGCTGGTCCTACATCCAGGTTTCCACCGGCGAGGGGAAAAACGAAATCGAGGCCTACAATCCCCTCCAATTTCCCCCACTCTGCTGGACCCTGCTCGAAAAGGACTACAAAAAACCTTCCGACGCAGACCAGATGGACTACCACAACCTGAAGGCGCAGCGCTCCAGCGAATTCAACGCCCCCCGTATCGAAACCGAGATCGACCTGCGCACCTGCCATGTGCTCGAGGACACCCCCACCCTGCTGAAGGCAGCCTTTAGGCTCAAAGTGAACGCGGATACCCAGGAGGCCGCCAAGCATCTTGAGGTTGAGGTGACCCTCAGCCGACCCTCTGGAACGATCGAGCAGGTGGAGATTCTCAACCGGGCGCCCTTCTCTCCCTTCTTCTTCGTGCGTATCGACCGCATGCACACGGTCCTCCAGTACAGCCTGCCCCACGGTGACACACCGAGCCTGCTGATGCATATCAGCGTGTCGATCCGAGGAAAACTCTTCTGGTTGAAAACGCTCGATCAACAGCTCGAAATCGTGCGCAAACACTATCGTTACGCGGGGAAGAAACCCGTCGCGTGAACCCGAACATGAAATCCTGGCTGGCAAACGCAGATCCCGAGACCGCGTGGGAGCATCTTGCCTGGCCCGAATTTCCCGCGGCAGGGAGTTCGCAGTCGCCGCTGGTCATTTTGCCCCTGCATGGGTTCGTCGACCGAGGCGCCGCCCACGCCATCGACGCCGAGGAGGTCATTGCCTCCCGCATCCTGCGCGCAGCCGTCGGACGTCTCAAGGCCGTCGCCCCCCTGTGCGTGCTCCCGCCGATACGTCAGGTGCTCGCCGCCAAGGCAGGGGGATTCTTCGGGCTCGATCCGGAGACCGCCTACGACCAGTTGATGGGGATCTGCCGCGGCGTTAGGGACAGCGGTTGCACGAAGATCGTGCTCCTGAACTCCAGCGCCATCAGCGCCTCCCTCGCCGCTTCCGTGGCCCTGGATGCACGCGCGGAGTTCGGGTTGTACACCTACCTTATCCAGGCCGCCGACCTTGGCGTCGATTTCACCTCGGGAGATGCGCCCCTGGAGGCTCCGACGAGCCTGCTGGTCGAACTGCTCGGGGAGATTCTCGCACACCGGAGCCCTACGTCGTCGATTCCAGCCTCGCCGGCCACGCCCAACGCCCCCTCGGAACCCGCCGACTGTTTTCCCTCCGCCTATCGCGATCGTTACCTCGGTGGTTTCACGCCCGACAAGCTCCGCGCCTGCGCCGCCTCTGGAAACGCATTGGCCGTCCTGCCAATCGCGGCGATCGAACAACACGGACTCCACCTGCCCGTGGGCGTCGACGCCATCCTCGGGCAGGCCCTGCTCTCAGGGGCCCTCGCCTCACTCCCCGGCCACGCCCCAGTCTTCGTCGCCCCTCCCCTGATCTACGGCAAAAGCAACGAACACGCAGGCTTCCCCGGCACTCTCTCCATCGACACCAAAACGCTGCGACGGACCCTGCTCGCCGCAGCCGACCAGATCGCGCGCCTGGATTTCAGGCGTCTCGCGATTTTCAATACGCACGGAGGTAACAACCACGTCCTGGAAATCACCCTCCGGGAAATCCGGGAAAATCTGGGCCTCGCAGCCTTCCGCCTGCGCGCCGGTTATCAGCCCGACCTCGATCCCCAGGAGCAGGCCTGGGGCATGCATGCCGACGAATGGGAAACCTCGCTCATGCTGGCCTGCGCCCCCGAATGGGTCCGCATGGACAAGGCCGTCTGCGAATACCCCGCCCGGCTCGGCGATCCCGGCCGCCTGCGCATCGAAAAAGCTCCCGCGACCTTCGCCTGGCTCACCAAGGACATCTCAACCAGCGGTGTGCTCGGCAACCCCACTCGCGCCACCGCGGAAAACGGCCGGCGCTGGCTGTCGGAGGCCAGTTCCACCCTCGGCCGCCGCCTCGAGCACGCACTGTCCGGCGCCTGAACGGCCCGCCAACCTGCACGCCTCCGCCTGGGGTAATCACCGCAGGCCAATCGATTTTCTTCAGCCCCGGACCTCCCGTGCCGATGAGGAATCAATCCCGGTCCACCCGATGCTTCCTCCAAACGCGCTTTCCAGGATCAGAGAGTTGCTCGTCGACGACTTTTTGAGCCACGAATCCTGCCGCCACGCGGCCGCGGGACTCGTCGCGTTCTACGAGGCCTACCACGCCCAGGCCGAAATCGAACTCATGGCCCGCGAATGCGAGGACCAGGTCTCAATCCTGCTCTCCGAGTGCGTCGAACTTGCCAAAACCGCCGTCCCCCGTTCGTCGATTTTCGAGCTCATCAAGGGCCGCATGGACATCGGCGACATCACCGCCTGCAAGATCCTCGCCGCCGCCCTCCATCGCTGGAGCACAGGCTGCGACGAGGGCGCGGCGTGATTCTGGAAAGAAGCGGGGAGCGAGAAGCGGGAATCGAGAAGGATTCTTGCGAGAGGTAGACGGATCGGTTTGGAGTGCGAAGTTCTCGAAGATCCTGAGCTTGCCGAATGGCCACTTCGCCTTGTGCGGGAGGCTCCGCGTCCAGCCGACTCGAGCCGACTCCCGTGGGCCGCGGACTCACCGCCCGGCATGCTTTGCCGAGAAGAAGAAGCGAGGCGAGAAGAGCGGGAATGGTTCTGGGCGATCCCGCGTTTGCGAGGCATCGCCCGACTCATTCTCGCTGCTTTTCACTCCTCGCTTCTTTTCAAACGCATCACTCCTCGGACTGGCTGAGGCGGCTGAGGACACTCAGATCCTCCAGGGTCGTCGTGTCGCCCACGATTTCAACGCCCGACGCGATCTGCTTGAGCAGCCGGCGCATGATTTTCCCCGAACGGGTCTTCGGCAGGGCCTCCGCAAACCGAATGTCGTCGGGCTTCGCCACAGGCCCAATCTCGCGCGCCACGTGATTGCGAAGCACTTCGCGCAGGTCGCCATCCATCTTCACGCTGCCCTTGAGCGTGACAAAAGCCACGAGCGCCTGTCCCTTGAGCTCGTCGTTGCGTCCCACCACCGCGGCCTCGGCCACGGAGGGATGGCTGACCAGCGCGCTCTCGACCTCGGCGGTGCCGATGCGGTGGCCCGCGACGTTGAGCACGTCGTCGATTCGGCCCACGATCCAAAAATAGCCGTCCTTGTCGCGGCGGCAGCCGTCACCGGTGAAATAGCTTCCCTTGACCTCCTTCCAGTACACATCGCGGAACCGTTGCTTGTCGCCCCAGACTCCACGCAGCATCGAAGGCCACGGCTTGCGGATCACCAGCTTGCCGCCGGTGTTTGGCGGGACGACCTTGCCCGCCTCGTCGACCACCTCCGGAACGATCCCGAAAAATGGAAGCGTCGCCGAGCCGGGTTTCGTGGGCGTGGCTCCGGGAATCGGCGAGATGAGAATGCCGCCCGTCTCCGTCTGCCACCAGGTGTCGACAATCGGACAGCGCCCGCCGCCGATCACCTCGTGATACCACATCCATGCCTCGGGATTGATGGGCTCGCCGACGGAGCCAAGCAAACGCAGCGAGCGCAGGTCGTGCTTCTTCACCCACTCCGTGCCCCATTTCATGAACGTGCGGATCGCAGTCGGCGCCGTGTAGAAGATCGTGACATTGTGCCGCTGGATCATTCGCCAGAAACGATCCGGCTCGGGCCAGTTCGGCGCGCCCTCGTACATCACGGCAGTCGCGCCGTTGGCGAGCGGACCGTACACCAGATAGCTGTGGCCCGTGATCCATCCGATGTCGGCGGTGCACCAGTAGACATCCTCGGGTTTCATATCGAAGACGTACTTCGACGTCATCTTCGTGTAGAGCAGGTAGCCCGCGGTCGTGTGGTAAATCCCCTTGGGCTTTCCCGTCGACCCACTCGTGTAGAGGATGAACAGCGGATCCTCGCTGTCGAGCGACACGGGGGGGCACTCGTCGTCGACGTATTCAAGTTCCCGATGCCACCAGACGTCGCGGCCCTCCTCGATGTGGATGTCGTGGAAGGTGCGGCGCAGCACAATCACGGACTGGATCGACGAGGTCAGCGACTTGCCGTCGGGTCCCACGATCTTGAGCGCGTCGTCGACGTTTTTCTTGAGCGGCACAATGGCGCCGCGACGGTATCCGCCGTCGGCCGTCAGCACGACCTTGGCGCCGGAATCCTTGATGCGGTCGGCGACCGACTGGGCGCTGAAGCCGCCGAAAACCACCGAGTGCACGGCACCGATGCGCGCGCAGGCAAGCATCGCGATGGCCGCCTCGGGCACGAGCGGCATGTACAGCAGCACGCGGTCGCCCTTGCCCACCTTCTGGCGCTTCAGCACGTTTGCGAAACGGCAGACCTCGCGGTGAAGCTGGCGGTAGGTCAGCGTGCGCTCCTCGCCCGGCTTCCCATCGGGAGCGGGCTCGCCTTCCCAGATCAGCGCCGCCTTGTTCGCATGCTGCGTTTCCAGATGCCGGTCCAAACAGTTCACACTCACGTTCAGCCGCCCGCCAATAAACCACTTCGCATCCGGCACCTTGAAGGTCATCACCTTCTTGAAGGGACGATCCCACACCAACTCGCTCTTCGCATGACGACCCCAGAATTTCTCCGGGCTCGTGATGGACTCACGGTAAAGACGCTTGTACTCCGCAAGGCTCTTGATGTGGGCCTTGCGCGAAAACTCGGCGTGGGGAGGGAATACGCGGTCCTCGTGAAGGATCGACGTAAAGTTCGAGGCAGTCTTTTTTTCGGGCATACGGGGTTGGGGAAATGCCCGACAGGTTATTAGCCCCGATGTTTCTGTCCAGTGAGCTTACTACTTTTCTAGAAGATCCTGTTATTGCCGAAGGCTCCTGCTTTTGAAGCGGTAATCCTGTTTTTTCCCCGGCCTGGTCGCCACCTTGCGAATCTCGCCGCTCTTGAGGGCCGCGATCTGGTCGCGCAGGAGCGCGGCTTTCTCAAACTCCAGCCTGCCCGCAGCCTCGGTCATTTCATTCTCCAGTTCCGCGATCACCGCCGCCACCTCGTCGTCTCGCAGTTCCGCGACCGCCAAGGGATCTTCCGATGCCTCCGCCCCCTTGGCGGCATGCAGGCTGGTCTGAGCCGAACGCTTGACGCTGCGCGGCGTGATCCCGTGTTCGACGTTGTACGCAGTCTGCCGCGCGCGGCGGTAGGACGTCACGTCGACGGTCCGTCGTATCGATTCCGTAATCACGTCGGCGTAGAAGACCACCCTGCCCTTTTCGTGCCGGGCCGCGCGCCCGGATGTCTGGATGAGGCTCGTCTCACTGCGGAGAAAGCCCTCCTTGTCCGCGTCCAGGATCGCCACCAGCGCCACCTCCGGCAGGTCGAGCCCCTCGCGCAGCAGGTTGATGCCCACCAGTACGTCGAAATTCCCCAACCTGAGGTTGCGCAGGATCTCCACCCGCTCGATCGCATCGATGTCGGAATGCAGGTACTCCACCCTCAACCCCGCGTCGCGCAGGTAGACGGTAAGGTCCTCGGACAGCCGCTTCGTCAGGGTCGTCACGAGCACCCGGTCGCCCTCGCTCACCGTGCGGCGCGCGTCGGCAATGAGGTCCTCCACCTGCCCGCGTGTCGGCCGGATCACGATCTCCGGATCGAGCAGACCCGTGGGTCGGATCAATTGCTCGGCGATCACCTGCGATCGCTCGAGTTCCCACGCCGCCGGCGTGGCGGACACGTAGACCGTCTGCCCCGTCACGCGCTCGAACTCGTCGAAATTCTGCGGCCGGTTGTCGAGCGCCGAAGGCAGGCGGAAGCCGAAGTCGACAAGCACCTGCTTGCGCGCCTTGTCCCCGTTGTACATGCCGCGTATCTGCGGAAGCGTGACGTGGCTCTCGTCGATGAAGAGCAGGTAGTCCTTGGGGAAAAAATCGAGCAGGCAGAACGGGCGCTCCCCGGGTTTGCGCCCCGAAAGGTGCATCGAATAATTCTCGATGCCGTTGCAGAAGCCCATCTCCTGCAGCATCTCCAGGTCATAGTTGGTCCGCATCCGGATCCGCTGCGCCTCGAGCAGCTTCCCCTGCCTCTCGAGCTCCGACACCCTTTGGTCAAGCTCCCGCTTGATCCCCCCGACGGCCTTGTCGAGCTTGTCCCGGGTCGTTACGTACTGATTGGCAGGATACAGATCGAACTGCTCGAGTTCGCGGACGACTCCGCCCGTGAGCGGGTCGATCTCCGACAGGCGCTCCAGCTCGTCACCCCAGAGTTCCAGCCTCAGCGCGCTCTCGCTGTACGCGGGCATGACGTCAATCACGTCGCCGCGCACGCGAAACCGACCCCGCTGCAGCTCGATGTCGTTGCGCTCGTAAAGATTTTCTACCAGGCGCTCGAGCAGCTGCTGCCGCCCGAGCCGGCCCCCGCGCCTCAGCTGGAGTCGCATCGAGACGAAATCCTCGGGCGAGCCCAGGCCGTAGATGCAGGACACGCTCGCCACGACGATCACGTCGCGACGCGAAACCAGCGAACTCGTCGCCGCGATGCGAAGCCGCTCGATCTCCTCGTTGATGGACGAGTCCTTCTCGATGAAGGTGTCCGTCGAGGGCATGTAGGCCTCGGGCTGGTAGTAATCGTAGTAGCTCACGAAGTACTCCACCGCATTTTCTGGGAAAAATGCCTTGAATTCCGAGTAGAGCTGCGCGGCCAGGGTTTTGTTGTGCGAGATGATCAACGCTGGCCTGTTGGTCCGCGCGATGACGTTGGCCATCGTGAACGTCTTTCCCGAACCCGTGACCCCCACGAGGGTCTGCCGCCGGTTTCCGTCGCCTAGGGATTTGACCAGCGTGTCGATGGCCGCAGGTTGGTCGCCGGTCGGCTGATACTCGGCCTGGAGTTGAAAGTTCATGGGCTTGCCGGAGTCACAGGGAGGGATTGGCCGAGGTTCGGCGCTGACATCCTTTCCACCCTCCTCCCATGCGGCCCTCGCCGCAAGGCGGAGAACAAAAAACCCGCGGCCTTGGGAGCGCGCGGGTTTCGAAAAGGAACGGAGGCGGCGCTCAGGCCCGACCCAGGTAGGTGCCGTCGGCCGTGCTAACCTTGATGATCTCGCCTTCCTTGATGAAGAGCGGGACCTGCACGGTGACGCCGGTCTCGAGCTTGGCCGGCTTCTGAACGTTCGACGCCGTGTCGCCACGCAGCCCCTCGGCAGACTCGATCACCTTCAGGGCGACGGAGGTGGGCAGTTCCACGGTGATGGGCTTGTCGTCGACAAAGAGGACATCGGCGCGACCGTTGGCCACCAGGTAATGTTTGGCATCGCCAATCAGCGTTTCGCTCAACTCGATCGTCTCGAAGGTGGTGGGGTCGATGAACGCGTAGGTGTCGCGGTCGACATAGCTGAATTCCAGCGACCGCTTGTCGGTCGAGAAGACCTCGATCGTCTCAGTCGAATTGAAGCGTTGTTCCATCGAGCGACCGCTCTTCAGGTTGCGCATTTTCGCCTGGACGAAGGCGCGAAGATTTCCCGGCGTGCGATGCTGGGTCTCCATGACGAGGTGCGGCTCGTTGTTGAACTTGATGACTTGGCCTTTGCGAAGGTCGTTGGCGGACGGCATGACGACGGAGGGTTGGAACGTTGATGACTTGCTAAAAGGTGGCTGAGTAAGCGACCGCCCCTCCGTCTGTCAAGGCCTAGCGCGCTGACCTCCGCCATCGTCGTCAGGAAAGGGCCTCGGTCTGCTCTTGCGGCGTATGCGCCTTAGCCCCGATCAGCGTCTGCAACATCACGGCCGACTGTTTCATCTCTCCGGCCTTGGCTTTCACCAGATCGGCGGCTTCGGCGACATTGCGGCTCGAGACCGCCGTGCCCTGCGTCACCACATCGATGTCGTGAACGGCTCCCGCAATGACGTCCAGTCCCCGCGACTGCTCGTTGGACGAAGTCGCGATCTGTCCGGCCTGGGAATCGGTCTGGGCGATCATGGCGACCACCTCGTCAAATTGTGCGGAGACCTTGGCGGCGTCGTTGCGAATCTTCGTAAGCCCCTCGACCACGCCCCGGCGTCCAGTCGTGCCGCCCCCACCGCCGGCGAGCAGGTCGGTCGTTTCCCGAGCCGCTTCTGCCGAACGCTGGGCGAGGCTGCGCACTTCCTCCGCCACAACTGCAAACCCGGCCCCCGCCTCGCCCGCACGGGCCGCCTCGATCGCCGCATTCAGGGCGAGGATGTTGGTTTGAAATGCGATTTCGTCGATCGTCTTCAGGATCCCGCTGATTGCGCCACCCGACTTCTCCACTTCCATCACCGTGTCGCGGAGCGTGGTGAGCAGGCGCCGTCCCTCGTCCGCCGTCTTGGTTGCGACATGGGTCGACTCCACCGCAGCGGCAGCCGTCGTCGCATTGGTCTTGGTCGTCGCGGTCAGCTCCTCCAGCGATGCGCTGGTCTCCTCCAGCGACGCAGCCTGCTGACTTGATCCGTCGGACAACGACGACGCCGCAGTGGCGAGCTTCTCGGCTTCCTCCGCGAAGGTCGCTGCCCCCGCAACAAGTTGACTGGCCGTCGCACCAAGCGGCTTCGCAATGGAGCGCGCCATCCTCTGCGAAATCCAGAATACCCCCAGCATTCCAAGCACGATCAGCGCTCCCGTCCAATTCCGCTGCAGGCTCGCCTCAGACCGGATGGCTTCGCAGGTCCGGCCAAAATCCTGCTTCATCCAGTCGATGTACTGCCCGACGTCATTCGTCATGAAATTGTAGTCAACACTCCACGCATCTTCATCAAGGGACGGAGGCTTCTGTCCGTAGAGAGCGGCCTGCTCATACTTCGGAATGGTGTCGAAAAAGTCCTGCCATTTCGGATCGTCGCGGAGTTTCAGAAAACGCTGGCGCGCCTCGCCCTGGCTGAGCGAGGGGATCATCTTCCAGTACGCCTGTGCATACGACAGGGGCGTCGCCATGTTCACCGATACGTTCCGATCCACAATCATCCCGTTCTGGCGCTTGTAGGATTGAATCTGGTAGAAGACCAGCCCGCCCGCCTCGATGGAGCGTTTCCGGGCCTCCGCCACCATCGACAGCGCGAGCAATTTTCGCGCGACCGCGGTGTTCGTCGTCTGGTCGATCAACATCGGCATCGCCGCCGTGAGCGAGGCTCGCAAATCAAGATAGTAGTTGATGATGACGTCGTTGTTGACCGGATCAGTGTTGTGGTAAACGAGGTCCCGAATGGTCGCCAGCTTGGCGCGCCGAGCGGCGATATCCTGCACCGCCTTCGCGAAATCAGACGACATGGTACTCACGTCCACGGTGGAGAGCGCATGATCATACGCGGTCCACGCCGTATCCGTGGCCTGACGCGCCTTTTCCTGGTCGGCCTTGTCCTTCTGCTTCACGTCCGCGGGATCATTCGCGTGATCCGTCGAGAACATCCACCAGTTTGAGCCCTCCGCATCGACGCATTGTTCAACGTCGGCCATCCGCCAAACCAACGTGGACAGCGGCTCCAGATTGTCCATCTCCCGCACCGTCCGATTGGCGCGGATGAAAAGAATGCTCGCTGGGATGAGCGCAAAGACCAGCGGCACAAGGGCGAGTGTGATCAGTTTACGTTCGAGGTTCATGGGTCGGGAACGATGGGGTTCAGGCCACTACTGGGGGGAATTATCGGCAGCCCTCGAGGCGGGCCAAAGGGGATGGGGTGCGACAAACGATTGCGGGGTTGGGGTTAACTACAATCGACACATTACGCATTCAGATGAGAAGATCTTCGCACAAAGGCCAATGCCCAGCCCGTCCCCGGCCGGAGCCGCCTGTATCCCAGAGGCGGATGCAGGTCCCCGTCCAAGTAGCGGAAACAAAAAGAGCGGACCCTGGGGCCCGCTCTTTTGCGTTTAAACTATATCGTTAATGGTCAGCGTTTTTCCTTATCGATTGCCACGACCTTTCCCTCCTTGAAGGTCACGCGGATCATGTCGCGCTCACGTCGATACGGCGCGTAAAGGTAATAGGGATACTCGTACCGAAAACACCGGTGATAAAACCCCGTGTACAAGGGTGCACCACTTCCGGTCTCCCACTCGGTGTACACCCAGACTTCGGAGGTTCCTCTCGCATCCGTCCGCTCCCTCACGCGGTCGGGCTCGCCCAGCGCCAACATCACCGCGGTCTGATCGAAGCCCATGGCGATCTTGCCTTCCTTGATCAGCTGCTGCTGCGCGGGGGGCAGGCGGTTGTAAGCCTCCAGATTCTTTTGGATGCGGGTCGCAGGCGTGGAGCATCCAACAAAAGCGCCGGCCAAGAGGGCTAGCGCGAAAGTCATGCCAATGAATGATTTCATAGACGTAAGTAGGTTATCGTTGGAAAACGTGCTCGCAACTCCTGAGGCAGCAAAGTTGGAAATGGGTTCCCGAATGACCACCACCCTCCTGCTCTGGGACATCGACGGCACGCTCATCTCGGCTCATGGAGCCGGCTTGGAAGCGCTGCGGGACGCATTGCGGACAGGATTGGGGGTCGAAGACACGCTTGAGGCGATCGAACTCGCGGGACGGACCGACCGCTGGATTTTCCGCCAGATATTGCGCCACCTAGGTCTTCCGGAGTCCGACCGCCTCCTGAAGGCGCTCGAGACGCATTACCTTGCCGCGTTGCCTCGACGCCTCGAAGAGCGCGGTGTCCACGTTCTACCGGGCATCCTCTCCGTCCTCGAGCAGGGAGCGCGCCGCCAACAGGTCGTGCAGGGGTTGCTCACCGGCAACCTCCGCCAGGGTGCCGAGTTGAAGTTGGGGCACGGCGGTCTGTGGCAACACTTCCCTTTTGGAGCCTTCGCCGACGACAGCGAGAATCGCAACGACCTCGGGCCGTTTGCGGCGCGGCGCGCCCGGCAATTCTGTGGAGCGCACATTCCCAGCGAGCGAATCTGGGTGATCGGCGACACCCCTCACGATGTGAATTGCGGACGGGCTGCCGGATTCCGCACGCTGGCCATCGCGACGGGCCGACACTCCGCCTCGGAGCTGTCGGCCGCCTCCCCCGACGCCACGCTTGAGAATCTCGCCGATGCCGCCGTATTCTGGAACACCGTCAGCGCATGAGATTCTGCACTCACTCCACTGCGGCCAAAACAGCCCCGGCGACAGGTTCGAACCGGCCTTGGTCTTGCACTTAATTATCGACAAGCCGCCCCACAGCCGATTTCAGCCGTTCGCTGCCCCGCACGTCTCTTCCTATGAAAAAGTTTACCATCGCCATCGGTTCCGACCACGCCGGTTTTCGCTACAAGGAGGCGCTCGTCGCCATGCTCATCGCAGATGGGCACACGGTCCGGGACTTGGGAACGCACACTCCCGAGAGCTGCGACTATCCCGACTACATCCGCCCGGTCGCCGAGGCGGTCGCGCGCGGTGAATTCGAGCGCGGCATCGTCCTGGGCGGCTCTGGAAACGGCGAGGCGATCGTCGCCAACCGCATTCGCGGGGTGCGCTGTGGTCTGTGTTGGAACGAGCAGGTCGCCATCTGGAACCGCGCCCACAACGACGCCAACGTGCTCTCCATGGGCGAACGCACCATCACCCTCGACGAGGCGATCAAGATCGTGAAAATCTGGCTCGAGACCGAATTCGAGGGCGGACGCCATATTCAACGCATTAGGAAAATAGACGGACTCTGACGTATCTCCACAGGGAGCACCTCCGGTCGGCCAGCACTCACCCATGCCCTTTTTCGACCAGCCCGGCCAACCGCGCGAACACAAGCCTTGGCCGATGAAGTGGATCGTTGTCTCGATCCTCGCTTTCATCGTCCTTTACACGCTGATCATGGTGAAGTTTCGCAAGCCGGGCCCCTCGTACGAGCCCTATCAGGACACCGTCGACCGCGTCACCGTCGAGCGGCTCCTGAGTTCCGGCTACCAGCGATTCAACGCCTCAGTCCAGGTGCCGGCCGATTCCGTGCGCTCACTCGTCCTGGGCGCGTCCCGACCTGCACGGATCCATGCCTCCCCCGGAGGAATTCCCTCCGAGATCAATGTCGACCTGATCCAAAAACCAACCCTCGCCGAGTCCATCGACTCGGTGCTGGCCGCCCAGTCAGGCCGCACCCGCGGGACCTACCGTATCCTATTCACGGCGACACTGCCCGACCATCGCCACGCGGCCACGTCGGCCACCGTCTTCAGGAGAGGCAACAAGCTCACGATCCTGCCCAACTGGGACCCGGTCGGCGGACGCCTGGAGACGCGCTGGCGCAGCTCCGTCGTGCTGGTCGACGTCCCCACCGATTCCCTGCCGGCCGGCACCTACGACGTGAGCATCGTCGCCGGCCGCACTTCCCGCGCATGGACGCTCGATCTTCGGCAATGATTGACGCACGCGACGGCCTCGGCGAAAACTCGCCCCGTCACATGAGCTCTCCCTTAGTGCCGTTATCTCCGTCCGACGTTAACACCGACACATGAGCACGGTCGCAGCCTCGCCAGCCTCCACGGCGACGATCAAGCCCACGGATCTCCGGGGCATCCTCAAATACGTTCCCCGTTTCAAGGATCAGATCTTCATCATCGCCCTCGACGGGCTCGTAGTGGCGGACGAGAACTTCACCAATCTCCTCGTCGACATCGCCGTCCTGCGCTCGCTTGCGATCAAGGTCGTGCTGGTGCACGGCATCGGCCAGCAGATCCAGGATCTGTCCAAGATGCGCGGCATTCCCATTTCAAATCACGACGGCGCCGGGGTCACCGATGCCGCCACGCTCGATCTCGCCGTCCGCGCCTCGGCCCGCGTGAGTCATCTGATCCTGGAAGGGCTCACCCAAAACTCCCTCAAGGCCGCCATCACCAATTCCATCCGCGCACTGCCCATCGGCATCATCCGCGGCGTCGACCAGCTGTACACCGCAAAGGTCGAACGCATCGACAAGGATCTGCTCAGCCACCTGCTCGACGCCGACGTCATTCCCATCGTCTCCCCAATCGGCTTCGGACCCGACGGACGTTCGCTCCGGATCAATTCCGACCTTCTCGCTGCGGAACTCGCCGAGTCCCTGCAGGCGTCCAAGATCATCTACCTCACCGTGCCCCCGGGCCTCGTGATCAATGGTGAGCTGAGGCGCGAAATTTCGGTCGACGCCCTCAGGGCCATTCTCCGCGACCACCCCGAGCAGATCGAGGAGAGCTGGCGCAGCAAAGCCAGCCAGGCCGTGAAAACGATCGAGTCCGGCACCCCACGCGTCCACGTCGTCGACGGCACCGTCTTCGACGGCCTGCTCAACGAAATATTCTCCAACGAAGGCGTGGGGTCGCTGATCTACGGCAACGACTACCAGCAGATCCGCCAAGCCACCCGGCGCGATGTCCGCTTCATCTATAATCTGACTCGAAGCGCCGTGCGCCGCGAGGAACTGCTCTACCGCAGTCAGCAGGCAATAGAAAAAAACATCGATCAGTTCTTCGTCTTCGAGATCGACGAGGCCATCATCGCCTGTGTGACCCTCTATTTCTATCCCGACAAACCCGAGCTCGCGGAACTCGGCTCGCTGTACGTGATGCCGTTCTACCAGAAACGCGGCGTCGGGAAAAAGATGGTCGAATTCGCCTGCCTGCAGGCCAAGGAACGGGGCGCCCGCTCCATGGTGGCTCTTTCCACCCAAAGCTTCGGTTTCTTCACCAACGTCTGCGGCTTCGAGGAGTCCGACCCATCTATCCTTCCGGAAGCCCGGCTGCGGCTCTTCACGGAAAGCGGACGCAATCCGAGAGTTCTGCTCAAACCGCTCTGACCCGCCAGCCTAGCGCCACATCAGGCGCAGGCCGTGCAGCACGACACAGGTGGCCAGCGCCGCCGCCACGTCGTCGATCACCACACCCCAGCCGCCCGGCAATTTTTGAAGGCGGTAGATGCCAAACGGTTTCACAACGTCGAAAAGACGAAACAGGCCGAAGCCCGCGAGCACGACCACCCAGATCGGAGCGACTTCCGCGAGGGACCGCCATCCGAGGTAACACAGAGGCATCGCCGTGAACTCGTCGAGTATCACCTCCCCGGGATCGGTTCGGCCCATCCTCACTTCAGCCTCACCGCATAGTCCCACCGCCACATACAATCCCACGGCAGCAAGCACCAGGTACCCCGGCCAGGAAAGCGTGAAAAAAAAGACCGTGAAATAGAGCACCCCCGCGAGCGAACCCCAAGTGCCAGGAGCCGGCAGGTTCATCCCCACCGGACCCAGCGTCGCGATCCCAACCACCCACTTCGTCGGAAGGAAGCGCGGCCAGACAGGTTGGGTCAGCTTCATTTGGAGATCTCCGGGCCCACCAACTTCCAGTGGAGCCGGATGTACCGGTAGCCCGACCACACCGCTAAAAACGTTCCCAACACAAACCCGGCCAAACCGAGGTGATGCATTACCTCGGTCGTCACCGTGAAATCGGTTCCAGGCATCACGTATGCCCAGTCCCTGCCCACCATCGGGGTCGCCAGCAGAAATCCAATCGCGACCAATTGGGTGACTGTCTTCGTCTTTCCTCCCTTGTCCGCCGCCACAACCACGCCCTGCGCGGCTGCCAGCATGCGCATGCCCGAAACCATGAACTCGCGGCACAACGTGATCAGCACAAACGCAAGAGGGAGCACCTGCTTGTCGACCAGCGCCACCATGATCCCCAGCACCATGATCTTGTCCGTCAACGCGTCCATGAGCTTTCCAAAGTCGGAGACCAGCCCCTGCTTGCGCGCCACATACCCATCCAGCCAGTCGCTGATCGCCCCTCCGATAAACAGCCAAAACGCCGCCGAAGCCGCGCCCAGACGATCGACAAACATCAGCCACACGATGACGAACATCATGGGTATGCGCGAAAGGGTAAGCAGATTGGGGAGGTTCATGACTGGCGAAAAACCGAGGCAAGGCACTGGCAGGCGCGAAGGCAACCACGGATCCCCGCCGAACACAAAAACATCGCCTCCCCCCGAGGTTCATCTTTTGTGGGCAACGAGCGTCCTCACCGAACATGCGCCACTGTATCTATCCCGGCACCTTCGATCCCCTGACGTACGGACATCTCGATGTCCTCGAACGGGCCGCGAGCCTCTTCGACAAAGTCACTGTCGCGATTTCCGACAATCCGGCCAAGGGCCCCTTCTTCTCGTCCCAGGAACGGCTCGCCATGATGCTCCCCAACATCCGGCGCTTCCCCAATGTCGAGGTGACGACTTTCAACATTTTGCTCGTTGAGTTTGCCCGCCAGACCGGTGCCTGCGCAATCATCAGGGGACTGCGCGCCATCTCGGATTTCGAGTTCGAATTCAACATGGCCCTGATGAACCGGCATCTCGATCCCAACATCGAGACGATCTTCGTGATGCCCAACGAGGAGTTCAGCTACACGAGTTCAACCTTGGTCAAGCAGGTGGCGAAATACGGAGGCGATGTGACCCATTTCGTGCCTCCCAACGTCGCCGAGGCGCTTCGTGCCTCCTTCGGTCAGGTCCCTTCGCCAGAGCCGTCCCGCTAGTTTCGCCCACGCATTTTCTCGCTTGGCTGTCACCACGGCCCGGCATGCGCCGTCTCCACGCAGTCTTCACTCCCGAAGGAAGACGCCGGAATCACGGTATTACCCAACACTACCCGCCCATCTCCATGTTCAAACGAGGTCTCATCGCCGCAATCCTGATCGTCGTGGTCGCCGCCTTTTGGTTCTGGCGCTCTTCCCGTGCAGATGAGGCTCCGCAGATCAGCACCGTCCCTCTTTCACGCGGCAACATCACGCAGACCGTCACAGCCTCCGGGACGATCCAGCCGGTGACCAGCGTCGAGGTGTCCAGCCAGATCTCCGGTCTGATCAGCGAAGTCCTAGTGGACTACAACTCACCGGTAAAGGAAGGCGAGGTCCTGGCCCGAATTGATCCTGCAACCTACCAGCAACTCCTTCGTCAGGCCGATGCCGCCCTGGCCTCGTCCGTAGCCAACCTGCATCTGGTCGAGATCACGGCCAAGCGGACGCAGGAATTGTTCGACAAACACTTCATGGCGCAGCAGGACGTCGATCAAGCGACGGCCCAGGTGGAGCAGGCCAAGGCCGACGTCAAGACCAAGGAGGCGACCGTAGAAGGCGCCAAAGTGAACCTCGACCGCTGCACGATCCGCTCTCCCATCACCGGAGTCGTCATGGCCCGCGAGACGGATCCAGGCAAGACCGTCGCAGCCAGCTTGAATGCCCCGACGCTGTTCATCATCGCGAATCAGCTTACCGACATGGAAATCGACGCCTCGGTCGCCGAGGCTGATATCGGCAATGTGCGCCAGGGAGAACCGGTCGAGTTCAATGTCGACGCATATCCGAATCGCAAATTCGTCGGTCGCGTCATCCAAGTCCGCGCCAATCCCACGACGGCCAATAATGTGGTGACCTACGACACCATGATCAGCGTCAAGAACAACGATCTCAAACTGATGTCCGGCATGACCGCCGACGTCTCGATCGTCGTCGCGCGCCACGACAACGTGCTGCGCATCCCCAACAGCGCCCTTCGTGCCCGGGTACCGGAGGAACTCGTGAACGTACGCGCTCCCGCCCCCACCGGCTCGGCCGCCGCGAAGGAACCGGCGATGCCGCCCGAGGAGCGCCGCCGCCTCATCTGGGAAACCATGCGCGACGTCGGCGTGAACCGTGGAACGCCTCCGACCTCCGAGCAGATCAAGGAGATCCAGGCCCGCCTCAAGGCCAAGGGAATCGATTTCGACCCAAGCCGCTTCGGCGGACACTCGGGTGGCCGCGAAGGCGGATCGTCGGGCGCAACCTCCACCCGCACCATTTTTGTGCTGCTGCCCTCCTCCAATCCCGCCAAGCCCCGCGTCGAGTCGGTCCAGGTCAAACTGGGCATCACCGACGGTATTTACACCGAGGTTCTCAGCGGCCTAAAGGAATCCGACCAGGTCATCACCTCGGCGGTCCTTCCCGCGTCGAGCGGCTCCAATACCACGAATCCCTTCGGTGGCCCCCGCTTCGGGCATCGCTAGTCCGCACGTCCATGACGCCTCCCGTCGTCAAAATCGATAACCTCCACAAGATCTATGATTCCGGGGAAGTTCCCGTGCACGCCGTGCGCGGGGTCTCTCTCGAAATCCACAAGGGCGAATTCGTCGCTCTGATGGGCGCCAGCGGCTCGGGCAAATCGACGCTGATGAACATGCTCGGCTGCCTGGACAGGCCGACCAAGGGGTCGTACCTGCTCGACGGCATCGACGTCGCCAAGCTCGACCGCAACGCGCTCGCAGACATCCGAAACCAGAAGCTCGGCTTCGTCTTCCAGGGATTCAACCTTCTGTCGCGCACGACGGCGCTCGAAAACGCCGAGCTGCCCATGCTCTACGGACGCCGACGGTCCGCCAAGGAAATGCGCGACCGCGCGCTGCGCTGTCTCGAAATCGTCGGGCTGGCAAACCGCGCCGACCACTTTCCCAATCAGCTCTCAGGCGGCCAGCAGCAGCGGGTCGCGATCGCGCGCGCGCTCGTCAACGAACCGCAAATCCTCCTCGCCGACGAGCCCACGGGCAACCTGGACAGCAAGACCTCGATCGAGGTCATGGGCGTCTTCCAGGCCCTCAACGAACAGGGCATCACGATCGTGATGGTGACCCACGAGCTCGATATCGCCCGCTATTGCCGGCGCGACTTGATTCTCCGCGACGGCGTGATCGTGCGCGACGAACCTGTCCACGACCGCCTGATCGCCTCCGCCGAGATGGATAAGATCCGTCTGGCAGAGGCGGCGGCCAAACTGACCTCCGCCTGACGATGAGACTTCTCAACACAACCCGCGTGGCGCTCAGGGCTCTTCGCCGAAACAAGATGCGTTCGGTCCTCACCGCGCTGGGTATCATCATCGGCGTATGTTCGGTGATCGCCATGGTGAGCATCGGAAACGGGGCACGCGCGCAAATCGAGCAGCAGGTGGCCAACCTCGGCCAAAACGTGATCACCGTCTTCGCCGGCAGTTTTGGCGCGGGCGGCGTGCGCGGCGGCTGGGGCTCGTCCGCACGGATCACCGTCGACGACGCACTCGCCATCCAGCGCGAAGTGCCTGGTGCAGTCGCGGTCAGCCCCGTCATTTTCGACCACTCCCAGGTCATCGGCGACGGACAAAACTGGTACACGTCCATCATCGGTGCGGGTCCGGACTACGCTGAAATCCGCAATTGGCCGATCGCAGAAGGTTCCTTTTTCGGCGAAAGCGACGTGCGCAGCATCGCCAAGGTCGCCGTCGTGGGGAAAACCATCGTCGACGAACTCTTTCCAAACGAGGATCCCCTCGGGAAGGTCATCCGCATCCGCAATCTTCCGTTCAAGATCATCGGGGTTCTCGCCCCCAAGGGCTTCAACCTTTTCGGCCAGGATCAGGATGACCTGGTGATTGTCCCGTACACCAGTCACATGAAGCGAATCTCGAAGCGGACCTTCATCAATTCCATCATGATCGAGGCGGTCTCGGAGAAAGCCATCCCGCTGGTCCAGCAGAACATCACCGACCTCATGACCCAGCTTCACAACGGTCGATCCACCGACTTTACGGTGCGCAACCAGGTCGAACTTGCCCAGACGGCGACGGCGACATCGCAAATCATGACCATGCTTCTCGGGGCCATCGCAAGCGTCTCCCTGGTGGTCGGCGGGATCGGCATCATGAACATCATGCTCGTCAGCGTGACCGAGCGAACGCGCGAGATCGGAATCCGCCTGGCCGTGGGGGCGCACGGGCGCGACGTCCTGATGCAGTTCCTGACCGAGGCGGTGATCCTGAGCTCGCTCGGCGGATTGCTCGGCGTGCTGCTGGGCATGATCTGCTCGCAACTTGTGTCCAAATACCTGGGTTGGCCCGTGCTGGTCTCGACTTCATCCGTGGTGATCTCGTTTGGCGTGAGCGCGGTGGTGGGAGTATTTTTTGGATTCTATCCGGCGCGCAAAGCTGCCCAACTCGATCCGATCGACGCGCTGCGCTACGAGTGAGCCCGGCTCGCACGCGGCGCGGTTCAGCGGTTTCAGCGGGCCTTTCTCATCTCCATGATCCGCCACCTCGCCGCATTCTGCGGTCTTTCAGCCTGCCTGCTGGCCTCGGGTGTCTCCGATGCGGCCCGCCTGATTTCCGAGAAACGCGTCCCCGAGGCGCGCCTGATCCTGGAACCCTATGTCGCCGCGCATCCTAACGACGTCGGGGCCATCCTGCAGCTGGGGCTTTGCGAGGAGCGGATGCAGGACTATTCCGCGGCAGTATTCACACTGGCGAAGGCGGCCGTGCTCGCCCCGGCGCGGGCCGACGTGCAACTGGCCTACGGCGAAACCTGCCTGCAGGCCGCACGGGCCGAACATTCATTGGCGCTCATCCACAAGGGCACGCAGGCGCTCCAGCAGGCTGTCCGGCTATCTCCAAAACTCATCAGACCGCACGAGGTCCTCCTGATGTACTACAGCTCGGCCCCCTGGTTCGTGGGCGGCAGCATGTCCAAGGCCCAGAACGAAGCCGACGCCATCGGCAAACTCGATCCCGACCGGGGCCTCGCGGCCCACGTGATTTTGCTCCGGAAGCAGGGTGAGAACGAAAAAGCCTTCGCCCTTTGTCGGAGCGAACTTGCGAAGCGTCCGTCGAGTTATACCGCGCTCTACGAGATGGGCCGGATCGCCGCACTCTCCGGTCGGCACCTGAAGGAGGGCGAAGATGCGCTGGCGACCTGCCTCCGAATCGCTCCGTCGCAGAAGAACGCCGACATCGCGGGCATCCATCTTTACCGGGGGCTGATCTTCAAGGAGGAGGGCCGCCGGACCGAAGCGCGTGCGAGCCTCAAACGAGGCCTCGAGATCGACCCGAATGACGAGCGGCTGACCAGCGCAATTTCGAGCCTCGGTCCAAACTGAGCGGGCTGTCCCGCAATTCTGGGGAGAAAAGCTTTGAATGGTCCGCCTGCACCGGACTATGACAGGCCCCCCTTTCGATGCCGTTGCTCAGACGCAAGAGGCGTTCCCACCTCCCCCTACCCCTTGAACTGCCAGTCGCGTTTCTCGCGCGGATGCTTTATCGGGTGCGCTCGCGCGGCGCCGAGAAGATCCCCGCGAGCGGCGGCATGCTGATGGTGTCCAACCATCTCTCGTACGTCGATTCGGTGCTGCTGCAACTCGCCTGTCCGCGCCCGATCCGTTTCGTCGGCTACGAGGGATTTGTGCACGCGCACGGGATCTTTCACTGGATCTTCCGGATCACGCGGATGATTCCAATCTCGGGCGACCGTCCGCTTCCCGGCACACGCGCCGTGGTCGGGGCGCTGAAGGCCGGTGAACTGGTGTGCATATTCGCCGAGGGCGGCATCTCGAGGGTGGGACAGCTCCTGACGCTCCGGCCGGGCTTCGAGACCATGGCCCGCAAAGCGGGTGTGCCCGTGATGCCCGTGGGTCACGACGGGATCTGGGGCTCCGTGTTTTCCTTTGCCGGCAACAAGTACATCTGGAAATCCCCCAGACTGATGCCCACCGACATCTTCGTGGTGTTTGGCGACCCGATCCCGGTCGGGCATGCCGATCCCGCGTCGGTGCGCCGTGCGATCCTGGATCTCGGGGCGGAGGCCTTCATGGAACGCCCCGTGCTCAGGCGAAACCTGGCGCGCGAGGCGATGCGTGCGCTGGCAAAGCGGCCGCACCGCATCGAGATCGTCGACCTCACCGCGGCCCGCCGGGCAGTGCGCTCCTCCCAGCTGCTCGCTGCGAGCGCCGTGCTCGCACGGCGAATCGCCGCGACGATCCCGGACCACCGCGTCGGCATCGTGCTTCCGCCTGGCGCCGGCGCCACGATCGCAAACCTCGCGGTGTCGTGCGCAGGGAAGGTGCCCGTGAATCTGAATTTCACTGCGGGCCGGGCCGCGCTCGAATCGAGCCTGCGCCTGGCGGAAATCCGCACGATTCTCACGGCAGAGGCGGTCATCGCAAAGTTTCCCCAGTTTCCCTGGACCGAGGATACCCGGGACCTGCGCTCGGAAATCGCAGCCGCCGGAGGCAAGCGAGCAATGGTGCCGTGGATTCTCGCGGCCTATTGTCTTCCCAACCAGTGGGTCGCCGCACTGCTGCGCCTGCCCAAGACGGGGGACCAGGACGAAGCAGCCCTGCTTTTCACGAGCGGAAGTTCCGGCGAACCCAAGGGCGTCATCCTTTCCCACCGCAACCTCCTCGCCAACTGCTGGCAGGTGTCGTCGACGTCGATCCTGCCCGACACCGCCACGCTGGTCGCCTGCCTGCCGGTTTTTCACAGTTTCGGATGTACGGTGACAATCTGGTATCCGATCCTCCGAGGCTGCCGCGTGGTCACGATCCCCAGCCCCCTCGACACACGAAAGATCGTGGAGGCCATCCGGGACGAACGCGCCACGGTCATGGTCGGCGCCCCCACCTTCATCCGCCCTTTTCTGAAGAAGGCGGCGATCAGGGAACTCGCTTCGCTCGAACTGGTGGTTTCAGGCGCCGAGAAACTGCCCATCGAACTTTACGAATCCTTCCTCCACGCCTTTCACATCGAGATCATGCAGGGGTACGGAATCACCGAGACCTCGCCGGTCACGAATGTAAACCAACCCGACCCGCCCTCGACAGCCTTCGCCGCGGAGCCCCAGTCGGGCAAACGCCTCGGTTCCGTGGGCCGGCTGCTGCCGGGGATGAGCGCCCGCATCGTGGATCCAGAAACCGGGGAGGACCTACCCCTGACCCGCACGGGCATCCTGTGGCTGAAAGGGGCAAATGTCTTCTCGGGTTACCTGAAGGACCCCGAGAAGACCGAGGCCTCCTTCCGCGATGGGTGGTACATCACGGGTGACCTCGGACGCTTCGACGAGGACGGTTTCCTCTATATCGAGGGCCGTCTGTCGCGTTTTTCCAAGATCGGCGGAGAAATGGTGCCTCACGGCACCGTCGAGCAGAACATACTCGAGTCGCTCGCCTGGGAGGCCACCGAAGCTCCGATCATCGCCGTCGTGGGCGTGCCCGATCCCACCAAGGGCGAACAGCTGGTGCTAGTCACCACCCGGGACCTCTCACTCGTGAGCATTCGCGACGAGTTGCTCAAACGCGGGATCCCTCCCCTGTGGATACCGAAGGTTCTCCATCGTGTGTCCAGTATTCCACTACTGGGCAGCGGAAAGCTCGATCTGAATGGGTGCCGTTCGCTCGCCCTGGAAGCCACGTTTCCGCAGACCTTCGGCGCCAAGGCACCGGAACAGCGGGGTCCCTGAACGCCATGCAGCGGCGAACACAAAGGCCCGGTGCCGATGGGTCGGACGCTCCACGCCGGCCCGCATGCCGACGAAATTTCGGCGATATGCGGTGGAAACGGCGGCGGCTCACAAAGACCGGCGGCGATCCCTGTCAGGGGCAAAATGCCCCAATAGCGGGCCACTATATCGTCCGCGCTCCTGAAGCAGATCGGCACGTGGCACTCGTGGGTAGTCGCCGTTTTGGCTCCGGGTTAATCCCTTGCCTCAACGAGGCGCCCCCTTTCGCGATGGAGCCGACGTCTGGCACGCTCCATGCAGCACTCTGACGTCGGAATGAACGAAAGGGCAAAAACCTCCCCGCCGGCGAGCTTCGACGACGCCGAACTATGGGCGCTCGAGCGCCGTTGGTACGACGGGCAATTACTCGGGCACGTCGAGGCGCTGATCCGATTCACCCAACGTCATCGCGAGCGCATCCTCGCCTGGGCGGGGCATCAGCCCAGCGCCGTGCAGCTTCTCGAGGCAATCAAGGCAGTGATCGAGCAATCGGGCACGATCGACGCCTCATCGGAACTCAGGGACCAGGCTCGCGAAATCAAGGACGAGATCTGGTACCGCGGTGAAAAGGGGGATTTCGACCGCCGAAAAATCCAATTGGAATGGACCGAGCGTCACGCGGCATCGTGGCGCCAGTGGCGACTGAAGGAGTATCTTTTTGTCGCCGATCGCTGCGGCCATCAGCTGCAACGGGCATTGCATTCGAGCGCCACCGGCACGGGACGCTGAGCAGGTTCGAGCCCGGGGCCGCACCCAAAGTCAGCCCCGGATAATCGCCCGCACGGCGAGGCTACGAGCCCTTGGGTTCGTTCATGATCTGATCGGCGCCCAGCACGAGGAGCAGATAATCGGTCGTGCCGCCCCCGAGCACATATTCGCCCTGCTGCCAGAAATACGGCCAGACCTTCAGTTCCGGAAAATCCGGCCGGATCAGCGCGGTGCCAGAGGAAATGCCGCCCGGGATATAGGTCCAGTCGGCACGATTGAAGCCGTAGGCCACCGTCATCGACCTCGCCCCCACGCCGCCGACGAAGGATGCCGTGTTCGAACCCGGGTGACACCCGAGGATGAACTCGAGGGCATTCATGACGTAATCCTTCGGGAAGATCTTTGGGAAGGCTTCGTGCAGGAAATACTGGTGCGCACCGAAATTTTGGATCTGCCAGCCGGCGCCCCAGATTTGCGGTTCATAGGGCACACCGTAGGGAGTCTCTTCCGCCATCTTGTCGACCTGCTTGCGATAACCCCAGAGCGCGGATTCCAAGTCCGAGCGGAATCCTGCGTCGGCGATGAGCGGCAGCGCACGGCCCAGGAACCAGCCGCAGAAGTCGGGCCTCGCCATGATCTGGGCGCGCTTCGAGAGGATGTAGTCCGCGTACCGCCGGTCGTGCGTCGTCAGGAGGAGTTCCGTCGCAAGATGAACCTTGTAGAGGGAAAGCGGTGTGTACCAGGGCTTGCCCGCGACCGCAGCCGGAGGAGCGGGTTCGGCGTCGGGCACGCGGGCCCACTGTTCTTCGGCGATGCGAAGGCAGTCGGCGGCCATCGGATCGTCGTACCCCTTCAGCACCCGGGCGGCCGCGGCGAGGGCGGTGGCTGCGCCAAGTTCACGGCGCGGATTGGTCTCCGTGAACACCCAGCGATCATCGGGCGTGCCTCGCTCGCCAAAGACCGGCCCCGGTTGTCCGTAAACGTCGAACGCCCCCTTGGGCGCCGTCTTCGCGTCGTAGACCTTGCCGTCGGTTGCGTTCACCGGATCGGACAGAAGCGTGTACTGGCGCATCGTGGCCTCCTGGATACCGCGGTAGAAGCAGCCCATGGACTTGTAGCCGCCGACCACGCTGAGCAATCCGTGCTCGATCTGCTGCAGGATGTCGGGTTTGCCGTCGGGACGATGAAGTTCCGCCACGTGGTGAACCTCGTCGATCGTCGTGTCGTCGTAGTTGACATGAAAGGCCTCCCGCGCGAGCGCCAGGCCATAGATCGTCTCGGTCTGCGACTCGATGCGCAAATCGTAGTCCCCTGCATCATGCCAGCCGCCCTGGTTGAGGCCGGGAACATGCTGACCGGGCTTGAAGCGGCACAGAGTCGAGGGCCCCTGGGAATAGCCGTCAAAATGATCCTGGTTCACCGCCGCCATGCGCGCGTCGTCCTCGTGACAGTCCCCATGCCACACGCGGTATCGGTCGTTCACGCGCATGTGGCACATCTGGATCGGCAGAAAGTCCTCGAGTGTGGGCTGCCACACGTGGCGCTCGTAAACGTCGGCGGCGATCTTGAAGGCGTCGGACCGCACGTCGCCATAGCTGACGACGTACATGCCGGGCCGGGTGACCGACGAGAAATCGAGCCGCAGGTAATCGTAGCGCAGGAATTTTCCCCACTCGGGCGGCACGGCGGAGACCACCGTCTCGAGCGTGCCGTCGGCTCGAAGTCGGGAAACGGTGACCGGCAGCCGCCTTGGGTCGTGGGCGTCGAGCTGGATGACCGCGTATTTCTTTTGAAGCGGATGATAGCCGACCTGGGACACCTGGACGACCGGGGCTTCGATGAAACCGGGGATGGCCCTCGGACTCACGAGCCACTCGAGCGCGTGCGTCGACGCGCCGGGCTTGAGCAGGGCGCGGACGACGAACCAGCCGTTGTTGTATTGGCCGCGTCCGTCGATAAGTTGAAGAGGGCCACCCACGAGCGACTCGATCACGAGACAATGGGTCCTGGACTCGGGAGCGACGGTGAGGTGGCGGCCGGTTGCGAGGGCATCGATATGATAGGCTCCGTCGGCGGCGATGACTCCCGGGCCGTCGGCCTGTCTGGGAAAGATGCCGTCTTGCCGGTCCATGAGATAGCTCTTTCCGAAGAGGTCGCCGGGGAAGAGCTCCAGGTTAAATCCCACCCTTCCCTGCCAGTCCTGGGGCAGAGGTTTGTCGAGGTCGACGATGATCCGAAAGGACTTCCCCTCGGGTTTGACGCGGACGGTGTAGGCGAATTTGAGATCCGGATACACGATCGGGTTGAACCCCTTCCGGTCCTTGGATTCGTCGGGATAGCTCATCCGGACGCTGATCTCGCCGGTCGCACGGTCGACCTGGCGTTTGCCAGCGACCGGCGTCGGCTGCCACTGGCCGGGGGTGCGGTTCAGGCGCACGTCCCCGTTGGTGGCGATGCGGTCGCCGTTGAGGATGATGCTCACGCCGCCCTGGTGCCCCTCGGGGTAGTAATCGGAGGCGAGCATGACGTTGAGGCCCGGCATCTCGAGATACTCCTGCTTGTTGAGCACGAGGCCCACGGAGGGCGCTGCGCGAAGCGCCGGCGCGGCCGCGGCGGACAGCAGCGCCGCGACGGCGAGAAGACAGCGAAGACGGGAACGAACGAACGGAGTCATGAGAGACGAATAAGGGGAGACCATGCCGGCCCCGCGGGCACGAAGACGGCGACGTATGCAGAGCAAAGGCCCGCCCGGCCCAGCCGCAAGCGACCGCAGCCGAGAAGCCCGCCCATGAGGCAAAACACGACGGACTCCGCGATGTGGATACAGAACGCCAGCAGGGATGTTATTCAATTTCCAATGAGCGTTTTGCCGAGTTTCGAGAACCCGCAATTCGCCCGCCTCCGAACGCTATAATGTCTGCATGAAATACGGGAGGCACTCCCCGGCGAAGTCCGTCGCCTTCCTCGGGCGGTGGAAACCCTGGGACGAACCTGGGGCAGACGGTCGAACGGCACGCCCCGGACCCGCCTTCAACTGTGTGAGTCCACACGCGATTTTCCCCGCCTTCGGCCCGGGAGAAACTGCGGCCATGAAAAGCAACTCCGGCCCGGTCTATTGCTTCGGCCACGTCAGCACCGGCATCGTCCTTCAGCTCAAGATGCCCTACCCGGCGGCGGACGGATATGCCGAGGTCGCCCACACTCACGAAAATCACGCGGGCGAGGCGACCGGCACCGCCCTGGTCCTCGCACGTCTCGGGATTCCGGTGACGCTCGAAGGCAACTGGATCGGCGACACACCAGCCTGCAGGCGCACGATGGAATTTCTTCGCGAACGGGACATCGATGTCTCGGGCCTGGTGGTGAAAGCGGACTATCCGGGCGCCACGGAGGTGGTCGTCTCCGACGGGCAAAGCCGCACGGTGTTCGGGCGGTATTGCGACCTGCTGTTTACGACAAGACAGTGGGAAATGCCCGACCCAGAACGAATCTCGGCCGCCCGGTTCGCATGCGTGGACCCTTCGTTTGGCGAAGCCACGATGCGGGTGGCGAGGACGGCGGCCAGCCTGCGAATCCCACTCGCAACCTGCGATGCGAAACCCGAGTCGGAGCTCGCTTCGCTCGCCGACGTGATGGTCGTGTCCGGCGAATTTCTGAAACGCGAATTTCCGGACGCGGTCGAGATGGGTCCCGGCCGGTCCGCCCTCTTCGAACGTTATCTCGGGAGTTGCCGCGGGCTGGTCGTGTTCACGGCGGGCCGCGAAGCCGTCTGGTACGGACGGAGCCGAAACTCGGCGCCCACCTCCGGCCGGAGCAACCCAGGCACCAGGATCGAGAGGGAGCCGTTTTTAGTGGACGTCGTGGACAGCGCAGGCGCTGGAGACAGCTTTCGCGGGGGACTCGTCTATGGATTGCTTCAGGGGTGGAGCGACGAGGACTGCGTGCGTTTCGCCTGCGCCGTGGCCGCATTGATCTGCACCACCGTACCCGGCTGCGTGCACGCGCCCACCTTGGAGGAGATCTCCGATTTCCTCGCAGCAAGGGGTGAAGCGCTACCTGCCTGAATGACTCAGGAAACGGCCCCTCCAGTCCGGGGCCGGGCACCTGAGAAGTTTCGAGCTTGGCACGGGGCCTCGCTGAGTCAGCCCTAGTTGCATCCGCATTTCTCGTCCATGAACATTCTCCACGATCAAGCCCCAGCCACCCTCTGGAAACACTTTGAAGCCCTCAGCCGCATTCCGCGCGTCTCCCTCAATGAGCGAGCGGCCGCCGACTACGTCGAATCCGTCGCTCGGGCGCGGGGTCTGACGTG
>JAJXVO010000210.1 GCA_021782105.1 bacterium
ATGGAAGCTTCTCGGCCGTGGTGACCGGGATGTGCAACTCATACCCGACGCCGGAAATCTCGACGACGGCCGTGAGAGGGGTGGCTGAAACGAGGGTGCCGGTGAGCGTGACGATCATGGTGGGGCGGAGGGAGTTTTAACAGGGATGAAGGGGATGGACGGGATGGAACAGAAGGCAACGAAGAGAACGAAGGGGGCTCTGGGTGGCGACGTCTGGGGGATGTGCTGATGGGTTTAGGCTCGGAGGATCGAATTCCTTTTGCGCTGACTCGGTCCTGCCAACCCTGATGGTGTCCGCGTTTTACCGCTTCGTTTCCTTCTGTTCACTTTCGAGTTCCCCATCCCTTTCATCCCCTCCATCCCTGTTAAACCCCTTCCCATCACCTCAGCCCGAGCACATCCTGCATATCATACACGCCGGCTTTCCGGCCGACTGCCCATTGGGCCGCGCGCAGGGCACCGCGGGCGAAGATGGAACGGTCGCTGGCCTTGTGCACGAGTTCGATGCGCTCGCCCAGGGCCGCAAATATCACCGTGTGGTCGCCGACCACGTCGCCGCCGCGCAGCGCGTGGATGCCCACCTCCGAGGACTTGCGCTCGCCGGTGATGCCCTTGCGTCCGTGGCGCAGCGACTCCTCGGAGAGCTTGCGCTCCTCCAGGATGATATCGAGCAGCCGCTGAGCGGTGCCGCTGGGGGCGTCTTTCTTGAAGCGGTGGTGCATCTCCACGACCTCCGCGTCATAGTCGTCGCCAAGCACGGCGGTGGCGCGACGGGTCAGGGCGAACAGGAGGTTCACGCCGACCGAAAAATTGCCGGCCCAAACGCAGGGAACCTGCGCGGCGAGCCTCAGCAGTGCCTTCTTCTCCTCGGCGGGGTGCCCGGTCGTGCCGATCACGATCGGTTTGCCGTGCGCCACGGCGAGCTCGAGTATGGCGCGGGTGGCGGAATGGGAGCTGAAATCGACCACCGCGTCGCAGGCGGCGATGGACGCGGCGGGTTTGTCGCCCGCGTCGCAGGCGGCTCCGACGGTGATGTTCATCTCGTGAGCCGCGGCGGAGATGGCCTGGCCCATGCGCCCCTTGGCGCCGTTGAGAAGGATCGTGAAGGACATGGGGAAGGGAGGGGAACGATTTACTTTCCGAGGGCGCCAAGGACCTTGAGGAGACTCGCGCGGTTTGAGTCGGACATCTCGCAGAGGGGAGGGCGGACCTCCTCGCTGCCAATGATGCCCGCTCGCGCCAGGGCCACCTTCACGGGCACCGGATTGGGCTCGATGAACAGCGTCTTGAACAGCGGATACAGCTTCGCGTGCTGTTTGCGGGCCGCGACGAAATCGTGATTGAGGGCGGCGGACACCATCCGCGAGACCTCGCGCGGCAGGAGGTTCGAGGCCACGCTGATCACTCCCTTGGCTCCAAGCGCCATGAATGGAAGCGTGAGCGAGTCGTCACCGCTGAGGATTGTCATGTCGTCGCCAAGCGCCTGCCGGATCTGGTCGACGCGGTCGACGCTGCCGCCAGCCTCCTTGATGTAACAAACATTGGGATACTTGGCGCGGAGGCGTTCGATGACGGGCACGCCGATCTCGATGCCGCAGCGGCCGGGAATCGAATAAAGGATGATCGGCTTGCCGGTGGTTTCGGCGAGGGCCGCGAAATGACGGTAGACCCCTTCCTGGCTCGGCTTGTTGTAGTACGGCGCGACCACCAGCATGGCGTCCGCCCCAGCAGTGTCGGACAGGCGCGTGAGTTCGATCGCTTCGGCGGTCGAGTTGGAGCCTGTTCCGGCGATGACGGGAATGCGGCCGCGCGCGTAGTCGATCGTGGCGCGGATGACCTCCATGTGCTCGGCGTGGTCAAGGGTGGGAGACTCGCCCGTGGTGCCGACAGGGACCAGACCGTTGGCGCCGCCTTTGACCTGATGATCCACGAGCTTCTTCAGGTCACCAAAATCGACCTTCTGATTCCGAAACGGAGTGACGAGCGCGGTGATGGTACCGGTGAGCGACGGGAGTTTCATGGATACGGTGATGGGATGCAGAGTTACCTTGGTGAGAAAAGCAGACCGGAATGGCGTTTGCGCAACGTTTTTCTATGGTTGGTTAACAGGGATGTAAGGGATGGGGACTCGGGCAGTGAACAAAAGGAAACGAAGCAGGGAAACGCGGACGTGATCAGGGTTGGCAAGACCGAGTCGGCCGAGAAGGAATTCGATCCTCCGAGCCTAAACCCATCAGCACATGCCCCCGACGTCGCCACCCAGAGCCCTCTTCGTTCTCTTCGTTGCCTTCTGTTCCATCCCTTCCATCCCCTTAATCCCTGTTAACTCCCTGTTCGAACCCGGCTGGCGGGAGTCATGCCGCGAGTTTTCAAAGACCGTAAAATTTCGTGTTTTATGCGTTTTTCGTGGCGAAATGCAGGCAATCTCGGGCTAACTAACGGCACTCCCCAATGACTCCGCATACCGAAATCTTCAACGATCTGCTGCGCCTCGCCGTGGAGAGCGGGGCGAGCGACGTGGTGATCAAGTCCAACAAACCCGGTTACGTGCGTCTATCGGGCCGCCTCAAACCGGTGGATATGGACCCGATCACACCCGCCGACGCCGACGCCTTCGTGGATGAACATGTCCCGGGCGTGTTCAAGGAGGCCTGGACGCGGGAGAGCCAGGTCGATTTTGCGTATTCGGCGGACGGGGTGGGGCGGTTTCGCGTGAATGCGTTTCACCAGCGCGGGTTGCCGAGCCTCGTGTTTCGTCACATCAAAAACCGGGTGCCGAGCTTCGAGGACTTGTCGCTCCAGACGGAGCCGCTCCTGCGCCTCTGCCAGGCAAAAGACGGCATCGTGCTGGTCTGTGGGGCCACGGGATCGGGCAAAAGCACGACCATGGCGGCGATGCTCAACTGGATTAACCAGAACCTCGACAGGCACATCATCACCATCGAAGACCCGATCGAATATACCTTCATCGACGACAAGTCCGTGGTCCAGCAGCGCGAGATCGGCCTCGACGTGCCGAGCTTCGATCTGGCGATCAAATCGGTGCTGCGGCAGAATCCGGACATCATCCTGATCGGCGAGATGCGCGATCGTGAAACCTTCGAGACGGCGATCAGCGCGGCGGAGACGGGGCATCTGGTCTTTTCGACCATGCATGCCTCGACCGTGACGCAGGCGATGACGCGACTGTTCGAATTTTTCCAGCCCGAGCAGATGGTGCAGGCCCGGCGTCAGGTGTCGGGGTCGATCCGGGGCATCGTATGCCAGAAATTGATACCGAAGCTGGAGGGCGTGGGAAGGGTTCCGAGTAATGAGGTGCTGAATACCGATTCGACGGTGAAGAATCTTATTCTCGAGGGGCACTTCGACAAGATCCAGGGCGTGATGGAAAGCGGTGTGGACTCGAACAGCTTCACCTTCAACAGGGATCTGTATCGTCTGGTAAAAGCGGGGCTGATCAGCAAGGCCGACGGCCTGCGCCATTCGCCGAATCCGCAGCAGCTCGAGATGAATTTGAAGGGGATTTTCATCAAAGCCGGAGCGTGAACGTGGGGCGGAAGTTCGGTCCCTGCACAGCCGGAGTGTCTTGACCTGGAATGCGAAGTCTCGACTTCGCCTTTGCCGCGCCGCCGGAGTGCGACGCTTGGTGGTCACCGCGTGCCGCGCCCCACCGACCGCGGCCCGCCTGCGCGGGGCCGCTGCTGAGGGCGCGAGTCGGGCCTCGCGTTCCCGCAGGCGCGGGACGGTGTCGGGCCACCGCAGTCCAAAGGGCCGACTGGCTGATCGTTGGAAGCCAAGGCGCTATCGGATTTCGCAGGCAAAAATGGCGTCATGCCGCCCTGAAGGCAGACGTAGGTCTATAAGCGCTACGTATGTGTACTATTCAGGCTGAGCATTCTCTGGTTTTCCCTCATCGTCCTTTGCCATTTGGTCTCTTTTGCTTGAGCCCTTGCCAGCCGTATCAGCAAAAAAGAAACGCTTACTTATGTTGCAAGATCTGATTATCGGAATGGCGGGTTCGGGCGGCGACGGTATCGTGTCTGCAGGGGAATCCCTGATCAGCGCGTCTGCAAAAGAGGGGTATTTTGCAGTGCTTACGAAGAGCTTCGGCTCTCAGATCCGTGGCGGCGAGTCCTCCTGCCGTCTGCGCGTGGCCACCCAACCCGTGCTCAACCCGGGCGGCGCCCTTGATGTCGCAATCGTCCTGAATTGGGAAGATTTCCTGCGCTTCGGCGGGGAACTCCCGGTGGATGGCGACACGATCGTCATCTACGAAAGCGCGACGAAGGTCGCCCCGGAGGCTGTGCCATTGAAGGTGAAGCCGGCAGCCGTGATTCCTGTCGCGTTGGAGGCGATGGCCATAAGTTCGGCGGGCGTTCAGCTCGCGAAAAACAACGTCGTGCTCGGCCTGATCGCCGGCTGGTTCGGACTCGCGGAGAAGAGCATTCTCGCGGGGCTCCGAAAGAAATTTGCAAAGAAGGGCCCGGAAGTTCTCGCGGGCAACGAGCGGGCCTTCGCAGCGGGGCTCGATTATGCCCGCCTCAATCCTCTGCCTGTCGACCGTCGCATTGGTGCGCCTCATGCCGGCAATAACGGCCCGAAGGTGCTCACGGACGGCAACGAGATGTGCGGCGCAGCCGCCATCTTCTCCGGCTGCCGCTTTTTCGGCGGTTATCCGATCACTCCCGCCTCCGAGATCATGCAGTACCTCCAGAGGGAACTCATGAAATACGGCGGCTCGGTGCTCCAGGCCGAAGACGAGATCGCGGGCGTCGCGTCCGCAGTCGGCGCCTCCTTCGCAGGCGTGAAATCCATGACCGCCACGTCCGGTCCCGGACTCTCGCTGAAAACCGAAGTGCTCGGCCTTGCCAGTGTCGCCGAGCTTCCGCTGGTCTGCGTCGACGTCCAGCGTGGCGGCCCCTCGACGGGAATGCCGACCAAACCCGAGCAGGCCGACCTTTTCGCGGCGATCTTTTCCGCCCACGGCGACACGGTCCGCCCCGTCCTCGCACCGATCGGAGTCGCCGATACGTTTGAGATGACGGTCGAGTCCTTCAACATCGCCGAGACCTACCAGACACCCGTCCTGCTGCTTTCCGACCAGGAAATCGCCCAGCGCAAGGAGATCGTGGATCCGATCGACACCGCTCGCCTGCGCGTTGAAAACCGCCTGGTTCCCAATGAGGCCGAACTGGCCAATTATTCACGTTTTAAATACACGGAGTCGGGCATCAGTCCCATCAGCCATCCGGGCATGAAGGGTGGCAATTACTTGGCTGCCGGCATCGAGCACAACGAAAAGGGCTCGCCGACCGTCAATGGCGAGACGCATGCGAAGATGAACGACAAGCGTCTGCGCAAACTGGACCCGCTGAAGTCGCGTCGCGATCTGTTTGTCATCGAGGGCGACGCCGATGCAACGGTGGGCGTGATCGCCTGGGGCAGCATCGCAGGCGTGGCCATGGAGGCGGTGCGGGTCGCACGCGCCCAGGGCCTGCGTGTGAAACTGTTGGTTCCGAAGCTGCTTTATCCCGTGGCGGAGGTCGTCTACCGCGACTTCTTTGCGTCGCTCAAACACTGCCTCGTCGTCGAGCAGTCGCATCAGGGCCAGCTTCACAAGGTGATCCGCATGTGGGTCGATACTCCGCCGGATTTCACGGCCTTTGCGAAGAGCGGCGCCAATCCGATCTCGCCCGAGGAAGTCGTGCAGAAGATCGCCGACATGGCCCGGAGCTGAACCCCGAAACCAAAACTTCAATTTCCATTCCCATGAGTGTCGAGTGTGCCTGTCCCCCGATCGACCCGGCGGTTTACACCGCCAAGGATTTTCGCAGCAATCTCAAACCGATCTGGTGCCCGGGCTGCGGTGACTACGGCGTGGTGACCGCGCTGTACCGCGCCCTTTCGGCGATCGGGCGTCCCCCTCACGAGATCGCCTTCATCTCGGGCATCGGCTGCTCCAGCCGTATCCCTGGATACACGACGGCCTACGGTTTCAACACCGTCCACGGCCGCGCGCTTCCCATCGCCCAGGGCATCAAGATGGCGAAGCCCGAACTTCTCGTGCTCGCCGCGGGCGGCGACGGCGACGGCTTCTCGATCGGCGGGGGCCACGTGCCGCACGCGATCCGGCGCAACCTCGACATCACCTACATCGTGATGGACAACCAGATTTACGGTCTGACCAAGGGGCAGCTTTCGCCGACCACCCCGCGCAGCACCGTGACCTCGTCGTCGATATACGGAAGCGTGGAGGAACCGGTCAATCCGCTGCTCTACGTGCTGGCCTACGGAGCGGGCTTCGTGGCACAGGGCGTGCCTGCCGACATGGATGGGCTCGCAAAGCTGATCGAGGAGGCGATCCGATATCCTGGCTTCGCGTTTGTGAACATCCAGTCTCCCTGCATCACCTACGGTCAGGAGGACAACCAGATCAAGGCGCAGAAGGCGAAGATGAAGAAGCTTTCGGACCTTGGGCATGATCCGTCGAATCGCATCCGCGCCATGGAGCTGGCTTCGGAGTATGGCACGCAGCTGTACACGGGGGTGTTCTATCGCAATCCGAATCCACCTGAGACTTACGAGACGGCGCTTCGCCGCATGCAGACGGCGCTTGCGCCGAAGGCGAAGCCGATGACCTCCCTGCTGACGAACGAAGCGAAGTGAGTTGAGGGAGGGAGGCGAGAAGTTCTTCGACTCCGTCCAGGATCCTAGAAGGGCCTCGTGTTCCCGGCGGCGCTTGGGAGTTCACGACGAGCTTTGGTGA
>JAJXVO010000211.1 GCA_021782105.1 bacterium
GCGCCTGGATTCGCCCTTGGCGCGGTGGAGCAGCAGGTGTCGGTCGTGTTCGCACCAGGCGCGGACAACCTCGATGCGTTCGACGGCCTTGGGTGCGAGGAGGGGAAAACGTTCGGGATCGCCGGAAGCGCGGGCGCTGCACCAGGGGGCGGCGGGGCACTGGAGGCACTGCGGATTGTGGCGAAGGCAGACGGTGGCGCCGAGTTCCATCATTGCCTGGTTGTGATCGCCAGGGCGGTGGGGATCGAGGAGGTCGCGGGCGAGGGGGGCGAGGGACCTGGCGGCGGAAGTGCCGTTGCGATGCGGCCTGGCATCGGCGGTGAGGCGGGCGAGGGTGCGCACGACGTTGCCGTCGACGCAGGCTTCGGCGGCGCCGAAGGCGATGCTGGTGATGGCGGCCGCGGTGTACGGGCCGACGCCGGGAAGATCGCCCCAGGCTTCGGCGGTGGAGGGAGCCGGGTGGATGGCGACGAGTGCCTGCGCGAGGCGGCGGAGGTTGCGGGCGCGGCGGTAGTAGCCCAGGCCCTCCCAGAGTTTTAGCACGCGGTCCTCGGAGGCGGCGGCGAGGGTGGTGAAGTCGGGCAGCTCGCGTATCCACCGATCGAAGTACGGCAGCGCGGTCTTCACCTGGGTCTGCTGCAGCATGAATTCGCTCACGACGGTCTTGTAGAGCGAGGGGTGAGTGCGCCACGGAAGATCGCGTTTCCGCTCGTCGTACCAGCCGAGCAGCGCGCTGCGGAAGGCGGAGCGATGGGCGGCGAGCCGGGCGGAGGGGGGCATGGCGTTACTGGAGCGGAAAACCTCGGACGCGCAAGTCGGGGAAAGAAACGAGTTCCGGTACCTCGGCGCGGGCGGTGGAGACCGACGGTCCCTCTGGTGGGATTCGCCGAAGGTAGCCGGGGTTTCGGATTCCCAACCCCCGGGGGCCGCCGAGAGCGGCGTCCGCAAAGCGGTGTCGAGCCACCGCACTCCAGATCAAGCCGCTGACACTTGCGGCCTTGCCGCTTCATATTTGGACTGCGGAACCGAGGTTTCTCAAAAAAACGCTCGGCGGGATGGGCGGTACGCCCGGCCTCGGGGGCTGCTTGGCATTCCCGCAGAGTGAGCGCATCCCTTTCTTCTCGGTCCATTTGAGTGGAAGCAAGGAGCGAGGGGCGGGCTTCGTGCTTCCGCCTTCGAAGGTGCGGGTGTTTTTGGGATAGCTTCCCGGGGCGATATTCCCCTTCTTCAAAGGTTGAATCCATGGCCAAAAAGACGGACAGCGACGGCGAAGAGCCCAAAAAGATCAGCACGTACACCCTGAAGCTCAATGACGGGCAGATGGAGAAACTGCGCACCATCCTTATTGCGCGGGGTTGGCGTCCCTTCGAGGTAGGGTACACGCGGTTCGCGTTCAAGGGAGACGACTGCAACGTCTCCGCGTACACGAGCGGGAAGGTTGTGATCGCGGGCAAGGGCACGGAGGATTTCGTGCGGTACACGTTGGAAGCGGAGGTGACGGGGCAGGTGAAACTGGGGTATGACGAGGTGCTGCATCCGGACTGGTACGAGGCTCACGCGGGATTGGACGAGAGCGGCAAGGGCGACTTTTTTGGACCGGTGATTGCGGCGACGGTGGTTGCGAATGCGGAGGCGATCCGCGACTGGGTGAAGGCAGGCGTGCGCGATTCGAAGACGATTGCGGACAGCAAAATCCTGGAACTCGACAAGCGGATCCAGGGCACGCCGGGGGTCACGGTGAAGACCTGCTTCTGCGGCATGCCGAAATACAACGAGCTGATGGGGCGGCCCGGAGCGAATCTGAACCGGCTGTTGGCGTGGCAGCATGCGACGGCGCTGAGCCAGGCCTTGCAGGTGCACTGGGTGCCGTGGGGGCTGCTGGACCAGTTCACGGAGCAGCCGCTCACGCAGCGCGAGCTGGCGAAGAAGGGCGTCGCGAACTTCGAACTGAAGATGCGCACCAAGGCGGAAGAGGATCCGGTGGTGGCTGCGGCATCGGTGGTGGCGCGCGCGGAGTTTGTGCGGCAGATGAAACTCCTGTCGGACGAATTTGGAGACAAGCTGCAGAAGGGCGCCAGCGCGAAGGTCAAGGAGCAGGCGACGGCGATCGTGACGCGGTTTGGCGCGAAGGCGCTGGGAAATTTCGCGAAGCTGCACTTCAGGACGGCCTACGAGGTGGTGGCTGCGGCGGGCAAGCTCGACGAGCTGCCGCTGAAGGAGCCGGGCGAGAAATTCGAGTGGCGGCGCGGAGCCACCGAATAACGGCTTTGCCCATGCCAGTCCGCCGTCAACTGCGCGCCTACGACCTGAAACAGATCAGGGGATACGACAGCCTGATCGGGGTCGACGAAGCTGGGCGCGGGTCGTTTGCGGGGCCGGTGGTGGCGGGTGCGGTGCTGGTCACGCAGGGATTTCTGGAGGGTCGCTGGGCGGTTCTGCGTTCTGGGATGGTGAACGACTCGAAGCAGCTGACCGCGGGGGAGCGCGACACGGTGTACGGCGAGATCGACGGACTGTGCAGGGAGGGCTTGCTGCATGCGACGGTCGGATCGGCCTCGGCGGCGGAGATCGAGGAGCTGAACATTCTCGGGGCGACGAAGCTTGCGATGCGGCGCGCGCTGGAGTGCATCTATCCGCCGGAATCCTTCGAGCGGGGGGACGAGCCGGACCTGTTTTCGACGCTGGAAATCAGGGAGCATTTTCGTCCGAGGGTGAACGCACGGATCCTCATCGACGGCCTGGCGCTGAAACATTTTCCGTATCCGCACCTTGGGATCGTGAAGGGGGACGGACGCTCGCTGTGCATCGCGATGGCGTCGGTCGTGGCGAAGGTGACGCGGGACCGGATGATGGACGAACTCGACAGGAAGTATCCGGGGTATGGATTCGCGCAGAACAAGGGTTACGGCACGGAGGAGCACCGGACTGCGATCCTGAGCCATGGGAAATGTCCGGAGCATCGCGACACGTTTTTGAGGAAGCTGATGAGCGGCGAACGCCAGGATCCCTCGCAGATGGATTTGTTGGGGGAGTGAAGGGGGACGAAGCGGGGAGGGAGCTGGATTTATTTAACAGGGATGGAGGGGATGGAGGGGATTGGGTAGCGGCACTGCGGAGACTGGGAGCGATAGGAGGATTGGGGTTGGAGGTATTATCCCTTTCATCCCGTTTATCCCTGTGAATATCGGTTCGTGGTATGGGAGACTTTCGATCCTTGTTTTAACAGGGATGGAGGGGATGAAGGGGATGGGGATCCGAAACACAGATACAGGATTCGAATTCCCGTAGGGGTCCGATGGCTTTATCCCTTTTATCCCGTTCATCCCTGTGAATACCGGTTCGTGGTATGGGAGAGTTTCGATCCTTGTTTTAACAGGGATGAAGGGGATGAAGGGGATGGGGTAGCGGCACTTCGGAGACTGGGAGCGATAGGAGGATTGGGGTTGGCGGTATTATCCCTTTTATCCCGTTTATCCCTGTGAATACCGGTTCGTCGCAGGGCCTGAAGCCCGGGCGAAAATAGGGGCGGCCGCCGGGGTGGTTCTCGGGGCTTCCGCCCTGGCGCTTTGCGCTTCCTTTTACGCCTCGGCGTCGGGGGCGGAGAGCATGCGGACGCGGCGGTCCTTGCGCGGGAACTGGAGGGTGACGACGGTGCCGACGCCCTCCTTGCTCTCGATGCCGACCTGACCGCCGTGCTCGCGCATGATGCGGCGCACGATCATGAGCCCGAGGCCGGAGCCGCCGCGCTTGGTCGTGTGATAGGGCTGGAACATGCGCACGAGGTCCTCCTGCCTGATGCCGCTGCCGGTGTCGCCGATCATCAGATACACGTTTTCGTCGTCGAAGCGCGTGCGGATGCGCAGGCAGCCGCCGGGCTGCATGGCCTCCATGGCGTTCTTGATGAGATTGAAATAGACCTGCTTGATCTGATTGACGTCGGCCATGACGACGGGGAGGTCGGCGGGGGTTTCGGCCTCGACGGTGATGCCGCGGTCGCTGAGCTCGCGCTGCTGGAAACGCAGGACCTCGTCGAGCACCTCGACGAGGCTGGTTTCGGCGAGGTCGGGGGGATTGGGGCGGATGGCTTCCAGGAAATTCGAGATGATGCCATCGAGCCGCTTGACCTCCTCGGTGCAGATGGAGATCGACTCGGAAAGGGCCTCGGTATCGCGGGAGGCCTTGAGACGGCGGAGACGGCGCTCGATGAGCTGGAGGTGGATGGTGAGGGAATTGAGGGGATTTCCGAGTTCGTGGGCGACGCCGGCGGCGAGGAGGAAGATGGAAGAGGTGCGTTCGTTTTCGATGAGGCGCTCGGTGGTCTGCTTCTCGCGGGTGACGTCGCCGAGGATGACGGCGAAGCGGCGCGGGGAGGGGCGTCCGACGGCGGAGAAGGGGACCATGTAGAGCCGGACGGTCCTGGGCTCGGGGTAGGTGAGTTCGAATTCGCGGGCGAGGACTGGGAGGGCGGCCGCGCCCTCTTCATCGTCGCCGAGGGCGGGTTCGATTGAGGGGCGCAGTCCGGGGACGAGGCGCCAGAGGGTTTCTCCGGCGAGTTCGCCCTCGCCCAGGCCGATCAGACGGTGGGCGGCGGCGTTTGCGTAATCGATGACGCCCGAGGCGCTGATGACGAGGACGCCTTCCTGCAGTGCGTTGAAGATTTCCTCGAACAGGCTGCGTTCGCGCGCGAGCCGCTGGACGAGGTTGGCCAGATTGATCGAGTCGAGCGTATCGAGGCGCCCAAGCACGCGGTCGAGGGAAGGATGTCGTTTGGAGGCCATGGCGGGGCGGGCATTCAGGAACAAAGCCGAGAAGGCTGGGCTTGAACAGAATGATTTCGGAAACCGCGCGGGAAGGCGGTGGGGGATTGGCCTACGGCCTTGACGGTGGGCGCGCAACCTTCGTCTAATGAAGCTTCATGCAGCCCAGCGTTCTCATCGTCGACGACGAGAAGCACACACGGGAGGGCCTCCAGCAGGCGCTCGTGGAGAGCTATGACGTGACGGTGGCGGCGAATGCCGACGAAGCGTTCAACCTCATGGATGCGGAGGAGTTTGACGTCATCGTGACGGATCTTCGCATGCCTGGAAAATCGGGGTTGAAGGTCATCGACAAGGCACTGGCGCTGGCGTACCGGCCGGCGGTGATCATGATGACCGCGTATGGCAGCATCGAATCGGCGGTGGAGGCGATGAAGCGTGGGGCTGTGGATTTTCTGACGAAGCCGGTGAACATCGAGCGGCTCGAGCTGCTGATCCAGCGGGCGTTGAAGAGCAAGACGCTGGAGGTGGAGGTGAAGCGCCTGAACGAGCGTCTGGACGAGAAGTTCAGCTTCGAGCACATCATCGGGCACTCGTTGAGACTGAAGGAGACGCTTGATCGTGTGCGCCTGGTGGCTCCGTCGAAGGCGACGATCCTGATCGAGGGCGAGTCGGGCACGGGCAAGGAGCTGATTGCGCAAGCGATCCACCAGGCGAGTCCGAGGTCGCGCGGTCCGTTTATCGCCGTGCACTGTGCGGCGCTTGCGGAGAACCTGTTGGAGAGCGAGATATTCGGACACGAACGCGGGGCGTTCACGGGGGCGGTGGAGAAGCGGGTGGGCCGATTTGAGATGGCGGATGGGGGCACGCTGTTTTTGGACGAGATTGGCGAGATATCTGCGTCCACGCAGGTGAAGTTGCTGCGATTTCTGGAGACGAAGGCGATCGAGCGTGTGGGTGGGGCGAAGTTGATTGAGCTGGACGTGCGACTGGTGGCTGCGACGAACCGGAGCCTTGAGGGCCTGGTTCGTGAGGGGAAGTTTCGCGAGGACCTGTTTTTCCGGCTCAACGTCGTGAGGATCGAAATGCCTCGGTTGAGGGAACGGGTGGAGGACATACCGATCCTGCTGGACCACTTCATTCGCGGCTTCGCGAAGGAAAACGCCGTCGAGGCGCCCGTCCTCGAGGCGGGGGCTCTGCGCACGCTCCAGACGTATCCGTGGCCTGGAAACATTCGCGAACTGCGCAACTTTGCGGAGAACGCGGTCGTGCTGCACCGCGGGGGGAAGCTTACCGAGTACGATCTGGAGCCCAAGTATCGCACGACGGTGATGCCGGTGAATCAGCCGATGGGCGGAAGTGCCGCTGGGGCGGCGTCGGCCGCGGGGGTGCCGTCGGAGACGGTGGGATCGTCGACGCTTTCCGTGGAGGAAAACGAGCGCAGGCTGCTGCGCGAGGCCTTGATCAAGGCGCGGGGAAACAGGACGAAGGCGGCGGAGCTCATGGGCATCAGCCGGCGCACCCTGCATCGGAAGCTGGCCCAGTGGCCCGAGTTGGACGTGACGGATTGAGAGGGACTGGGCGCCGCGGGGCCTCCGGTAGGCGTTGCTGGCGCGGGGGAAGGCGGGCGCGAGTCGAGACTGGCGTTCCCGCGCATGCGAGACTGAGCCGAGGCTTTGCGCTCAAAAACGGAGAGAGTGCGGCCAAGGTGCCGCATTGCGCCGCACAGGGGACAGGCGGAAATTGGAGCAGCTGGACCGGGGCAATTTGGGTTAGTTGGCCGCCTCGTCGGTGCGGGGCACAAAAAAGGCGGCCGGGGAAACCGGCCGCCTAGGAAACAAGAAGGCGATTAGTCGCGGCGCCAGTCGTCGCGATCGCGACGGACGACCGGGTCGTGTTCGCCGACGATGACCACGGGCCTCTGCCTCACGACGACGGCCCGGTGGGAATCGACGACGACGACCTGGGGAGCGTAGCCATT